>JAOHKG010000009.1 GCA_028101095.1 Fidelibacterota bacterium | reverse complement strand
TAGAAGCTCCAACGCTTCTGATATTTCTCATAAAAGAATTATATCTGCGCGTATCGGATGCGTACCTAATAACATCCGGTCTAATTTCAATTAAATCATGAGGATCTGTCCCATTTTGATAAGAATTATACGTTTTTTCAAAGTCTCCCCATGCTTGCTGATATTGTATATAAGAAATTAATGCTGCTGTCCCTAAAGTTACTTCAGTACCCATAAAACCATATCCCGGAAGTTTTTTTTGTGCCCATATTTGTCCACTACCTGGAAGTGCTGTTGACATCATTAATGCTTTAATTTTACTGGGTATTGGTGGAAGCTTAAACCAGCTTCTTTTTCTGTTTAAGTCACTAGTGGTAGCTATTTGAGATGTATCCGAACCTACTGAAAGTGTATCAGGAACAGGTAAACCACTTACATTGTATGCCATTTTTTTCATTTCTAATAGTAAGCTATCTGTGATGCCACTACTCTTCATTGCAAATTCATTTAACAATGTTTCCATATCAACTGAAAATAGACGTCCGTTTATTAAGAATTCATCTCCGTTCTTTTTTTGAATATTTCCAGCTATGATGTAATTAACGTTCAGTCTGCGACCAAGATCAAGAGCACATTCTTCACTCCAGCAAGCCCAATAATCTTTTTTGCGAGGGTAAAAAATTTCCACCTCATTTGTAATACCTCTATCTTGGACTTGAAAAATATCTAGTCCTCTTATTGTCTTACGCAATTCCTCTGTTAAATACACTGTAAGTGGTTCAGAAATGCCCCATCCTTCAAATTTTAACACAGCTAAATTATTCCCTGTTTTTAAGGAAACAGTTTTTGTGACTTCTTGGGCGAAACAAAAAATCAAGAGATTTAATATAATAATGACTTGGTTCATGGATATTTTTTAATAAAGGTAAATTTAGACTTTCATGAAAACTTACATAACCCTGAATCAATCTCAAAGGAAGAGATTTAAAAAGAAGAAGATTAAAACTGCTTAAAAGGATTATCCCTATACCATTGGTCTAAAAAAATAGAGATTAATTTATTTAATGATTTTTCAACATCTCTATATAAATTATTTGATGATGATTGCCCCATCATTTCAGTGGAGAAAACCTTGCTTGTCATGAGCTTTTTGGTAATTAATGTATCTGCAATAGATTTATAATACATTGGCTCAGATATACTGTAATTATATAAACTCAAAGACACTAAAAAAGAAGAAGTCTTCTCAACTCTTGAATCTATTATATTAACATCCAAAACTAATTTGGGGATCTGGCTGTTCACAATATTAATTTTATGTTCTAAAAATCTTAATTCCATAAAGCTATAGATTCTTTTTTCCCAAACATTATCTTCAACGCCTCGAGCATTTAGAATTAAAGACAGATCTTCTATATCTTTAAGATTATTATCATACCATACATCTTTACAGTTGATTAATGATGAGGAAATAATTAAAAGTAAAACAAAGTACCGAAACGTTCTAATTTGCGACCTCTATTCCAACCCACACATTTTTTTCAATGACTTGAATTTTAAAAATTTCTATTGGGGTTGCAGGCATTTCGACCATCTGCTTCAATTTCTTACTAAATAGTGCAAGAACCTTAACCAATTTTTTCTGATAAGGTGGTACATCAACCCATTTATCAACTTTTCCATCTTTGTAACAAAAACTGGTATTATGCCACTTGCAAAAAATAAGATCTTTTTCCGAGTTTATTTGGCTTCCAAGCATTGAAAGACCTGCGTGAGGACACCTGCTTTGCATTGCTTTAAATTTATCACCTACTTTAGCAATAAGTATTTCATTTTTATTTACGTTAAATACCTGTTGTTCTTTTTTATCAAAACTTGATACGGTTGCCACATTTTTCCAAAGAATATTTCCTTCAGTAAACTCTTTATTATTATTTTCAGCCATGTCTAAGTAATTATCCTAATTTAATTTAAATAAAAAATAACAAGCTTAGTCCTCGATCCCAACCCATACATGTTCTTCTTCGACTTTGGTTTTAAAGACTTCAGCTTTGGCTGGCTTCATCGACATCATTTCTTTGGCATCTTTATCAAATTTAGAATAAAGCCAAACCATGAATTTTTCAAATCCTTTAACATTCAGCCAGTCATTTACTTCTCCGGATTTATACGAAAATGAACTTGAATGGAACTTACAATGAATTGTCTTGTCCTTCATATTACACTCACTTGCATTCAAACTAAGCCCCATATGTGGACATCTATTATTTAGTGCATGAAAGTTCGTATCGTCTTTAATAATTAGAATTTCATCACGCTTTACCTTTATTAATTGTTGAGGTTTTAATTCGAAACTCTTGATATCAGTTAGTTTTGTCCATTTTATATTTTCTTTCATGATTAAAACCTTATTATCATATTAATTATTTAAACCAATCCAAACATGACCATCTTTTTCTTTTGTTGAATAAACATCGATTGGCAACTGCTCCATTTGTGAAACTTCTTGAGCTTCTGCATTTAAGCCCATCTTGCCTAGCATTTTCTGAAAACTACTTAACTTCATCCATTCCCGAACTTCTCCAGTTTTATAACAAAATTCACTTTTATGCCATCTGCATGCAATAGTTTCATTTTTAATGTCAATATCACTTCCAATTAAGCTAAGAAATGCATGGGGGCATTTATCATTTAATGCATAATATTTTTGCTCTATTTTAACAATTAGAACATCTTCTCTTTTGATTTTCACAACCTGCTGTGGTGCTTCTTCAAATAGTTCTATTTTAGGACCTTTATTCCAAGTAATACCATCTTCAACTAATTCAGAGTTTAAACTCTCTTCTTCTGAAAAATTAATATCTTCTATCTCGTATAGTGTTACTCGACCTTCGATCCCTGGCAAATTCGTACGCATAAAATCTTTGACAACAATAGAATCTTTTATTTCGTTATGAACTTCTTCAGAAACTAGTAAACGGGATTGAAATTGTTTGTTTGCCGATTCAACACGACTCGCAAAGTTCATTGAATCCCCAATAGCGGTTAAACGTTTTGATTTACCAGCACCAATATCACCAACAACCGCTTCACCCCAATGAATACCAATTCCAATGTCAAAATCTTGCCCATACATTGTTTTAAGGTATGGTTTCATATCATCCATTTCATCACACATATTAAGTGCAGCTTTTACAGCAGATCTTGCAGAATTTCCCTCATCATGAAGGCCAAAAATAGCAACCATTCCATCACCAATATAATTATCAACTGTACCATTATTATCTTCAACTGATTTTACCATTCTTGTGAAATATCGATTTAAAATAAAGACTACATCATAGGGCGTCAATTTTTCTGAAAAAGGAGTGAACCCTCTGATATCGCTAAATAAAATTGCAATTTTTTTTGTTTCACCTAATCGACCAGAAATACCTCCTTCAGAAACATATTCGATATCTTCTTTATTTAGAACTAATCTTCTAACTGTTATATCTCCATCAGCTTGAGTCTGGCATGCAAGCCTAAATTCATCGGTAGTATGAACTTTTTCTTTAAGAGCTTTTTCTTGTTCTGTTTGTTCTGAACAATTTTCTATGCCCTCTAAAATCACAAGCCTACAAGTGGTACATTTTCCTTCTCCACCGCATGCATTAACGTGAGGAATATTATTACGAATTGCTGTCTGAAGAATTGTTTCTCCATTTTCAACTTCTAATACCTTTTTATCTGGAAGAAAATTTATTTTAGGCATGTACTTACTCTTATTTCTTAAAAATGTACTTGAAATCTTTAAAACTTTTAAACTCTAAACCATTACCACTAGGATCTTTTAAGAAAAAAGTTCCCTGTTCACCATTTTGATCTTTGAATCTTATCTTGGGCTTAATATGAAATATAATGTTATTTTTTTGAAGATTTTTATATAGTTTTTCCCATTCATTCCATGGTAGGATCAATCCAAAATGACGAATTGGAACGTTATCTCCATCAACATAGTTTGTCATCGTTACATTACAATCTTCTGGAGAAAGATGCGCAACAATTTGATGTCCAAAAAGATTAAAATCAATCCAATTACTAGATTCTCGACCAACCTCACATTCTAGAATATCTGTGTAAAATTTTCTAGCAAGACCAAGGTCATGTACAGGAAAAGCAAGATGAAATCTTGTTGAAATCATAAGGTTTTAATCATTTAAATAGTTAACTCTATTTTCATAACAGGTTCTTAATTGTTGTCAAATTCATATTCCCTCCACAGATTATAACGCCAACTCTTTTATCTTTTAACATTTCATGTTTTTTAATTAATGCTGCAACTGCAGTGCCAGCTGCACCCTCAATCATTTGATGCTCAATATCCATATATGTAACTAAAGCTTCTTTAATCTCTGTTTCTGAAACTAGAACAGATTCATCAATGTAGTCTTCACAAAAAGGAAAAGTTACAGAACCTTTTTCAACACCTCCAGCAGTACCATCAGAAAGTGTCAATTTAGATTCCAAATCTAATATCTCTCCAGCTTTTATTGAATGAAGCATAACCGCAGAATTCATTGGAGAACAACCGATTATCTTTACATTTGGCCAAATAGATTTTAAATAATCTGAAATACCACTAATTAAACCTCCACCTCCAACAGATACGATTATAGCATCTAATGGATGATTAACTTGATTTGAGATTTCATAACCAATAGATCCTTGTCCTTCAATTATCTCTAAATCATTATATGGAGAAATATATATTTTCCCATCTCTAATTGAAACTTCTCTAGCTTTGATTTCAGATTGAATGCAATCATCACCATAAAGTTCAATTAAAGCTCCGTATCGCTTCATATTATCTAATTTTGAAGGTGATGTATTGAAGGGTACATATACAGTACAGGTGATGTCTAAAACTTTAGATGCATAAGCTATCGCAGCTCCATGATTACCCGTTGATGCAGCTAATACTCCTTTATTTTTATCTCTAGTTGAGAGGTTTAATAATTTATTAAATGCTCCTCTAACTTTAAAAGACCCCGTGTATTGCAAGTTTTCTAATTTAAACCATACATGATTGTTTAAATTATTTGAAAAAGAAGATGAGTAAGACAAGTAGGTTTGTCTAACATGCTTAGATATTCGTTTTGAAGCTCCTAAAACATCCAATTTTTTTTTCATAACTTAAATAAAGTCTCTAAAATCTTTTTTACCACAAATTGCTTTATCATAATCATTTTTACTTAATTATTTGAACTTAAAAATAACTGATAATTTAAAAAGTTATTCAAAAATATTTTTCTTTCAATTTTACAAGTTCTAATTCAGTCATCGAGAATGATTAAAATGGCGCATAAAATGCCTAGGCTATTCGCGAACATATCTTTTTTGCTAAAAAAATTTTGACTTGATTTTTTATCAAAAACCTCTTTTGAATAACCAGCTATAAAACTTAGGCTACTTGATAATGGGACTGCCTTTTTTTCTAACATATTGAATTTATTCACTAATATATATTGAGCCCCAAAAGAAATAAAAAGACTATACATAAAATGTTGAACTTTATCGATACCAATCCATGGGTCCTTTTTGTACGTAGAAGTTAAAAGATTAGGGCTGTCTTGTAAATTGTCTTTTGCTGAAAGTGGTGTTGAAGATATGATAATAAATATGCACATGAAGAGGCAAAGAGATCTCATTCTATTTTACCATCTTTCGACCATCCATATTCACCATTTTTATTAAAAAGCATAATGCCGCCATCTCCATTATAGCTTGTATTATCATACATCGCACCCATTGAACTTACTTTTACTCCAAGTTCATTATTTAAATCTAGAAGCCCACTATTAGAACTTGAAGAGCCCAGATATGATGTCAAATACCCATTTGGATTATATGTTTGAATATGCCCTCCTCGACTGTCTTTTCCTGAGCCTAAGTAGCAAGATAAGCGGCCCTCTTTATTATTGATATTCAGGAACCCCGCACCTTGAGCACTTGTACCTAGATAAGAAATCTGTTTTCCTGAGGAATTATGAACACCTAAAACACCTACACCATTTTCAGCCGTTCCCAAAAAAGAGGTTTGTTTCCCATCCTGATTAAATGTTTGTAAAGTTCCACCTTCTTTACTTCCATTTCCTAAATAAACATTTTCTACACCAAATTGATTATATGTTTTTAATAAGCCTGAACCCCTGTCACCCGATCCTAAATAGACAAGTTGGTTACCACTCGAATTGTGAAGTCCCAAAACTCCAACTCCGCCCTGTGCCGTTCCTAAATAAGCAGTCTCCATTCCTTGGGCATTATATGCTTTGAGAAATCCACCCCCATTCTCACTCGGAACGATCGTGATACTATTAACAACGATATCTCCTAAGTTTTTATTATTTGAGCTCATAAAAATAAAGAGGCTAGTAGTTAGGCATACAGCTGTAAAAAAACCTTTGATATATTCTTTCATATTTTCTCCAAATAATATAGTGAAGTAGTTCTAAATCAATTAAATCCCTTAAAAATAAAAATAACCGTCAATTAAATTGAACAATTACATGATATAAGGGTTTTATAAAGTTCTTATCTTTTTTAAAAATAATTTTTTTTTCTGAATAACCGTAATAGCCCATAATCAAATTAAGGTATCGCTGAAGTGTTTTTTCTCTTAATTTAATTTCGTCTTTCTGTATTTCATAAACCTGTCTAAATGTGAGATAGTACTTATCTTTAACGGAAGAGTCTTCTCTAAATTTAGTTAAATAAATAATTTCTTTTTTAAAATCAACTGAATTTCCAAAATAGTCTACCGGGGGGGTACAAGAAATAAAAATAGTTAGAATTATAATATACTTCATTGGTTTAAAAGATCTAAAAAAACAAAACCTAATTAAATCCAAACATCATTTTTTGAAGTCATCAAATTATTTTCATTTCCAGTGTTCGAAACTCCTTTTGGTTCAATAATCATAATCTTACACTCTTTTTCAGCATATGGTTTATGCGGAACACCTTTTGGAACAACATACATCTCACCAGAATCTAATTTAACTAATTCGTCTTCCGTTTGGATCTCCATACTACCATCTAAAACAATGAAGACCTCATCCGTACTATCATGAGAGTGCCATAAAAACTCACCTTTTATTTTGACTAGTTTAATTTGATAATCATTCATTTCTGCGATTACTTTAGGAGACCATATATCTAAGAATTTTGAATACTTATTCTTAAAATTTATTTTATTATTCATAAAAAAATTTCCATTTAAAGGAGTGTGTGTCTAAAGAACTACTAAAAGATATACAAATTAATATTAAAATCATTAATTAATTATGCTTAGAACTAAACAAAAAAGCCACTTTTGAATAGTGGCTTTTTATTTTTCAGACTTATTTTTTTATTTAGAATTAAATAATGATTAGTGGGCGATGAGAGATTCGAACTCCCGACACCTGCGGTGTAAACGCAGTGCTCTAACCAACTGAGCTAATCGCCCTTCTTTATATATTAAAATTTAATTATTTCTTAGAATTGTTATTAGATTTTTTTCTTTTTTTTATTGAGCCTGGTACAGCTATTTCTAAAACGTCTTTTATTTCCTTTGCAAAGTGAAAGGTTAAGTCCTTTGCAACATTTTCTGGAACATCTTCTAAATCTTTTCTATTGTGATCTGGTAAAATTATTTCTTTAATACCCGCTCTGTGGGCGGCTGTAACTTTTTCTTTAACCCCTCCAATTGGTAAAACATTCCCTCTAAGTGTTATTTCACCAGTCATCGCTACTCTCTCTTTCACAGGTGTATCTGTTAAAAGTGAAACTAAAGAGGTTACCATACTCACTCCAGCAGAAGGACCATCCTTGGGTATAGCGCCTGCCGGTACATGTACATGGATATCTGAAGTTTGATTAAATTTAGGATCAATTCCAAAATCATCCGCATGAGACCGAACAAAAGTTTGGGCTGCTGTTGCAGATTCTTTCATTACGTCACCTAACTGACCAGTTAACGTCAATTGCCCCTTACCTGTCATTAGAGTGGATTCTACAAATAAAATATCTCCTCCAGCAGCAGTCCAAGCCAAACCAGTTACAACGCCAGGCTTTGTAGCTTGTTCAGCGATGTCAGAATAAAAACGAGGTGCTCCAAGATAATCACCTACTTGTTTTTTTGTAACTTTCACTTTTTCAACTTCAGACTCGACTAATTCACGAGCAACTTTTCTTAGAACATTAGCAACTTCTCTTTCAAGGTTTCTTACTCCTGCTTCTCTGGTGTATGAACTTATAAGTTCTTTAATACTTGGTGTATCAAATGTTACTTGGCTTTTATCTAATCCGTTCTCTTCAATTTGCTTCGGTAATATATGCCTTTTTGCAATTTGAACTTTTTCATCTTCAATATATCCTGAAAAATCGAGTATTTCCATTCTATCTCTTAAAGCTGGTGGTATAGCATCTTGATAATTTGCAGTTGCAATAAACATAACATTACTTAGATCGAAATCAACTTCAAGATAGTGATCACTAAAAGCATGATTTTGTTCTGGATCTAGAACTTCTAATAAAGCGGAAGAAGGGTCTCCTCTGTAATCAGAACCTAACTTATCAATTTCATCCAACATAAAAACAGGGTTATTCTTGCCGGCTTTTTTGATGCTTTGAATAACTCTACCAGGTAATGCACCTATGTATGTTCTTCTATGCCCTCTTACCTCAGCCTCATCACGAACTCCTCCTAAAGATAATCTCACAAATTTACGTCCCATTGCTCTTGCTATTGATTTCCCAAGAGATGTTTTACCCACTCCAGGGGGGCCTCCAAAACATAGGATTGCTCCTCTGACTTTACCTTCAGGATCTTTCTTTTGTTTTAAATTTCTTACGGCAAGGTATTCAATTATTCTCTGCTTTACTTTACTTAATCCATAATGGTCTTCATCCAATATTTTTAATGCCTCTTTAAGATCTATTCTATCTTTTGTAGATTCACTCCATGGAAGATCAACAAGCCATTCAATATATGTTCTAGAAACATTATATTCAGGGGATTGAGTTGGGATTCTAGATAGACGATCTAATTCTTTCATTGCTACTTTTTCAGAATCTTTTGGCATTTTTGCCGCTTTAATTTTATCTTCTAATTCTTTTACTTCAACAGTTCCTTCATCTTCACCAAGTTCTTTCTTTATGGCTTTCATCTGCTCTCTTAAGTAGTACTCTCTTTGGGTTTTTGAGATCTCATCATGTACTTCGGTTTGAATCTCTTCACCTAATTTTATGCGTTGCATCTCACGACCCATTAGGTTTAACGCTTTCTCCATTCTTTCTTTGATATTTAATTCTTCTAGAATTTCTTGTTTCTCTTGGTTAGAGATCGTAATAACAGAGATGGCCCTATCTGTTAAACGATTTGGTTTTTGGATATTTTTCAGCATCCCCGAATGCTCTTCCGTCAGATTTGGCGCAACTTTCATTAAGTCTTCGAATGCTTGTCTTAAATTATTTGAAAGAGCTTCTACTTCAATTTTATCTACAATTGGCTCATCTTCCATCGATTGCACTGCTGCAGTAAAATAGGGATCTAATTGAGTATAATTTAAAATTTTTACCCTTGAAATTCCTTGCACAATGGCTGATTTACTATTGTCAGGCATATCAAAAACTTTTAAAACTTGTGCTAGCGTTCCATAAGAATATAAGTCTTTTGGCTTGGGGTTTTCGATAGAACCATCTTCTTGAGCAACAACTACAATATATCGTTTTTTTGCTTCTAACTCGTTAATTAATTTCAGGCTTCTTTCTCGCCCTATGTATATTGGAATAACTTGTTGAGGAAAAAGCACAGTATTCCTTAAGGGCATTACAGGATACTTATCTGATTCTTCTAAATTAAAATTTTCTATTTCTTTGTCTGATAATTTTTCAGCCATGGCTATTCCCTAGTTATTTATATTCTTTTACTTATTTGCAATGACTATACCATTATGAACTACATGCTTTTTAGTCGGAAGCTATTTTTTGGTCTGCAATTATGTCAGACGGGTAAAAAACCGTACAATAATAGCTACACCTTAAAAAGTTTTTCAACTCCTTCTTCTGCTCGATACGAGCTTCGAACCAGTGAACCTGATTTAACAATACTAAACCCTAGATCAAGTCCAAATTTTTCATATTCTAAGAATTCAGTTTCTGCAACGTAACGATTAACAGGTAAATGATTTTTAGTTGGTTGTAAATATTGTCCAACGGTGAAAATTTCTACTCCAGCAGCTCTAACTTCTTTCATAGTTGTTAATACCTCTTCATAACTTTCTCCTAATCCAACCATAATCCCAGTTTTTGTTCTTAAACCGAATTCTGATGATAATTTGAGTAATTTTAGACTTCTTGCCCAGACTGATTGGGACCTAACTTTCTTACTTATTCTTTCTACACATTCTACATTGTGACTAAAAATTTCTGGCTTTGCATTAAAAACCTTATTTATTGCAGGCTCGTATCCTTTAAAATCAGGTGTCAATACCTCAACGCTACAATTTGGAACATGTTTATGAATTTGTTGTATTGTTTCAGACCATATATGTGCTCCGTAATCATTTTTTAAATCATCCCTATCTACAGAGGTTATAACAACATGTTTTAAGTTCATTTTTTTTACGGCCATTGCTGTTCTGTAGGGTTCTAGAGAATCGCTCCATGTTGGTTTTCCAGTTTTGACAGAACAAAACCCACATGCTCGAGTACAGGTATCACCTAAAATCATTATTGTCGCAGTACCTCGATCCCAACATTCAAAAATATTTGGGCAACGTGCTTCAGCACATACAGTATGAAGCTTATTTTCAGTTACGACTTCATTCACAAATTTATAATTTTCTGTGATTTGGAGCTTTACTTTTGGTTTATATTTTTTTTTTAGACTATTCTGCATATTTTTTTTTAAATAAATAAATCATATATTTTCTATATTTTTTAAACTTTTTACTATCAATTAAATCTAATTGTTGTTTCTTTTTATCCCATTTTGATCCAATCATTTTTTCAATCATCTTAGAAATTGTAGGGTAATTCTTTTTTACAGAGTAGAATCCATAGTCTAAGCTTGGTTTTATAAATCGTTCTAAAAAGTAACCTGCGTATTCTAATGTTGGCATTGTGTTATCAGTCTGATCATATTGCTTCACAAGTTCAAAACCATTTTTCTGAGCACTTTCTAAATAAGTATTCATATCATGTGAAGACTTAAAATGTGGACTTTTTGATTCATCTCTAAAATGCACAAAATAATCCGAAACAAGTAGATAGCCTTTTTTGTTTAAAATTTGTTTTGCTTTTTTAAAACCTGCATCTATTTTTATATAGCAAGCACTTTCACTTTCAAGAACCAAGTCGTACTTTTTTTTTGAATCATAGTTTTCAAATTTTGTATGATGGAATATCATTTTTTTATTAAACTTATCGCTTATCACTCTTTTTTGATAATTATCTGGAGAAAGAGTTTCAACGTGAAAACCTTTAGATAACAGATATTCAGCATTACCTCCAATTCCACAACCAACATCTAGAATTGAATTTACATCCGAAGGTATATATGAACACAAATGTTCAGCATATCTTAATTGAGCAATTTTCAAGTCTTGTAGTGTTAATGATTCAAGGCTTACTTCACTTGGATTATCCCAAAAACCGTAATGCAAGAAAGATGAGCGAATAGTTTTAGAATATAATTTTAGAACATTATCTACAGGCATTAAAAGGTTCCAAAAAGCTCTTTATTAAAGTCTTCAAGATATAATTGTATTGAATTTAAAAATTTTGATCCTCCAGCACCATCAATTAAACGATGATCAAAACCAAGAGAAAGCATCATAATATTTCTAATCCCAATTGCATCTACCCCATCCGATTCAATAACTACAGGCTGTTTTTTTATAGCTCCTACTCCTAAGATTCCAGTATTAGGTTGATTTATGATTGGAGTTCCAAATGATATACCAAAAACACCAAAATTTGTAATACTAAAAGTTGATCCTTCAATTTCATCAATTGAAAGTTTATTTTCCCTGGCTTTAGATGCCATTTGGTTGATAGATCTACAAAAGCCTAGAAAATTCTTTTCCTCACAACCTGATATTGAAGGAACCATCAATCCATTTTCAATAGCAACTGCAAGACCAATATTAATATTTTTATGATAATGTATTTTTGTATCAATTAGAGAAGCGTTCATTTCAGGATGATCTATTAAAGCTTTGACAACAGCATCAACTATAAATGGAGTATAAGTTAATTTAAACCCTTCTTTTAAGGCAAAGTTCTCTTCATTTGATGAAACAAAGCTTACAATTTTTGTCATGTCAACTTCTGTCATTAGATAAACATGTGCAGCCGTATCTAAACTCTCTTTCATATGAGATGATATGAGTTTTCTCATTTTTGGCATTTCTTCAACTCGAGAGGAATTTATTGGCCTAAATTCACTTGACTCTATTGACTTTTTAGTTTCTATTGCCAGTTTATTTAAACCAGAGAGACTATTTAAATAAATTAATATATCTTTTTTTGTAACTCTTCCATTGTTTCCAGTGCCATCAATTTTTTCTAAATCAGAAAATGTGATATTATTTTGTGATGCGACTTTTAGAACTACTGGTGTGTAAAATCTTTTATGATCTTCTTTATTTTTTTTAATTCCAGCGACTTCTATTGATTTGGGGAGAGTCTTATTTTCAATATACTCAGCATGAAAATTTTGAACTTGTTGTTTTTCTTTAAGATCCTCTTTTTCATTTAAAATCTCTTCTTTTTTTAGAACTTTACCACTTGAATCAATTCTCGCAATCACTTTACCTACTTCAATAACATCATTTGGTTCTGCCAAAATTTCGACTATAGTTCCTGATACAGCTGAAGGGATCTCTGAGTCAACTTTGTCAGTTCCAATCTCTAGTAAGATTTCATCTAGTTCTATTGAATCACCAACTTCTTTACGCCACTCTAAAATTGTTCCTTCTGTAATTGATTCGCCCATTTTAGGCATTACGATGTCAGTCGTCATTTAATACTCCAATAATTCTTTAATACCCAAAGCAATATCTTCTGTTTGCGGTAAAACTTTATTTTCTAAAAACCAATTAAATGGCACAGGAGAGTCTTTAGATGCTATCCTTTTTATAGGACCATCTAAATATTCAAAACATTTCTCTCCAATAATTGCAGATATTTCAGCACCAGGACCATTCGTTAAATTATCCTCATAAACTATCAAAGCTTTTCCTGTTTTCTCTATAGATATTTTTATAATATTTATATCTAAAGGGTTTAATGTTCTTAGGTCAATTATTTCAACTAAACCTTTTTCTAAGCTTAAGGATTTAACAGCTTCAATTGTTTTTTGAACCATTGCTCCCCACGTAATAACTGTCAATATATCCCCATCTGATACTATCCGACCTTTACCAAAGGGTATCACATAATCTTCATCTGGCTCCTCAGTCGCTGCATAGCCTTGGCGATACAAACCTTTGTGTTCCATAAAAAGAACTGGATCATTCATTCTACATGCCATTTTCAAGAGTCCTTTAGCATCAGAAGCATTTGAGGGGTATGCTAAATAAATTCCAGGCATATGTATAAAATACCCATCAATCGATTGTGAATGACATAGGCCTCCATGAATATAACCACCAACAGGTGTCCTAATAATCAAAGGACAATTCCATGCATTATTGGAGCGATACCTCATTGTAACAACTTCATTCCTAATCTGATTCATTGCGGTCCAGATATAATCACCAAACTGAATTTCAACAACAGGCTTGTAACCTGAAACAGCAAGTCCAATTGCGGTGCCTATAATTGAAGACTCAGCAAGTGGTGAATTAAAAACTCTCTTGGTACCAAATTCATCGGACAAACCTTTTGTGGCTGTGAAGACACCTCCTTTAGGGTCTGCAATATCTTGTCCGAATATCACCATCTTATTATTTTGGAGCATCTCCTCTTTCAAAGCATGATTAATTGCATCAACTATTACAATATTATCTCTTATTGGTTTAGCTACTGATTCTGTAATTGGAGGGTCCGTACTATATATATGATTTAAAGCGGTCTCTTCATCTGGATAAGACTGAGTCTCGGCCCACAGTACATCCGAATCCACTTGATCTTTTACAAGCAAATCCATCTTTTCAAATTCTTTTTGTAGAATAAAATTATTTTCTGAAGCTTGATTTTTCAGGATCAACAAGGGGTCTCTTTTTTGGTCTTGATTTAAGTCATCTTCAGTCCTGTATTTACGTTGATCATCTGAACTAGAGTGAGGAAGTAGACGAACAACATTTGAAACGATAATGGATGGGCCTTGTCCTTTACGCGCTCTCTCCGCTGCCTGTTTAAATGCAAGATGAGATTCAAAAAAATTGGTTCCATCAACGTCAAATCTTGAAAGATTTTTATAACCGGCTGCTCTTGTAAAGACAGAATCTGCACTTTGTTCTGATTTATGAGTTGAAATAGCATATTCATTATCTTGAATGTGAAAAATTATTGGAGCCTTTGCATTACTCGCCCAATTAAGCGCCTCATGAAAATCTCCCTGACTCGTTGTACCTTCGCCAGAAGAGACATATACAATATCTCTTGATTTATCATACTGAGCAGCTAAAGAGGAACCTAAAGCCTGTAAAAACTGTGAACCTGTTGGACTAGATTGACTAACAATACGAAGATCTTTATGTCCATAATGCATGGGCATTTGCCTTCCACCTGAATTTGGATCATCCGCTTTAGATAAAAAACTTAATAACTGTTCTCTTGATGTCATACCAAGGCCTAAACAATAAGCTCCATCCCGGTAATAAGGATATGACCAATCTTTACCGGGCTTTATAATCAACGAAGCTGCAAGCTGAGCAGCTTCATGCCCGGAAGCACCCATATGAAAGAAACTTTTACCTTGCTTTAACAGAATCAGCATTTTTTTATCAAGAGCTCTTGATAAAGACATTTTATAATATATTTCTAGAATTTGTTTCTTTGAAAATCCGTTCAAATTTGCCATATGTTATCTTTTATAAAAATAGTTATTAAAATTTTTAATTATTATCTCTTTAACTTCTTCCATATTTATTTTTTTTCCAAGTAATAACTCTACTGATGTGACTCCATGATGAAAAATACCACATGGAATAATACCATCATAAAACAATAAGTCTGGATTAATATTCAAAGAGAATCCATGCATTGTTACCCAGCGACTAATTTTTACACCTTGAGCAGCTATCTTATCCTCGCCAACCCAGACCCCAGTTAATCCCGTAATTCTTCTTCCAACTAAATCATAATGTTCCAAAGTATCAATTATAATTTGTTCTAATATTCGCATATACCAACTAATACTTTTTTTATAATGTGTTAGATCAAGGATTGGATAACAAACTAGTTGGCCCGGTCCATGAAAGGTGATATCTCCACCTCTTTCGACATTAAAGACTTTAACCGATTTATCTCGACTTTGTAGTAAATGATTGTTTTCAGCATTTTTTCCTAAAGTATAAACAGGGAAGTGCTCAACTAGAATTAAAGTATCTGTTATTTGATTGTTAATTCTCTGCTTTTGAAGCTTTTTTTGATAAAGCCATACTTCTTCGTAAGGCTTTAACCCTAAGTCAAGAATTCTAAGATCTGAAAGATTTTTCAAATATAATTAATCAATGATGAACTGGTATTCCCAAAGCATCTAAAGCAGCTTCCATTATTGATTCAGATAATGTTGGGTGGGCATGTATTGTGTATGCTAAATCTTCGATTGTTGCTTCGAGATGCTTTGCCATTACTAATTCCCCAATTAATTCAGTTGCTTCACCTCCAATAATATGAGCACCAATTAATTCACCATATTGTTCATCAAATATCAATTTAATAAACCCTTCAGTATTGCCTAGAGCTAAAGCTTTTCCGCTTGATTTAAAAAATGACCTACCTACTTTTATTTGGTAACCTTCTTTTATTGCATTTTCTTCCGTTAAACCTAAGGAAGATACTTGAGGCTCACAATATGTACAGCCAGGAATTAAGAGGTTATCCAATGTTCTAACTTTTTTTCCAAGGATATGACCAACGGCCACATGAGCCTGGGATGAAGCACGGTGAGCTAACCAGGGGGGGCCAGAAACATCACCTATAGCAAAAATATTTGGTACATTAGTCTGATTTACATTATTAATATTTATTTTTCCAGGGCTAGTGATAACACCTACTTTATCTAAACCAATATTTTCAATATTACCTGTTACACCTATAGCCACTAATGCAATCTCACTTTCTAAATATTTTTGTGTTCCATTATTTTCAATAAGAATTTTTGCTTTTGATTTTAAACCTTCAACTTTTAATACTTTAGTTGATGTTGAAGTTTTAATCCCTTTAATGTTAAAACTTTTTTCTAACTCTTTAGATACCTCAAAATCTTCTAATGGTAAAATCCTATTTGCGATTTCAATGATATGTACTTCAGATCCAAATGAATTATAATAATATGCAAACTCGCACCCAATAGCACCTGAACCGATTATGACTATCTTTTTTGGAAGTGTTTTTAATTCTAGTGCGTTTTTTGAACTAATTACTCTCTTACCATCTAGAGTTAATCCAGGGATTTTTTTTGGTCTTGCACCTGTTGCTATTATTATATTTTCAGCATGAATTTTTTCTAAGCTTCCGTCTTTTTGAACTAGTACTTCTTTTTCAGAGGTTAATTTCCCAAAACCGTTAATATGAGCTATGTTATTTTTTTTTATTAAAAACTCAATTCCTTTACTTAAGCGACTAGCTATATCTCGGCTACGCTGAATATTTGACTTAAAATCAAAAGAAACATGCTCAACATTAATTCCATATTTATGAGAGGAGTTTATTTGGTTAAGTATTTCAGCATTTTTGAGTAATGCTTTTGTTGGTATACAACCCCAATTGAGACAGACACCTCCAAGTTTATCTTCCTCAATAAGGCATACACTTTTACCAAACTGAGCACCCTTTATCGCAGCAACATAGCCTCCTGGTCCACCCCCCAGAACTGCAATATCAAATTTTCTCATCAAACAATATTTCTATTAGTGATCGCTAAGAATTCAGATCTAGTTTCTGCAGATTTTTTAAACTGTCCCGACATGGCACTTGTAGCCGCAAAACTATTTTGCTTTTCTACCCCCCTCATTTGCATACACATATGTCGACCTTCAAGAACAACTGCAACTCCTTTCGGTTCAAGCACATTTTTTATAGCATCTGCAATCTGGTGTGTCAGTCTTTCTTGTACCTGTAATCTCCTTGCAAACATATCAATTATTCTTGGGATTTTTGATAAACCAATTACTTTTCCATTAGGTATGTAACCAACATGAGCCTTACCAAAAAATGGTAATAAATGATGTTCGCATAATGAAAAAAATTCAATATCTCTAACTATAACCATATCTCTTGCATCTTCATTAAAAATTGCATTATTTATTAGTTCTTCAAGACTTTGGTTATAACCCTTTGAAAAAAACTTCCATGCTTTCGCAACTCTAGATGGCGTTTTAAGAAGCCCTTCTCTATTCGGGTCTTCTCCAATTTCTTCGAGCAATTGCTTTGTTATTTTCTCTATATTTTTTTGCATTTATTTATTCCTCAATTTTTGCAATATCAATTTTCCCTTTTAGTAGATGAATTATACCGTATATAATCGGAGTATCAATAAAAGCCATTAACATCTTAAATAGCCAGCCATCAATTACTGCACTGATAATCTGGTTTGAATCCCAAACTCCAACAAAAAGAATAGATACAACTAGCGCTGTATCTACTAACTGGGATACTATAGTAGAACCATTATTCCTTAACCAAAGATGCTTTCCATTTGTAAGTTTTTTCCAGAAATGGAAAATTTTGACATCAATAAATTGAGCAAAAAGATATGCAACCATTGACGCCGCTATAATCCTCCAAGCGTTTTGAAAAACAAGATCATAAGTAGAATCACCAACAACTGAGCTAGGTATTGAACTGAACTGTCCACCTAGCCATAAAAAGAATAAGACGAATATTGATGCTATAAATCCCGAGAAGACAACCAGATTTGCTTTTTTTTGTCCGTATAACTCAGAGATTAGGTCAGTAACTAAGAATGTCAAAGGATAAGGTAGTATTCCGGCAGAAACAATAAAAACTTTAAAGCCAAGATCTACTGTCACGAATTTATTAGCAATTAGATTACATGTTATAAGAGATGCAATAAAAATAGCAGAAAGGACTACATAGAATTGTTCTTTAAGTTTCATTCTCTAGCTAGGCCCATAATAGTCTGTGTAAATAGAATGAGTCTCAACCAAGCGTAATTTATGAAGAGATCCTTCTTTTAAATCTTTTTCTATTTCACCCCACATCCAAATCACAATATTTTCAGATGAAGGCTGTTTATTTTTAAACCAATCAACATCAACTTCAACTTGAGAATGATCAAGTATATTTACAACATTCGTTTTAACAACATCATTTAACTTTTGCAGGTCGACTAGCCAACCAGTTTCAGGGTTGATGGGCCCGGTGATTGATACTTCTAAAATATAATTGTGACCATGAATATTATAATCTTTATCAAAGACGTCCCAATTCTTTTCTTTAGACCAATAATCGTTGCCATATTTATGCGATGCACAAAAATGATATTTTTTTGTAATGATAGGATTAGACATATTTTGTGTCCTTTTTAAATTAAAGGTTAAATTTTAATTAGTTAATAGTCCTAAGTTAAATATTCTGATAAAAGAGTTGGTATATTTTTTACCAGACTGGATTTTGAAACTATCATATCGCACCCTGCTAATTTTAATTTTGAATTTTGACGGTTGTTTATTTTCTTCATAATCCCTATTACCTTTAATCCATGTCTTTTTAATTCTGAAACAAGCCCTACCGACAAAAAGACTTTTTCATCCATATCAATAAAAGCTAGTTTTGCACTAACTGGAAAGTTTTTAGAATCAGAGTTTTCATCAGAGAATTCTACGTTTTTTTCATGATCAATACATACTGAAGAGACCCTTGATCCTAGTTCAAAATCTTTGATAAAAAGTAAAATATCAGACATATTTAATCTAATGAAGGAACTAGATCCCAATTAAAATCAGAAGCTTTCTCTATCGTTCTATAATTATTTGAAACTTTCTCAATTTGCATAAGTAGTTTTTCAACATCGATTTCTCTGTGCGTATTTTTAAAATTCATGAATTTCAAACGAGCCTTTTCAAGTTGGCTTTTTGCACCATTTAAGTTTTCATTTTCAACATGATAAAAACTAACTGAAAGTTGGATTAACGCCTGTACAAACTTTCTGTCTTCTAAGTAATAATCAGACCAAAGATCTTCCCATTCTTCATGAGCTTGAAAATATTCTTTTGATTTAAAAAACTTTTTACCTTTTTGATATAGAGATTCTTTTGGTTCCATCTACTTAACTGTTTAAACTAAAAAATAAATTAATCATAATAAATTGAGTTATATTGTGGTAGAAATTAAAAAATATCCATCTTTATTATTGCACTATTTTAGATATTAAGTAATAAATATAGTCTTTTTCTTCCTTACTTTTTTTTTTATAAAGAAACCTAAAAGCTTCTAATTTAATTAAATCGTCTGCTATATTTTTAATTTTATTCTTTCTTGCAACTACGGCTTCAGCTTTTTTGATAAAATTTGGTGGAGTGAGCGAGTTCTCGATATTTTTTGAAGTTGTAAAGTTTTGATTTTTATTAGTTCTACTATTTTTTTTTATCCAGTGACTCAATTCTCTTTGATAACCTCTAATCCTAACATAATCACCATTCCATAATCGTAAAACAGATGAAAAAAGAATTGGGTCTGATTTAAAAAACATCCCGTTTTGGAATTGTTCTATCTCTATCTTTTCGTTTTTGTGAGGCTTTGGCATCTCTTTTTTTGATAAATGATCAAAAATGCAACAAATAAATGCCCAATTATCTTCTTTTAATTCTTGAAATTGATATGCTCTAAGTAAGTGAAAACAAAATAAAGAATTTTGACTGGGATCTTGTAATGCTAATTCTACGAGTGTATCTAATGTGGCTCTTGATTGATCGGATGCCAAAAATAACTTTGCTACTAAAATCTTTGCTTCTTCCCAATTATTCTCTTGGCATGCATCTTCTAAATCTCCAGTGAAAACTGTTTCACCAGCTCCAATTCTTACTACTTCACTAAGGAACTCTTTATCTTTTAATCTAAATTCGAATTTAATTAAATATTTCACCCCGTATTCAAGTAAAAGTTTTGATGGATTGTGCAGGTCATCAGAAATAACATTTTTAATTGAATTAATAACGGCGATTGGATGAGTTTTTTCATTTGAAGGAAGGTCTATTGATGCGCTGACAAAAATTAGATCGTTTATAATTTGAACAAGGTCTGAAGTTGAAACCTTGCTCTGAATTATTTTACTACAACCATCAAAATCTTTTTGAAATAGTAAGGTTCTAAATGAATTTTTATTCATCAATCAAAATAATTTACTTATCTTTTTTTGGACCCATATATAAAAAGACTTGCATTGAAAGGCCTGCTCCTCTTGAAAATTGAGTTGGCCAATTTTTATATTTATGTGGATATTCATCATTATTTGAATCAAATCCAGCTTTGAGATCATGAAAATATCCTGTCTCAACTCCCCACCTTTGACCAAAACGGCGACCAAACAACAGCCCAAATTTTATGCTCTGATTATCATTATCTGGTCTTTCTTTATATCGACCACTTGGAATTATCATAGCACGTGCAGCATACCATTTAATATGAAATGGTGAATATTGCCCTTTACGCTTATAACCTTTAAACTTATAATATGTGAAATCAAAGCTAGCATTTGGAGAAAAGTTGTATGAAGTATTTAAGACATCCCAACTATATTCTTTTTTCATTAAGATCCTATTTAAATCTATTCCAGAACCTGAAAGTGGGATTCCTAGCCGATATCCAATGTCTGTATATTTATTAATACCGTACCTCCACCAAATAACAGGTATTACATTTTCAACTGAAAATGTGAACCCGGTATTCACCTCCCCTTTTTTTGGAGTTTGAGGTAGCACGGGAGCATGAGAGGCACAACCTGAAAATAAAAAAAGAATTAAAGAGAAGAGTAATGTTGCTTTATAAATATTCATTTCTAAAAAGAAAATACAGAGAACTCAAGATATTCTGAAATGGAAAAGAACCAAAAAATTTATTTAAGGTAGATCATTTTTTTGCTGATTATTGCCGGAGGCAATTCATCAACTTGAGCTTGAAGAGTGATAAAATAAATACCTGTTGATCTTTTATCACCATTCCACGAAAAAGTATAAGAGCCTGATGTGATAAATTCTTTTTCTAGTATTTTATTATGTATTCGACCAGTTGCATCTGCAATAAAGAGACTAACTACCGCATCACCTAGCAGATCAAACGCAATCCTTGTTTGGCCATTAAATGGATTTGGGTAATTTTGGTATAAAACAAAAAGCTCGGGAACTAAACTGGAATCATAATTAAGACTAGATTCCTTATTTGATTTCCCAAAAGTTTCTTTATCTACTTGGGACCATTTTAACTCTTCATTTCTAGCCCTTAAAAAAGAGTTCTTATTTAAGATAATATATTCTAGAGTTTTATTTCGACTTTTTTCTTTGATATTTATTTCTATAACCTTGGACTCTAATCCAGAGTAACCTATGTTGAACGATGAATCAATAAAATTATTTTTAAAATCATTTTCACTATTTAACTCCCACAGAATTTGTGATGAACAAGATATCGAGTAACGATCAGTTGGTTTTAAATCATATGTTAATTCTAAATTTAATTTTTTCGTTAAACTATTCCATTGCACCTCATTAATTCTTAAATCAGAATACTGTCTTTCGACTTTTATAAAAGGACTCTTTACATCTAATGCAGGAATTAATTCTCTTTTTAATGTATAAATTATATTTTTGTTTTTAATTAAATCATACTTTTCTATCAATGAATCATCCATCATCAAACTAATGTAATCCCAGTACTCAGGTATTTGAACTTCTTGATTTCTTTCATTAGATATTTCAGAAATATCAATTTCTATATATTGATCATCATGGAGGAAAAACAGTTCTTTATTAATTAATTTTTCAGGATGGAAAAAAAATAAGTTCACAACTGGTTTATGATCCTGGTTATAAGAATACTTCACAATTTTTAACGGATCAATTTTATCAAAATAGTTAATTGCTTTTGGATATGCAGCCTCTAGAAGAGTCCATTCATTTTGAAGAGTTATGATCTCACTATTAAAATTATTAATCCATTCTGTGGGTGTCAGAAGCATTTTATTACTAAATAGGGGTTGATATTTAATTGCTTTTTCTACAGTTGGGTACTCTTCTAACAGCAAAGAAAAATGATTAATCAATGAAGCACTTTCTTTTAAATACTCTAATGAAAAGTTTTCAATCCAACTAATAGTATTTTTTTCTAAGGTTGAGTTTAAAAGTCTACTTAAAGATTTTTTTTGATTATCAAGTATTGAATTATCAAGAGAATTTAAAAGATCAAAAATGATTAGACTTCTCAATGATTTTATCTTTATGTTTTTGATAATTCCATTCTTTGACTCTAAACAAGTTCCAAATGAAGGTCTTTTAACATCGCTGGTTATAACAGTACCATTATTTTGAATTATTTCAACTTTATAATAATAGCGCGTATCTTCTAAACAGCTTTTATCTAGATATCTACCATTATTATTAAGAATAGTTGAAAGTAATATAAAATTCGGGTTTCCAATTTTTTTTCTAAGAACCTTCACCTCTTTCACTTGAATTAAGCTAGGTGCAAACCATTCAATCAGTAAACCACCTTGTCCATCATGAACTGACAAATCGACAATCGCGTCATTTTCAGTATTATTGCCTATAATAACACTTAAAAAGAACGCAAGCCTAACTAGTAATATTTTATATTTTATTTTCATTCTGTTCTAAAAACTGTTAGTTGGAATTTGGTTGAACTTTAAAGTTAAGGCAAGAAAATCCTTTGCTTACTTTATTTGAGGAATGAAACCTTTTTATGCTGTATCATATTATCAATATCTGTGCGAATAAAATAGACCCCGCTAGATTTTATTGATGGCTCCCAATTAAAATAGAATGTATCATTCAAACTTTTATTTTCATAGGTACCTTGAATTAACTTACCCCTGACATCAAAAATTTCAATGTTCACTAATTTTTCTTTTGCTCCAGATATAATAATATTAATAGTTGGATTAAATGGATTCGGAAAAGTTTTAACCTCATATAAAATTGGAATAGGGGCTGAATTTTCAACTCTTAGCTGCTGATTATACTGGATAGCATCTACAGTATTAAGAATACCATATCCATAATTATTATTTGGAGCTTCTGCCATAGATGCTGTTTTCATTATTGCATTACGGACTTCCATTGCATTCCAATTATAATTTGCAGATAAAATAACTGCTGCTGCACCACCTACTAATGGAGCAGAAAGGGATGTTCCGCTAGCATATCTATATTCTGAGTTTGTTCCAGGCCTGATACAAAAAGTTGAAGAACCCATAGCACAGACCTCAGGCTTGATCCTTCCATCATAAGAGGGTCCATGAGAGCTAAATGATGAGAGAGTCCCTTCTGAAGTTACTGAACCAACGGATATAACTGAATCAGCATCGGCGGGAGTAATAATATAATACCAATCGTCATTGCCACTATTTCCAGCTGAATTCACACATAGGACTCCTAAGCTTGATGCTATATCAACCGCTCTAGTAGTTGGAGCAGTGTCCCCATCTAAGTCTTCATAGCTATACCAATCAACATATCCCAGCGAAGCACAAGCTATATCAGCTCCTAAGGCTTCTCCCCATTCTAACGCAACTACATAATTATCTTCCTCTTGTTGAATTTCTTGGTCAACAATCTCAGTTTTAGCTAATAAAAATTCTGATTTGAATGCCGGACCTATTAATTGCCCCTCTTTGAAACCTGATAGGACACTAAGACATAATGAACCATGTTCATCTTGATTGTTTTGAAACTCTTCCTCTGTCTCATTTGCGGTTTCATTATCGTTGTTTATAAAGTCATACTGGCTTATAACTTGTAAAGAATCAAAAGCCTCATGTTCCAAATTAAAACCTGTATCAATGTACAAGACTCTAACACCTTGACCAAAATAACCCATATTATGGGCATTTACGGCATTTATTTGCTCCATTTGAGTTTGGGAATTTCCATAAAGAAAAGACCTATTTTGATCATTAAAGGTAGAAGTGTCAAAATGTTTTTTTTTCCTCATTAAATGAACGGGTTCAATTTTTTTTACAAATTTTAAAGATTTCAATAGCTCAAAGTCATCAAAATCACAACTGATCGTAACAGCATTAAGCCATCTACTTTGATTTAAAATTAAAAAGCCTAGTTTTTTTAATCTCTCAATATAATCTTTAGATACATTTAAATCATACCAATAAGCCCTCTTATTTGGCGCCGATTTATTTCTTCGTTTTTGTGCTCTATCACTAATTTTTTTTATTATAGAAGGATCTTTATCTTCAAAATAAACCCAAATTCTATAATCATTAGAATGTCTTTTTGCTGACTTAAATTTATCCAAATCATATTTCTGTGAACCTGAAAGTAATGTGACTAAAAAAAATATAAAAAAATGCATTTTAAAAGTTTAAAATTTTATTTGTAAGTAAAATTATATCCATAATATCTAGAGTTCCATTCATATCCAAGTCTGAGTAAAAGAGCTGTGAATCACTTGGTGAATTCCCAAAAAGAAGTAAATCAGATAACAATAATAAATCGTAAATATCGACTTCAGCATCTAAATTAAAATCACCAATTTGTCCTTGAGGATAACCTGTTATTAGAAAATCATCAACTAAAAAACCTCCACCTTCTACATATTGATCTGATGTTTGGATAAAACGAAATTTTTCAAAATTAACCTGTCCTAATTGGTTAAGATATATTTTCTCATCCACCCAAGATTCTTGAGAACCATCATAGCCAGGTTCTCCAATTGGTTGCGCAGGATTACCTGTTCCATTTTTAGTAAATTCACCTTCAAGACTTACCCAACCTAAATCAGTTACATACCCTTGAAACCTTATAAAATCATAATTTAGCTCAATATCCCATTTAGCTTTGAACTTTACAATTGGGTTTGAAACAAAAGAAAAATCAAAAGCCTTGTTCAGTTCTGCAACTGTGACTTGATTTGGGTCGTAGTCTGTTCCTGGGCTATCTGTTAACGAAAAATTTCCAAGTTCTGTTATTTCTGTCAAACCCCAATTATCATCAAGGTCCCAATCATTAAATTCTTCTTCAAAGTTCTCATTATAAAATGTTTCACTTTCGCCTACTGTGAATAATACAGTATCTGTCCTTGAGTAACTATTCTCGGATAGCATATTAATAATTACTCCTGTTGTTGCTCCTTGTGGAGTACTTTGAGATATTGTCATAAGTATGGATAATTCTTCTGAACTTCTCGCTTCTAATTCCTCGACTGTAGCAACTTCTGAATTAATATTAGCCCAATTATTAAGAGGTGAAAAAGAGATCTCTAAAGTTCCTTCAAGATCCCCTAAACCTCTATTTTCTATTAAAACTTGAATTTCGACTTCTTCTTGCAAGATTAAATCGTCTGAAATATCATAAGATTTTATTATAACGTCTGCCCCTGAAATGAACGCAAATATTTTATTTGGATATAGTTGATCTTGACATAAATCAATGATTTCGTTTTCTGATGGCCAGAACCCTTGACTTGGAGTCCCAACCTCTGGTGTATATGCTATGATACCTTGGTCTCCATAAGTCCAATCAACTGCATCCCCATTAACAGTATAACCGATTAGAGTACTTCCAGTTCCAACACCATATCCATTGTATCGGGCCATTTCATTTCCAATATCATTCAGTGTACTTATATCCGGCTCATTTGGTATTGAACCATCACCATAAGCATGGATATAAACATTCGAATAGGAATGATAATGTAAAATATTTTGGAATTGATTGTTCAGAATAAAATCACGCACTATCTGGGTTTCAATCTCTGAGAATTCGCTATCACCACGATAGGTGTCGGAACAGCCATCTGGAGAAGAGCCTATATTATCACTTCCCCATCCAAAACCATAGTTCCTGTTTAAATCCACCCCACGACTATTTCCATCTCCGCAACCCGTATTATATCGGTTTTTTCTATGCATACCTCCACCATTTGGAGCAATTGATTCATTGAATACATATCCATCAGGATTCACAACAGGAATAAACCATAATTCTCGATTGTTTACTAAATAATTAGATTCAGAATCTTCTTCATATTGTTCAACTAATTTTTGTACAAAGTAAAATAGATTCATCATTCCTAGAGGCTCGCGAGCGTGAGTTAAACCAGTATAAAGTACTTCAGGCTCATCTTCATTAACATTTGGGTTATCAGAAACTTTGAAAGCCCAGATATCTCGCTGCTCATGAGACTGACCTAAAATTACTTTTTCTGAAATGAGGTTGGGGTAGAGTCCTTGAAGTTCCTCAAATCTATTATTTAATTCATTTAATGTATAGTTCCCTTGCATAGAGCCAAGAGGGAAATCTCTACTTTCTTCAACAATATTTCTTGATTTATAATATTCTGTTAAGTTTTGAATAAGTATTTCAATGTTGAATTCTCTTAATTTTAATTTTTCTAATTGCTCTGAATTTGTTATAAAGTCAATGTAATAACCTTTCTTTCCAGATGAATGATCTAAAGGAATACCTAAAACGGATATAGCTTCTATCTTTTCACTAGTTGGATTATAAAGTCGAACAGATTGATATTCTAAATTTGAAAAACCAATATTAATTATAAAAAAGAATAAAGATATAAAGATTAATTGGCGATACTTCATTTTAAATATTATTTTTTATCCATTCTGTTGTAACTGATTTCGGTCTTGTAATCGGAATACCAAGGGCTCTTTCCCACACCATTTGAGATATCATCCCCATAGACCTAGATATACTAAAAAGTACCGTATAAAAATTAAATTCTTTAAGCCCGTAATAATAAAGTAACGATCCTGAAGCGGCATCAACGTTAGGCCAGGGGTTTTTTGCTTTACCATGTTCTTTTAGAACTCCGGGAACAACTTTAAAAAGAAGATCTACAATTCCAAAAATCTCATCATTTTTTATATGTTTTTGTCCAAAATCAATAAAAGCTGAAAACCTAGGATCAGGGCATCTTAAAACTGCGTGTCCATATCCAGGGATAACCCTTCCATTGTTCAACCTATTCCAACAATATTCAGTTAAAGCATTTTTACTTGGAAGTCCTTTGAACTCATCAAAAACATTCAATACAAACTTTAAACATTCCTGATTTGCTAATCCGTGGAGGGGGCCAGCCAAACCATTTAGTCCAGCAGAAACAGCATAATAAGGATCAGACAATGCCGAAGCAACTGTATGCGAGGCAAAGGCACTTACATTTCCACCTTCATGATCACAATGGAGCATAAAATACAACTGCATTAATTTATGAAAGCTTCCCTGTTCATCGGGGAGTCCTGTCATATGCACAAAATTTCCAGCCCAATCTTTTGTACTATCAGGAGCAATCTTCGGACCTTTATTGAACCTCATCCTATATATTCCAGCCCCTAAAGTAGGTAATTTAGCTAGGAGTCTTATTCCGTCATCTAGTATTGCTTCCCAATATTCTTCTTTAGGCATTCCTTTATCATATTTTTTTTGAAATATACTTTCACCTTGCATAGCTAAAATTCCAGTATTAAACATCGTCATGGGGTGGGTGTCTTTTGGTAAAGCTTTTAGAACATTCCAAACGTAGTCTGGTACAATTAAATGCGATGAGAATTCTTTTTTCAAATTATCCATTTGATTAACAGTTGGTAAATCTCCTGTTAGAAGTAAAAAAAAGACTTCTTCAGGTGCAATATTTGTTATATCGAGTAATGGTTTCCCTCTTATAATTAAACCTTTATCAGCAGAAACAGAAGAAGTATCACATACAAAAGCTTTAATTCCTCTCATACCAGAATATGCCTGTGAAACCGTTACTTCACTTATTTTTTCATCACCTTTCTCGTGCAATAAATTTTTGATTTCTTCTTGGACTGCAGGTATTTTATTTTTTAATTGCTCTTTTAACAAACTCATGCTGTATGCCTTTTTTAACTATAATTATAAAATATATTTATTATGCATGTTGAATGAAATTGATCACATCATTAAAAGACTCTGCTACAACATCTGCTTTTTTAACAACCGAATCTCTATAGATATTTTCAGTAAATGCTATAAAATTTACATTTTGATTTAAATTTTTCATTTCAGCATCCGTATTTCCATCTCCAACCATTATGATTTCGCCATTAAAGTTAAGCTCTCTTGCTTTTTCAACTTTCCCTCCAGAACGGCTAAATGGGTTTTTTTTACATATACCAGTGACCTCTCCTATGTCAGAATAAATAAATGTGTTTGCAAATACATGATTCGATTTAATTTTAAATATCTCAGCTACAGGTAAAATAGTTTCTTTAAAACCACCTGAAAATATATACACTCTGTCAGAATTTTTCATCAACCATTTACGATTTTGTATGAACGAAGGTGTTATTAGATCTACCAGTATTTCATTTAATAATTGGATATCTTCTTTCGTAATTGCAATGCTTTGCAACCTTTGATCCAGTGAATCTTGAAAAGGAATAATTCCATTCATTCCTTGCTCAGTTAGTCGCTTTATCTTCTGTAATTTAGCCACTTTGTCTTTATCTTTATCAAGTACTATTCCCGATAGTAAATCCAATGACTCAGATTTAATTATTGTGCTGTCAAAGTCTAGAATTAGAATCCAGTTATTTTCACGCATTTTAGGTCTTGAATAAATTTCGGGCAGAGTCTAAATCTTCTTTAAAATCAATTTCTAAACAAGGATATTCTGATACATCAAGAAACCGAACATCAGTCTTTTCTAGTAGTAAATGGATTGCAGCTTCAAAATAATCATTTTCTCCACCAGCATCAATTAACTTTCCTAGTGCGATTAAAAAATGCTTATTAAAATCTAATGAAAGCTTTGCTACGCCAATAAATTCCCCGAGACATTGAGTTTCAATCAAGTTTTTTCCAATAGCAGCTACTTTATTATTCCCACCATCAATGACCTTCACTTCCTCTTCACCACAGGATTTAATATCAACAGCTAGAGTCGTATCATAATCAGATAAATATACTTTTTCTAATAATTCAATTGGATAAATAACATCCGCATTCATCAATAAAAAATCAGTAATTAGCTTCTCTCTTCCTAAGTAAAGAGAGTAGGCAGTATTGGTTTCAAAATAATGATGATTGATGATGAAAGTAAAATTTAGTTCTGGAAAAGCTTTCTGAACATGCTCTTGCAACATCTCCCTATGATAACCAACAATCATTATCACTTCTCTCACTTTTATATGCTCAAGAGCCTCTAATTGATAATTTATTATAGGTTTCCCATCTACCTCTAATAAACATTTTGGAGTATCGTAAGTATGAGGATATAACCTCCGTGATACACCTGCTGCTAGAATCAATGCTTTCATACCTAAAATTACTGCTCAATTAACTTTTTTAAAGCATTTTCTACGTTTTCACATGAAATATCTTCTATACATATTAAATCACCCTGCTCTTGGCTGCATCGATCTCCAAAACATGGATTGCAATGTTGAATCACATGAGTTTTTAGCCCTTTTGGAGCCGTCACGTTAGAATTTCCTTTCCCAAAAAAAGAAATTGTTGGCGTTCCTAAAGCAGCTGAAATATGTCCAAGGCCACTGTCTGTGGCAATTGAACTACTACAAAGGTTTATCAAAGCAATTGATTCCCTGAGGGTAAATTCTCCACAAATAGATTTAATTGAGTTTTCTGTACAAGAGGTCTCTAGGGATATTCCTGAACCAGCATCATTCTTTGATCCAAAAATCAAATAATCTTTCTTTGAATTTTTTATCCATTTTTTAATATGACTTATGGATAAAGAACGTCCTTCACCAACACTAAAGGGTAATAGCGCTGTTGGAGAAGATAATCCAAAGTCTTTAATTTTTTGTTTTGCCCAATTTTTTTCATGATTCAATAAAAAAAATTGAGGGGAAATTTGATCTATAAATTTATGTTTAGTCAAAGTTAGATATTTATTCGAACGATGCATTATTTGAATTGGAACAGGAATCGGATCTGTTAAAAACAGGCTCCTATTTTGAGTTTTAAAACCGACTCTTTTTTTTGCTCCTGAAATCCAAAGAATAAAAGCACTTCTAAAAGAATCTGTTAAGGTATAAGATAAATCAAACTTTTCGGATTTAAGAACCAATCCAGTTTTGATAATATTCTTAATTCCTTTTAATTTTATTAGCGGAAATGAGATAATACCATTAATTGATTGATGATTTTCAAAAATCCCAACAACCCAATCTTTACAAATTATATATATTTCAGCCTGTGGATATTCTTTTTTTATTTCCTTTACAAAAGGAATTGACATTACAGCATCACCTATCCAGTTAGGACTATAGATAGCAATTTTAATTTTTGTAATCCTCAATTGAATCGATAAGCCGAGACGAAGCTTTCCCATCAAAGCTATAAAGGTAGTCGACTAGAGCTATTTTTCTTTTATCTGCCATCTCTTTTGGGTTTTCGAGTGCGTAAAACACTCTACTTAACAAATCACTTGGATTATCTATTTTATATGAAAAGTCAATATTAGTTAACCTAGTCAAGTCTAATTTTCGAATAAAACGTTTGTTGAAAATTCTGTGCTTGAAACGTAGCTTAAAACAGCTCGCCTGAATTATTGGCCTATCCATTGGAAGAAATTCAAATAAAGTTGATGAAATATCACTAATTAAAAGATCTGCTAATTTATAATAAGGAATAATATCGTAAATATTATTATCTAAAAGGGTAATTGATTTATTCTCATTTGATAGCTTTTTATACATTTTACTCTGATATTTATAACGACTTTGTTCCCAACTAAAAGCATGAAGCTTTATAATCACGTTACATTCCTTACTTAAAACTTTTATTTCATTATATAATAACTCCAGAGAAGTCGGATAAAAACTTGGTGCGAATAGTACTGTTTTTTGATTTGTACTTAAATCTAATTTTTCTCTAACTACCTTAATTTCAGATTTGTTAATTGTTTTCAGCCTATCTAACTTTGTAAATCCAGTAAGAACAAGGTTATTATGCCCTAATCTTCGCAACTCTTTGTACCGACCAGAAGATTCAACAGCTCTTAAATTAATTCTATCATCTATGTCATTATAATATGATTGCTTCAACCCTATACCATGATAAACCATTACAGCAATTGTATTATTATTAACTAATTTATTCAACTGTCCTACATTACCAACTATGATAACATCATATCCTTCACTTTTTATTTTTCTTATTCTATTTATTTCACTACCGCTTTCAATGAATTTTATATTTAATGTATTACACATTTTTTTAAGAGCATTAAACTCAATTTTCGATGACCTCACAGGCATAGAGGCCTCAATTAAATAACCATTTCTCTTTTTGAGTTCTTCAATAACTGGCAAATAGTTTGGCCAATAGTAAAGATGATGAGTTTCAAATAATATTTTTTTCAAAATAAGCTAGCTTAATTTTGATAAAATTATATTTTTAGCACGAAGACTCGCTTCCCCATCAGTCTTATAAATCATTTTTTCACAAAAGCCATCCTCGAGAAAAGAATTTTTAACATGTTTTTTAAAAACTTTATCTAACACTTCTGGTAAATCATATGGTGTTGTTACTTGATAGCAAAATTTACCAATATCATTTTCCATGTTGGCATCTAAACGTTTCTTGTAAAGCCTTTTTCTAAATAACTGATGTGAGAGTTTTAGTTTGAAAAAACGATTAACCATTACAGGCTTTCCCAATGAAAGCATTTCGTAAATTGTACTGCTCGCATCAGTTAGTAATACATCAGCAATTTTATAGAATGGAATTATATTATAAAATTCTGGAGAGATTAAATGCACATGTTGAAAATTTTTTGATAATTTGCGTAATATTTTCATTTGAGGCCGCAAATTAACATCTGCAAACTTATCAAGATAAAAAGTAAATAAATGCGGTTTAATGAGCAGATTATATCCATCACTATATTCGCCAATCTTCATACCAAGAGACTCTATTGAACTTGGATAAAAAGTAGGCGCGAATAGAATGGTTTTTTTCTTTGGATTTAATTCAAACTTTTCAGTTATTTTTTCTATATTTATTTGATTTTCTTTAAATAAAGGGTCCATTTTTATAAATCCGGTTAAATGCAAATCTGTATTAACATTATTTTTTTTTAACTGATCAATCCTATACTCACCCTCTACTAAACGAAAGTCCAGTCTTTCATGATTGTCTAGCCAGTACGAAGGCTTTATTCCAATTCCATGATAGATCATACCAACTATGGTTGTTTTATTCACAAATTTATTCAAATCATACCGCGACCAACCGCAGATAAAGATATTTAGCTTTAAACTTTTAATGAGGGAGGCTCTCTCGTCTTCAGTCTCTGCTTGAATATACGTTCCAGGTAGTTTTTTTAAAACTTGGGAACAGAGTTTGAATTCTTCTATACCTAGAGTTCTTGATGTTGAATGGAATATTTCAAATCGATCATCTTTTGACAATAAATTTATAAGTGGTTCAAATTGAGGTAAATGATATAAATGATAACTATCAAAAAGTATCGAAAAAGTTTTTTTCATAATTCAACTTATAAAAGATAACATTAATAAAATTCTAATTATCAAATTGAGCATCATATAAACTTTTATAAATCTCACTCTCTTTATAGAGTTCCTCATGGCTACCAATTTCTTTTATTTCTCCATTATCTAGAACAATTATTTTGTTTGCATTTATTATAGTAGATAATCTATGTGCTATAACTAAAACAGTCCTATTCTCCATTAAGTTATCTAGAGCATTTTGAACTAGTTTTTCTGATTTAGTGTCTAGTGCCGATGTTGCTTCATCTAGAATGAGGAATGATGGGTTTTTATATATTGCCCTTGCAATGGCAATTCTTTGCCTTTGACCGCCAGAAAGTTTAACACCTCTTTCACCAATGATTGTATCATAGCCTTTATCAAGTTTATTGATAAAACCATCCGCGTTTGCTCCAATTGCAGATTGTAAAACTACAGCATCATTTATTGATTTGTCTCCATATGAAATATTCTCTCTTATTGTTGAATCTAATAAAATTGTTTCTTGAGTGACGACACCCATCATCCTCCTGAGGCTTTCTAAATTATATTCTTTTATATTTAAATTATCTAAAAAAATTTCACCTGAAGAAACATCATAAAATCGAGGAATCAGATCGGCAATAGTTGACTTCCCGGAACCACTTTCTCCCACAACTGCGTAGGTACTACCTTTTGGTATTTCGAATGATACATTCTTCAATTTAAATGAATGTTTTTCATCATAAAAAAAATTAACATTTTTAAAATTGATTGAAGATTTAAGTTGTTGAATCTTTTGTTTTCCTATATCAGGTACTTCAGGTATTTCATCTAAAATATCAAAAATACGTTCTGCAGAAGCATACCCATTTTGAAGAGTTATATGCACATTACTTAAAGAACGAATTGGACCTAACATAGAAAACAAAAGAAACATAAATCTTAAAAAATCTTCAGAAGATAAGCTTGCACCAATAATGACCTTAGAGCCTCCAACCCATAGAAGTAAAACAGCCATTGAAACTCCTATAGATTCAATTATAGGGGAAGATAAATGCCTTAGTTTTGCAGATCTGAATAGTAGGTTAAAATATTTCCAAGATTCTTTATCAAACTTCTTAACTTCATCTTTCTCCATAGCAAAAGCTTTAACAATTCTTACAGAAGATAAAGTTTCAGTAATAATACTTAGAATTCCCCCGATTTGTAATGTATTGCGCCTTGCTTTTCTTCTAATACTTCCACCAATGCCTTGGATTAATATTTGATTTAATGGTATTATTATTATTGCTATTAACATTAACTCCCAACTGATTATAAATAAGAATATCGTAAAGGAAATAATATTTATAGGTTCCACTATAATTTTTTGAAAAGTTGTACCAATTGCGTTCCTGACTGTACTCACATCATTCATAAGTACAGATGAAAGATCTCCAAATTTCCGCCTATGAAAAAAAGATAGTGAAAGAGTATGCAGGTGGGCGTAGAGACGATTTCTAAGTTTAGTAACAATTCTTAACTGAACATAGGACATTGATAAGTTTTTAAAATATGAAAATATATTTTTACAAATGAATACAACTATAATAGTAAGGCATAAAACTTTTAATGTTTCAATATTGGTATCTCTTAGAACAACTTGATTTACCAATATTTTTAACTTTTCATTTATAGATGGATCAATCTTATTTATTAAATTTTTCTGATTCTCTACCAGTTTCTCAAAATCAATTAAAACATTATTTATTAATGAAGCTGTTAACCAAATAGATAGAGTGTTAAAGAGAACAAAAAAAAGGCCATTCAAAAGAGATATTGACATATAAAACCATTCTGGTTTTATAAATAT
>JAOHKG010000008.1 GCA_028101095.1 Fidelibacterota bacterium | reverse complement strand
AAAAACACTTTTTCAGAAAAAGTTAAATCAGGTACCAAGTAATGCTTTCTTGTAGAAGACATTTTATCTACAATACTTTTACTTCTATGCCACATTGTAGATTGTATATCTTTGTCAGATAAAACCTTACTTAAAGCTGCACCCCACGAGCCACAGCCAATAAAAGAAATATTTTCCATTCTTACTATTTATACATTGAATCAATTACCTCAGTCCAATTTTCGGTAATTTGCTTTCTTCTTATTTTCAATGTGGGGGTAAGCTCTCCATCATCAATTGTGAAGTCTCTTGGTAAAATTGAAAACTTTTTTAATTGTTCAGGGTTTGAAAATTTTAGATTCAATTTATTTACCTCATCTTGCACTTCATTAAATATTTCATCTGATTCAGTATAATCTTTTAATGAAAAACCATTTTCACCTAAAACCTTAAGCTGCTTCAGAGGATCTTTAGGTATAATAGTTGCCTCTATTCCAATCTTATCCCTAAGAATAACTCCAACATCAAGGGTAAATAATGCTGTGCAGTAGTTTCTATTATCCCCTACTAAGAAGCACTGTGACACAATTGGTATTGATTTCATTGTCTCTTCGATAACAAGAGGAGCTATATTTTTTCCTGCTGAACTAACATAAATCTCTTTTTTTCTTCCTGTGATGTATAAAAAACCATCGTCATCTATTTTACCAACATCTCCTGTCAAAAACCATCCATCAACTAATGCTTCTTCTGTTGCCTTTTTGTTATTATAGTATCCTTTCATGATATGACGACCTTGCAAAAGGATTTCCCCATCATCACTAATTTTAATATTAGTATCAGGGAACTTTTTACCAACAGAACCAATCTTATTATGTAAACCGTAATTTAACGTCGCTCCTGCCGAAGACTCTGTTAATCCATAGCCTTCGAACAGAGGGATGCCTAATTTTTGAAAAAAAGTTAATATATCAGGGTTTATTGGAGCAGCACCGCTTATTGCATAAGTAACATTCGCAAAACCAGCTGCAGCTTTTAATTTATTTTTTAAAAGAGTTGAAATACCAGGTATCTTTAACCCATATTTTAAAATGGCTTTTGAATCTACAGCAGACTTAAGGTTTGAGTAGACTTTCTCATAAATCCTTGGAACAGATATAAAGAGGTGGGGCTGTATTTCTTTTGAATAATCAACTGTATTTAAGGGACTATCAACTATATATGAGTGCATAGCTAATCGTGCTGTAAAGTGGCAATCAACAGCCTGCCCAAAAACATGAGCTCCTGGAAGCCAAGATATTGAAGAATCACCTGGATTAAAATGTGCAACAGTTAAAAGTTGCTGGCATTCAAAATCCCAATTGTCGTGTGTTATTATAACACCTTTTGGGTTTCCTGTTGTTCCTGAAGTGTATATTAAAGACGATGTGTCTTCAGGTTGTATCTGATTAAACCGTTCTTCAACATCTGATACGGTAATGTCCTCACCCATCAATATAAATTCATCCCATGAGATTATTTTATCATGTTTTAATTTTTCAACACCTGGAAGGGTAACAACAAATTTAACTTTATCTAATTTTTCTAAAACCGCTAATAAACGATGGTTTGGCATTTTTTCATTTTCATCATTATCATTTGGATTGTTTCCAAGAAAAATAATTTTAGAGTCTGAGTTACCAACGATCCATTCAACTTCATTTGAGCTACATGTATGATAAACACCAACTGCAACGGCATTTATATACTGGGATGCATGATAACACAAATACCATTTTTTTTGATTATAACTGTAAATACTGACCTTATCTTGAGACTCAACACCGCAGGATATTAAACTTTTTGAAATTTCTATAACTGAGTTATGGACATCCGACCAAGTATCAGTGTCCCAGTTTCCATTCTCATCTTTAATAGAGAGTGCTTCACTATCTCCAAAACGATCTGCATTATTCTTTAAATAAGTAGGTGAATTCATTTCTGCTCCAATTAAAATACAACATTAGCAACTTATAAATATTTTAAATAACAAAAGTATTATCAGAATTTATATAAGTTTCTAAGATTTACCAATTTTAGGTGAAGCTACTTTACAAAAATCATTTTTTTTGAATCTGTAAAGTTTCCAGTTTTAATTGTATAGATATATACTCCCGGACTTACAGGCATACCTCCACTGTTTTTAGCATTCCATTGGACCCTTTTATAACCAGCAGATTGATATTCATTTACTAATTCAACAACCTTTTTTCCTAGTATATCAAAAACTATAATACTTACCATAGTATCTTCTTTAAGATTATATCCAAGATTTGTGGATGGATTAAAGGGATTTGGATAGTTTTGTTGAAGTGAGAATTCATCAGGAATATTTTCACTTTTATTAGTATCTAACCATTCTAACATCATTGATAGAGTTTCAGAAAACTCGCTCCAACCATCAGCGTAAAAAGAGACTCTATAAAAATACTCTGTTTGATAATCGACTTCACTATCATCATAGTAGTTTGTATTTATGTAGAAACCCACTGAGTTTTCTGTAAAGTCCGCAGTTGTAGACCTCTCTAAGTAATAATATAAAAAGGCGCTATTTTCAATTGCTTCCCAAGATAGAATAATACTAGTTGGAGTATTAAAGACTGTAAACCCATTCACAGCAGCCATTGATGTTTCATATGCTCCCATATCAGGTGAAAGGCCATTATAATCATCAATATCATCTACTCCGTCTGCATCAAGATCTGCAATTCCGGCATCTATACATGGAGAACCAATTTCAAGTGAAAAATCGTTACTAGAAACGTCTTTAAATAAAGGATCTAAGCTTATATTACCTTCTCCCATAAATCCACCCTCTATATTACTATAAGTAAAATCGACAGATCCGGTTCCATCTGTTGAGCCAAAATTCCCACCTCCTACAGAGTTGCTCCATACTATGGAGTTTTTTAATTGAATGTTAGCATTTTCACCAATGCCTACCACTCCACCAAGAGATGCAGAGTTTTGACTGAATGTCATATTATGAAAAGATTCGTCTAAATCATTCACATACATCCCGCCAAAATACTCCTGAGCAGAGTTACCAATCACAGAAGTATACTTAATAGTAGCTTCATCAACCCCATTTAGCATTATTCCACCACCGTTTGATCCTGTAGTGTTGTTTGATATGATACAATTGTCAATAATTGGATCGGCACCAGCACCCCATGCCAGGATTCCACCCCCACCACCATAAGAAAAATTATTATGTACTAAAGATTCCTTAATAGTAAAACCAGATTCCAAACCATTAATACCACCACCACCCCAACTGGATTGATTATCACTTATAACACAATTAATCAATGTTGGATGTGACCATGCAAAATTAATCCCGCCTCCAAACATTGAGGACACATTGCCACTGATAGTAGAATTTTTCATCGTCCAACCTTCAGAATAGTTTCCATCTCCGCCACTATTATTTGTCCATATACCTCCACCATGCATACCACTGATATTATTAGTTATTATCATATTGTCGAAAACACCTTGTGAAGCAGCAAGCATCATTCCACCGCCGGTATTGTTTATATTTTCATTTTCTGTAATTGTTACATTTGTCATAGTTATCGTTGAAACATATGAAAAAATACCGCCGCCATAAGCTGAAGCAACATTATTTCTTATAATTAAATTATTTAAAACCGGTCCATTTACTCTAAAAAATGACAAACCTCCGCCATTGTGAGAATAATTATTCTCAATTATCACATCTTCAATCAGTGGGAATGATGAACGAACCCTTTCACCATTTTCGCCATCAAGGTTATACATATCGTTTGCTGTTAAAAGTAGCCCTCCTCCGCCGGTACATCCATGTCCTTCTGAATAACCTCCAGTTAAGGTTAAGTTTGATATATTAACATTCTCCACCTCTTTAATTATCATAACAGCGGCTTCATTATTAATATCAGATTCAGCGTCAATAAATACAGTTTCACTATCCTCTCCAATAATATGGACATTATCAGGAACAACAATTGGAAAAGACTCTCCATTAGTAGACCTAGAATAGACGCCTGCTTGAAGATGAAGAACCGTAACCTGGGGACTACTTTCTTTTACCATAGTTAAAGCATGTTTTATGGTTGAAAATGGTTCAGTTTCAGTTCCAGGGTTAATATCATTTCCATCTACACTATTAATGTGAAATACACTCTCCTCAACACATGATCCTATTATATCATTTTGTAAATAAATTGCCTTGTTTTCTATTGATTGTAGAACAAAACTATTAACACTGCTCGTGTTGCAATCTATATTTTCAAAGATACTGCCACTAACATCTATGTCACCATCATAACCGTGTGAATAGAAGTTCTCACCATCACCACTGCTATTATTATCGAAATAATTATTTTGCATTAGCATAGTGTTTGGAATAATTCTATTCTGACTTGAATTAATAGTAAACCTTAGTCTGTCTTCATCAAACTCTACATCTTCATCGCTATAATGACTTATTGCCCCTCCATCAGCCAACATATGGCTGGAGCTACCACCGCCTATTTGTGGGGTACCATTATTAATGAATCGATTATAAGTAATTTTAGGATATGCTTCAAAAATAAGAATTGCCCCTCCTGATCTTTTTATTTTATCAATACCACAATCATTTATTTTCATTGATGTTCCACTTCCGTCTTGGAAGGTGAATCCAAAAATCAGAGGCGCAATAAGGTTGTCCTTTATTATAAGGCAACTTCCTTGTTTGGAGTTTAAAGGTGTTTGTGAACCGCTAATAATGGTAGACTGAATATTTTGACTATTTAGCCAATCTTCATTTAGTTCTTCATTTATCGCATAACTGGCTAGAGTGATCTCTTTTTCAAGGATCAGATTCTCATAGTAGATACCTTGCGCGACTAATACTGTATCCCCTTGCTCTGCAATATTTATACCCTCTTGAATTGTAGGATATTGATCAGGAATATGGTGAGTTACAGCAAAAACAAAAGAAAAGATAACAGTAAATGAATATAATTTTCTTGACATAATAGCCTCCTGTCTAAAATACTAGAATTATATGAATTTACTTAAAAATTAGAAAAGTAGCAAATAAGCGCCTTGTAATGCCTTTTTAATTATTTTTATTTAAATAAATTTATATTCCTACTTTTTCTTCTGCTTCCATGTTTAATATACGCTTTTTTTGATTCAATTTTTGCTTTTTGAGTAGCTCTTATATCGTAAATATATTTTTTTGCTTTAAGAGTAGAAATTTTTAAATCTACAATTGGAGTTGGATAATGTTTTCCGATTATACATCCAACTTTTTTCTGCATCTTTTCAGATAATAGATGAGGATATTGAATATATTCGATTGGAACATTCAACAACTCCGGAACCCATTTTCTGACAAATTTAGCCCCAGAGTCATGGTCTTGTTGCTGTTTTACAGGGTTATAAATTCTTATAGCATTCATTCCCGTAACACCCGACTGCATTTGAAATTGGTTGTAATGAATCCCTGGTTCGTAATCTATAAAATATTTACTCAGATACTTAGAGGTAACCCTCCAATCAATCCATAGATTGTAAGAAGCAAATGATACTAGCATCGCCCTCATTCTAAAATTTATCCAGCCATTTGACTTTAAAAAACGCATGCAAGCATCTATCATTGGAAAACCTGTTGAACCTTCTTTCCATCTAGTAAATGCGTTAGGATCATATGATTCCCTTAATCCATCATAGGCACGAACCATATTAGTAAATTCTAGATTAGGTTGCATTTCTAACTTTTGAATGAAGTGACAATGCCACCTTAACCTAGAAGAGAAACTGGATAAAGACTTAAGCCATCCTGTCCTAATTTTATTTTCTCTTAGAAATGCTTGACGTTTCTTTGTTTCCTGTAGAACTTGCTTAATAGATATATTTCCATAGGCTAAATAGGAACTTAACCTTGAACAGCTTTTATCTGCAGTCACGGGACTAGACATTTCTTTTGAATAATAGTTTCCTCGATCATTTAAGAATGAGTGTAAAGTATTTGTTGCATGGGACTCCCCTCCAAAAAACATTTTATTATACTTTTTCTTTTTTATTTTTATTTTTTGAAAAGATTCATGAACAGATTGTGCATTTAGATCTAAAAAACCAGAAACACCAGGTGTAGAAATTTGATTTTTGATCATCTCTTTATTCCAAAGATGGGACCAACCATCTCGATCACTTAGGTTTCGAACGATCCCATTGCTTTGGTATTCCAAAAGCTCTATCCCATTTTCTTTGCAATAATTAGTTATAATTTTATCTCTGCAATAAGTGACCCAGTTTCCAGTTTCATAATGAGTTATTATCTTACTTATTGAATAAGTCTCATTTATTTTTTTTAAAACATTTAAAGCTTTATCATAATAAACGTTGAATGAACTTTTATTTTTTTTGAAAATAATTTCCAACTCCAGTAATGATTCTTTTATAAAATCTAAATGATAAGATGAAAAATCATCATTATTAATTATATCTGGATCATTTATATAAATAGCCGCTATTTTTTGCTCTTTACTTGCTCTATAAAGAGCAGAGTTATCTGAAATTCGTAGATTTTTTTTGAACCAAAGAATAGAAACTTTTTTCATAGAATTTTTTTATAGTTTATTAACTGTTACAGAAAAACATGAAAAATTAAAATATCGTTGCATACTCATTCAAATAGATTATCAATACAGAAAAATAACCTAAGAAAAAAAAATAACAGAATTTTGTATTTGTCAAAACAAAATGTAATTTTATCGTGAAATTATACCTCAATATGCCGGTGTGGCGGAATTGGTAGACGCGGTGGATTCAAAATCCATTGTTCGCAAGGACGTGCTGGTTCGATTCCAGTCATCGGTACTCGATGAAAAACCCACTCTTTTAGTGGGTTTTTGCTATATATTACTTTTCACCAAATAGTTATAAATATGCATAGTTTTACACAAAATTAAGCCAAGACTTCTGTCCAAGGCTAAAACTTATTATTATAACAAAAAAGCCCCGAATCTTCGAGGCTTTTCGTATAACTTTTTGTTTAGTTTATTTTAGTAATACCATTTTCTTTGTAGAACGATACTCACCTGCTTGTATGGTATAGATATACATTCCAGCTGAAACTACTTCTCCAATATCATTGGTTGCATCCCATTTCGATAAATGATAGCCAGCAGCCATAGAAGAGTTCACTAGACTTTTTACAATTCGACCCATCAGATCATAAACATTAATTTTCACAATAGAAGCTTCTGGTAACTCATATGAAAAAGTTGTTGAGGGATTAAAGGGATTTGGATAATTCTGATTTAACGAGAATTCGTTAGGTGGCAAAATAGATTGATCATTACTAACGAAGTCTTCAAACAAAGGTGTTATCTCGTCACCAATTCTATAATTTAATAATCTGGAGTGCAGAAAAATATCATCCCCATATGCATTACTCTGAGCACCTACGACCAAATCATATTCTGGAAATACCGCAATTATCTGCCCGCCTAATCCTTGTGCTGCATAGAAAGAGCCTTCCTCATTTGGCAACCACCATAGATATCCATAATGGCTCAGAGAACCATATTCTTCGGTTTCCCCTGTAGTCACCTGAGATGTAGTTGCTCTAGATATCCAATCACTGGATAAAATTTGATTATCACCAGAATAACCATTTTGAAGGTATAACTGTCCAAGTTTGACCATTTCCCTTAGAGTAAGGCTTAACATTGCGGATCCATCATTAATGTCAAGGTATCCACTTTCCCAATTTGGATTATTTATCCCTAGGTGAGGAAATAAATAAATATCAGCAAAGTCCGAAGGCGTTAAACCTGTTCCATAATATAAAGCATGAGAGTTTAGGTGACATGCGCTATTATTATAAAAAAAACTACCTGGTTCACTATGATCCATAGATAATAGGGTCTCTGTAGAATTAAGAGCCCACCACTGAGATGGGTCAAAAAAAAATGTAAAAGGATTCGATGGTATGAATTGATCAACATAACCTGAAGACATAGTTAATACATCATGCATGGTAATTGTATCTAGATAACTCTCACTAACATCCGGAAAAAAATAAGAAGCAGAAGAATCAGGGTCATGCAACATGCCCATGTCAACGGCTTGGCCAATTAATGTAGAAATAAAACTTTTTGTTACGGACCAAACATTGATAGAATTACTTTCACTACTATTGTAGTAATTTTCTGAAACTATTTCACCTTTGTGTACCACAATGAAACCAAGTGTGTTAGGAAGCGTTGCAATTCTATCCTCGATTAGACTTTCTAATTCCTCAGATTTTGAGAAATCCGTATTCATATTCCAACCTTGACTAAGATCTATTGATTCAGGATATAAATTATTAAAGAAGAGTAAAATTAAGACAATTTTTTTAATTAAATATTTGATAATATAATCTATAAAAAAAAAATCAAAGATCGAAAAAGATTATTAATTAAAGTTATTTTAAAATGAAAATATACGTTGAATAGCATCTTTTTAAACAAGCATGGTTTAAGTTTTAAACTTTTAAACTTTTAAACGGGTTTAAAGTATCACTCGAATCCTATCAATTATTTTCTTGACTTGCTTTTAAATTAATAATATTTTCAGACTTAAAGGTGCTGGTTTGGTGCCTTTGGTATGTGGAAGGGGTGGTCATTCATTTTGTTCGAGGTACATGATGAGTGCTACCCCGTTTTTATTTAAACTATATAAATTTAAATAAAAAATATAATTTATATTTTATTATTGTTACACTTACATGCCTTCATTAAAGCAATTTAATAACTAGTTTAATTATAACGTCATAGCTTGGTTTTTAAATAGTCTTAACATTTAATATAATAATGAAGAATAAAAACCAAGAAAACTTTTAATTTATTCAGATTCTATTTTTTTTACGAAGGGTTCAAAATCAGAGTATAAAAACCCTTTTCTCATCAATAAATTGTATAATCTTTTTCGATCTTTAGCAGAAATTTTTTTCCCTTTTGTAAACTTTTCTATATGTGATTGAAGTAACACTTCAGGTGGGTTTTCTTCATATGCTTCATCCAAAATTGATTCCATTATAGCCTTATCAATTTTATGCGGAATCATTTTAAAATAAACAGCTTTTCGTCCTAGCTTTTTTTCTTGAACTAAATGATTTATAAATATTTTGACAAAAGATTCATCATTAACAAAACCAGAGCTTTCTAGCTTATTCACTGAATTTTGAATTGAATTAGAGTCATAACCTTTTAACCTAAAACGAGTCATAATTTCATTTTTACTTCTAGCTCTGTATGAAATAAAGTGAATTATTTTATTAGTAAGAATATTCTCATCTCCTTTTATTTTCAACAAAAGGATTTTATCTCTTGATAATTCTTGTTTGGGATGAAGGGACTCTTTTAATAACACTTCAGCCGAAACTGAAAAAGCTTCACCTGAATCGAGCTTTACTAAATATCCAGAATTACTTCCCCTTAATGGTTTGATCGTATCAATTTTTGGAATTCTTCTTATCCTCTTTTACATCCAGTCCCATGAAGGAACGAACTTTATCTGTAACAGCTTTCATAACTTCGGAATTTTCATTCAGAAAAGTTTTCGCATTTTCTCGACCCTGTCCTATTTTCATATCGTCATACGAGTACCAGGCGCCGGTTTTTTCAACAATCTCACCTGTAACCGCCAAATCAAGAATATCACCCTCTGAACTAATTCCTAATCCATACATAATATCAAATTCACTTTGTTTAAATGGAGGTGCTACTTTATTTTTGACAACTTTGACCCTCACCCTACTACCAACCATTTCTGTCCCATCTTTAAGAGTTGTAATCCTTCTTATCTCCATTCTAATACTTGAATAGAACTTTAAAGCTCTTCCACCAGAAGTTGTTTCAGGATTTCCGAACATAACTCCAATTTTTTCACGGATCTGATTAATAAAAATTACAGTTGTATTTGACCTACTTACTGTTCCTGTTAACTTCCTTAAAGCTTGTGACATCAATCTAGCTTGAAGTCCCACATGATGGTCTCCCATATCCCCTTCTAATTCTGCACGTGGAACTAAGGCAGCAACAGAATCAATGACAATAACATCGACAGCACCGCTACGTACTAATGTATCACAAATTTCTAAAGCTTGCTCACCATGATCCGGTTGGGATATCAATAGTTCTTCAATATTCACACCTAACTTTTTTGAATATTCTGGGTCCACTGCATGCTCAGCATCTATGAATGCAGCATAACCTCCTGCTTTTTGCGCTTCAGCAACAATATGTAAAGCCAATGTTGTCTTACCTGAAGATTCAGGTCCATATACTTCGATGATACGCCCTTTAGGAACTCCACCTACGCCTAAAGCAACATCTAATGATAAACAACCTGTAGGAATCGAGTTTTCTTGAGTCGGTACATGATCTTTTCCTAAACGCATTATTGAACCCTTTCCAAATTGTCTGTCTATTTGAGTAATTGCTAGGTCAAGGGCTTTAGTTTTTTTTGATTCTGTAGGCATTATTTCTCCTTAGTAAGTGATTCCCCTAATGGGAACGATTTAATTAATGTATAGACGACTCCAGTTGATATTAGTTCACTACTTAAAAACTGAACTCTATCAATTGGAAATTTTATTGGATCGAAATTAGAGTTTAAGAAAAGACTAACGTCTGGGGTTAGTTTTTGTGGGTATTTAATTCTAGCAATAGTTATGTGAGGGTTATAATTCATTTCTTCTTTAGGAAATCCAAACCCTTGTAACACTATTTCAAAGTTATTAAAAAGATCAATTAAAGGATCTAACAATCCCGTAACACCCAGCCATAATATTTTTGCTTTTTCTTTGTTCGGGAAGCAACCTGTTCTTTCAATACTTAGATTAAAAGGTTTTATTTTACTAGTAATTTTTTCAATTTCTATTAAAAGTTCTGGTATTGCTGACTCTTTCGTAAAATCTAAAAATTTTATAGTAAGATGTAGATTATTATTTTTCACCCAATTCACTTGAAATTTTTCATCTAAAGTAGAGTACAACATATTTTTTTTTGAGCCTACTTGAATGGGAACAGGGACAGATAAGAATGTTCTAATTAGCTTATCTTCTAACTTCATATAGATAACCTCAACATATTGAATGCTGCTTGACTTGTTTTCAATTTATTTTTTTCTCTATCTTTACCGAACATATATTTATATACCTTTGTTGAATTAATACTTGAAATACCAATAAATACAGTCCCAACCGGCTTTTCTTTCGTCCCACCACCTGGACCAGCAATTCCTGTAATGGATATCCCATAATCAGTTTCAAACCTTTTTTTCACTTCTTCCGACATTTTTCTTGCTACAATTTCACTTACAGCTCCATGATCGTCAATCAAATTTTTAGGTATTCCTAAAAGATGACTCTTTGACTCGTTACTGTAAGTAATTAAACCACCATTAAAAACCTTTGAAGCCATTGGTATATTTGTAATCCTATGCCCTAATAAGCCACCAGTACAAGACTCTGCTATAGAAACTGTTTTATTCATTAAAGATAGTTTTTTAATAATTAAATGCTCAATTGGAATTTTTGTATCAGAGAAACAAATATCACCAAGTATATTTTGAATACCTATGAAAAATTTTTCTAATAAAACACTAGACGTATTTGATATTCGTATATCAACACCATAGACAGAGGGATAATAACCAATTTTACAACCATGATTCAAATCTGTTATTTTCTTTATTTTATGAGCCAGAACTGATTCTGGATACCCTGTTGTCCTTATCAATTTTCTTAAAATTGGTTTTGTTACTATCTTTTGAAGTTCTACAAGAATTGTTTCATTCATTATTCCTTTCATCTCAGATGGGACACCAGGTAGAATGAAAAATTTGGTATTTTTTTTTATAAAACTATAGCCCCTAGCAGAACCTATTGGATTTGGCAAAAATCCACCGTCAGATGGGATAAGAGCCTGAGAACGATTTGAATCAAGTACTTCGATATCCAATTTTTTATATTTTAAAACTAGTTTTTGCCAATATTTTTCATCAAATATTTCCTGAACATCAAAATAATCAAAGAGAACTTTTCTAGTTATGTCATCTTCAGTTGGGCCAAGACCTCCAGTCACGATCACATAATTGGGCGAAGATTCAAGTAAAAAACTGATAGATGAAATTATTTCTTTTTTGTTATCTTGACACGTCACTTGTCTTACAACGTCAAAACCTAACTCTGTTATTTTCTGGCAAATCCAAGTAGAGTTTGTATTAACGGTATCGCCAGAGAGTATTTCATCTCCTATAGAAAGAACCGAGATATTCAAAATTTAAAATACAAAAGACTTTGAGTAAGTAGACAGGCAAGCACACCTGCAACAACATCATCCATCATTACTCCTGTAGCATCATGCATGTCATCCATAGCTTGAACTGGACCTGGTTTAAAGATGTCGAATATTCTAAAAAGGATAAAAGCAATTAAACCCCATTTAATTGAATGTGGTACAAGATAAAGTGAGATCCACATTCCAACCCATTCGTCAATCACGACTTGTTTTGGATCCTCATCATCCCACACCGTAATTAAAATATCAGTTACAACAATACCAAAAAAGAAAATAGCACCAGTTATGAGCAAAAATAAGGGGTCGCTTAGAAAAGGTTTTAAATAATACCAAGCAATTAATGCAACTAAGCTACCAAATGTTCCTGGAGCAAAAGGTATATGACCAACATAACAAATTGTACCAAAAAATTCTGAAAATTTAAATCGAATATCACTGTTCATCTTGGATAAAACCTTTCAATGTATTTCGATTTGAATAGATATAGGTCAAACCTGTAAAAACGGTAAATAAAGTAGCAAATAGAGTAATATTATATATAATGTCATATTCTGCTATAATATCGAGTACGGGAATTGCCCAGCTGAGTGAAAGGCCTTTAACTCCTAAGAAGATAAGAATAAAACTTATAATGATCATTTGAGTGGCTGTTTTTGCTTTTGCTATAGTTGAGGTAACCATTGAAAACCCTTTTTGCTCCATAGCCATTCTCAGACCAGTTACAAAAAAATCTCTAAAAATAATTAATCCTACCATCCAAAAATCAATAATTCCCAGCAAAGAGAATGAGATAAAAGCTGCAGAGACTAATATTTTGTCCGCTAAAGGATCCAAGAATTTCCCCTCAGGAGTTTCTTGGTTGTATTTTCGTGCATGATATCCATCATAAGCATCTGTAATACTTGCGATAATAAATATCACTAAAGCTATAGGATGACCATATTTATATTCTGAAAATAAAGATAATATAAAAACTGGTGTTAATAATATCCTGAAAAGAGTTAATAAGTTTGGAATATTTAAACGGATGTTCTACCCTCCATAGCCCTAACGAGAGTTGCCTCATCAATATAATCTAAATCTCCACCAACAGGTAATCCCCGGGCAAGCCTGGTTACAATAATTTTTTTATCTTCTAAAATTTTAGTCAAATACAATGAAGTAGTCTCCCCTTCAACACTGGAATTAGTAGCTAATATAACTTCCATTCCTTCGGAAACCCTTGCCATTAATGTTGAAATATTTAAATCCTCAGGACTTATTCCATCAAGAGGTGATAAAACACCACCTAAAACATGATAAACCCCTTTGAAAGTATTTGTCCTCTCAAATACAAATACATCCTGAGCATTCTCTACAATGCAGAGAGTATTTTTATCTCTTTTAGAATCTTCACAAATAGGGCAAAGTTCATTTTCTGTTATACCATGACAAACTGAACAATTCCTTATGCGAGATTTAACCGCCTTTAATGCATCGGAGAAGACTGAAACCTGCTCGTCATTTTCTTTTAAAACATAGAAAGATAGTCTTTGAGCTGTTTTTCTTCCTATACCCGGTAAACGTGAAAAGGCATCTATTAAATCATTAATACTTTCAGGAAAAGAATTCAATTACATACCTGGAATTTTCATTCCCCCCATCATGCCACCGGTGACGGAGTTCATTTTTTCTTGAGAATCAGTTTGGGATTTAGAAAGTGCCTTGTTAACAGCGGATATTATTAAATCTTCTAGCATCTCTTTACCTTCAGTAAGAGCTTCTTCATCAATGTTAATATCTAATAATTCTTGCTTACCATTCACCTTAACAGAAACCATACCTCCTCCAGATTCTGCTTCGATAATTAAATCGGATAATTCATTCTGCACACTTTCAATCTGCTGTTGCATTTGCTGTGCTTGCTTTAATAGCTTGGACATATTTCCTTTAAACATTTTTACTCCTAACGTAATATTTCGCCATCGAATAAATCGACAACTTTGTTGAAAACTTCTTCATCTTTAGGGTCAGCATCTTGCTTTTTATTTGATTTGCTATTTAAACCAGTTGTTGAATTTGAAACTTTTTTTTCAAAACTTAAAGTGAGTTTATTATTAAAAATTTCAAATAATATATTCTCTATATATTTCATACTTCGATCCATTGCTTTCATACTAAAACCAGTTTCTCTAATTGGTTTTAACATAACAATATTATCTTTTACCGAAATTGGAGTATAATCTTCAAGAATGGCGGCGGTAGAAGGTTTATCAACATTTATTTTAGAGATTATACTTCCCCATTTATTTTTTACTTGTTCCAAAATATCATCAGATTTTTCTTCATATTTCTCAGTATTATTTTGTACTTTTTGTTTGGTACTTAAAATCTCCGCTTTTTTATTTAGTGGAATTTGGCTTTCTGCTTTAACCTGTTTATCAATATTTTCTTGAGGTTCCTTTTTTTCCTGAGGTTCTTTTTTTTCTTGAATTAAAACATTTTCATTTTTTTTTGGCACAACTTTATCAGTAATATTTTTTTCGGCTGAATCTTGTTTTGACGAAATATTCTTATCGGGCTCTTTTATTTTTTTCAGATCACTTATAACAGTTTCTTTTTTCTTTAGATTCTCTGGCAAAGAAATTTCTCTTTCGCCCGATAAAATATCATCAATCCTAACTGAGCTATCCATTTCTAGGAGCTTTAGAGAAGTAATCTCTAAAATAATATTTGGGTTCTCAGACTTTCTTATTGTACTGAGAACATCAGTTAATATTTGACTTATTCTCAGTAAATCTCTTTTATCCCAATCAGAGGCTTCACTTACATATTTGGCGACTAACTCTTCATTCATTTCGGTGAGAGGTTTACCTCTATCTATTTGCCCGTATAGTATGTTTCTAATATGTTCCATCATTGTAATAATGATTTCAGAGGAAGGAATACCATAATTAGAAAACTCTGATAGAACAGATATCATCTTCTTATTATCTTTATCTTTTATTGAATCAGAATACTTAAAAAACAACTCTTGAGGCATCAGACCTAAAGCTTCTATTACTTTATTATACTCTAATGCATTACCGCAATAAGAAATTGTCTGATCTAGGAGGGATAGTGCATCTCGCATACTCCCATCAGCCTTTTTAGATATTGCCATTACAGATTCTTGATCAAATAAAACTTTTTCTTCTTCTAAAATATATTTAAGTCTTTTAATAATAACTTTTAGTGATATTCTATTAAAATCAAAACGCTGGCAACGAGAAATAATAGTCGCTGGTACTTTGTGGATGTCTGTTGTAGCAAAAATAAATTTTCCGTGTGAAGGAGGCTCTTCAAGAGTTCTCAATAAGGCATTAAATGCTTGGTTAGTAAGCATATGTACCTCATCTATAATAATCACTTTGAACGATCCATTCATCGGAGCAAACTTGATCTGCTCTCTCAAACCTCTTATTTCTTCAATACCTCTATTGGAAGCACCATCAATTTCTAAAACATCGAGAGATCTACCTTCGGCAATCTCTCTAGATGATTCTTCATTATGATCGAAACTATAATCAGGACCACCTTTAGCATTCAAGGCCATTGCCATTATTCTTGCAGTAGTTGTTTTCCCAACACCACGAGGTCCGGTAAATATGTAGCCTTGTGCTGTGCGCTCCTGTTTGAAGGCATTAATTAAGGTATTTGTAACGTGATCTTGCCCAACAACATCTTCAAAAGATTGAGGGCGCCACTTTAGTGATAATACTTTGTAAGACATAATATTTATTTCGGCCGTGCACTTTTGTTCGACGATTCCGTTTTCTATTAAGATTATTTTAGCCAGCTCATCTTCGAAGACATATCAGCACATAGTTAGTAGGACTTACCGCTGCTCCTTTCCAGGCCTGACGGATTTCATCAACTAACTATTGCAACAGTACAAAGATTCAACACTTTCTAAAACAAGCTAATAAAGCGCTAATCGCCTAGCAATAGCATCGACCCTGCTGTAGCGGATTGCAGGTTACAGGGCACCGCTAATTCCCCATCTAGCACGGCCAGAATATAGTTTTTTTGTTATTTTAGTTAAATGAAATTACAAAGAATAATAGACTATTAAATCAACAATTTTACTTTAATAAATAACAACTATTTTTATTTCAGAGATTTCAAACCAATCCCAAAAGTTTGACTGGTCTAATTTTAAAACACCATCTTTAAAATTGAACCTTAGTCTCTTTCGATAAAGTGACTCCGTAAACCATTCTGAATTATCTCTTTTATAATAAATAGAAACAAAAGGCGGGCTATCTTCGAGTAGATCAGGTATTACAAGAGTACATATAGTCTCATTAAACTCACCTTCAGCAGTAATAAAATCAACCTTAGTAAAACTGTAAACTCTTTTTTTTAGACCTGAATAAACAACAAGGTTTTTACTATGCTCTTGAGCAATACTAAAGGATAAGCAGATATATACTGCGAAAAAATAAATTAAGGGTCTAACTAGCACACCTTAATTTGTCTCTATTTTTTCTTTCTCCCAAAGAAACCTTTTTTCTTAGGTGGTTCTTCTTTAGCTGGCTTATCATCTAACTTTTTATCAGCTGACTCTAATTTTTTTTCCCACTCACTCATTTCTTTAGGTTCGGCATCTGTTTCAGCTTTGGGTTCAGATTTTGATTCATCTTCTTCTACCTCTTGATCTGGATTATCCCATATCTCTTTAAGACGCTCGTGTCTTTTTTCAGAGTTTTCTTTAAGCTTGGAAAGCATTTCATTTACTTCTTCATGGAAATCAGCAATTGTTTGCTGAAGTCGGCTAATAAGTTCCTCTTGAAGAGGTCCCCCAAAACCATCACCAACTTGTTCCATCAGATCACCAAATTGATCCATTAAATATTTTTTTTGAGGATCAACTGCGGATACTTTAGGTTCTTCAGCTACAGGCTCATCTGTTTTTTTTGCCATGATTACTCCCTTACTTATTAATATTTTTCCTGTCAAATTCGGCTTCTGATAAAATAACAGACTCCGTAGGTGTCAATAATGTAGCAACAGCATCGAATACTTCGCTACTAAAAATCAAACCAATTACAATCCCAAATAACTGTCGATATCTTACTAAATCTTTTCTTGGAATACCATAATCATTTAAAACCGTAGGCCTCTGATTATTATACACATTGGCAACGGCGAGTCCGCTTAAACCAGTAAAAGTATAGATATATGACCTCAAAAAATTATACTTATCCGTCGTAATTCTATATTGTATCTTATCTAAATTTTCTAAGTTAACAAACTCAATACTTGTTGGTGTTTGAACATATAATTTGTTTTCAAAAACCCTCTTTAGTGTTCCTTTTAAGGTTTTACCTCTTGAATAATTTAATACTACGTATTGAGGCTTTTTAATATCTAATATAATCTCTTCTGCCCTTAAAAAATCCATGCCTTTGTACATAGCAGTTCTATCTTTTTTTGTAAATATAGGTTTCGAGTTAACCTTATTTTGTAATTTTTCAAATTCAATTTTATTTAAGATTAGGCTATCAATTACAGTTTTTTTATCAATTATCTTTGTAAAGCTAACTTTATATACAGTTTTTGATAATTGTATAAACTGAGCATTCTTAAAGCCTTTCTCATTTGGAAATATTCTATAAAAACGATTTTCATGGACATCAATAATTGTACCAACATTTTGGCTTAAAACAACAACATCAGTTTTACTATATATAAATGAAATAAAAAGAAAAAAATATAAAGTTTTGTAAATCATTTTAACTACTTAAAAGTTAAATGATGTTTCAATAGTTGTTTGTTTTATAGGCTCTAAGTTCCCTATGCCATTTTCTCGATAAAATTGTCTAAAATCCCAAATAAGACTCACCCCTTTGCTTAGCTCGTATCCTATTTTATACCCCATGATGGTATTAATTGAAGGGTTTGTAAAGTCAAAAGGATTATCATCATTATTTCTTTGAAAGTAAGCTGAAGCTGAACTTATTTTTGGAATATTTTCCGTATTAAGGCTTAGAAAAGAACTAAAACTTTTTATTTCTGAGGTATCAGATTTCATATTTGCATATGACGCAGTAAAGTTAATAATGTTAAATAAATCAAAACCGGCCGAACCATATAATCCGCTAGAAGAGTTTGAAGAAGAGTTATCAAATGTACTAAATACATTCATATCTTTTGTTCTTATAATTGTCTTATCGCCTTCTAGAGCAGTAGAAATTCTGTTTAAATCATATGCTTGATCAAAAAAGTTAGGAACATAAGAGTCTTTTATTAATCTATATTCCATAGAAAGATCAATAAAACCAAATAACCTTGATCTCAAACCTGGGATTGTGATTCCAGTCCCAGACCTTTTCTTTCGTGCAAATGTGGTGTCGGAACCCACAATATTTACAACACCTGGGAAAGTTAATTTATTGTATTCAGTGTAAACTTTTAAAGAAATTAATTTTGAATTTAAAATTGGATAGCCAAGATCAAAACCTATGGCAGAAGTTGCAGCTTTATTATTTTTAAGACTAAATGGTGTAGCTTTTAATGCAATTGAATCATCCCCATCCAAATCATAGAGGTTATCTCCATCTGCATCTATATCCCACCTAGCCGGATCTAATTCATCATGAGGGTCAGGAATGCCATCCCCATCAGTATCATTCCATAAATTAAGACTATCCGGAAAATCATCAAACACATCAGGGTAACTATCTCCGTCCTTGTCCTTTAATCCTGAAAACATATTTTGATCTAAAATATAATTAAAACCAACTGTTAAAGGGATATCCTCTGATATGGTATAAGAACCCCTAAAACCTGTAATTGTTCCACCTCTTGAAATATCCTTTAAGTTGGCAAAAAATATCTCTGTGCTAACTGGACCTACATTCACCCCAGTATTTAGACCAACCCTTCTTATACTTGGGAACTCCATCATATTAGAATAATTATTCATAAGACCACCGTAACCAAAAGTCATACCTTCAATCGAACCATATTTTCCCCAAAAGACTTCAGACTTCTTACCATATTTTATGTACAATATTTTATCTAATAATAAACTTAGATCTTCTCCTATCTCCCATTCATCATATCTTATATTCCCATTATTATCTAAATATAAAACCAAATCAAGACCGAATCCCACTTTACCAATATTTATTTCTGGTCGAAGAGCTATTTGATTATATAAGACATCATCTATGGTTACTGAACCTATTCCTAAACCCATCGCAAATGGGTCAGCTGGAGGCTCATTCATAGGAGGTTCTGTAGTCTTTTCTACGCTCTCTTTTTCTTCAACTTCTACTTCCTTAGAATCATTTATCTCTGCAGGCTCTTCTTCTTTTAGCTCTATGAGTTCTGGTTTTTCTTGAATTAGATTTTCAGTTTTAGACTTCTGTTTTTTAGTGTTTTCAAAATTTGTTTCTTCTTCATTTTTAATCTCAGGTAAGTCTTCGATTTCTGGATCTTCAGGATATTCTTGCAAGGATGAAGGTGCTTGGACCAAGTTACCACTTGAATTACTAACTGCTTTTTGACCTGCTCCAACATTAACAACTTCTCCACTTACCATATTGAGGACTTCAAACAGACCCTCTTTACATATAAACTGATCAACTCCAGACTGTGAAACTATTGCTGCAAACTGTGTGCCTTTTACACTTGCAACTGAAACAGGTGTCTGGATTCTATATGTTTTTGTTCTATTTTCTTTTTTAACATCATTTAATAAGGTTCCATATTCTAATTCAACGGTTCGAGAATTTCGAGTATCCATAAATGCGAATTTTGTATTTTCTCGAATTTTTATTACAGAACGATCATCAATATATATGATCGCACCAAAAGATCGCTCACCCACTTTAATTTCATCTCCATTAGATATTGGTAAACCTATTTTTGCTCTTTCTGAAAAAGTACTCATACCTAATCGCTTCAAATAAACATTTCCGTCTACCTTCACTAATCTTGCAATTATTTCACCATTTACAGATGTACAAACTGATATAAATATTAAAAAAAGCTTGATATAGAACATCATTATACATTAGACCTTATTTTATTGTTATGAATTTAGTTTTTTAAAGAGCGATAGACCAGTGCCTCAATCGGAATAAATTCAATACCTAATTCATTACTTAAAGCAATTTCGCATGTTCGACTAGAGGAAACACCAATAGTAGACTTTAGGGGAAAGTGCACTGATTTCTTTATTGAATTTTTAGTAAGCTCAGGGTACTTAAGTCCTCTATCACCACCCATCCCGCAGCAGAAATCTTCTTTCCTGTCTTCAATAGCCTCAACACAATTTTGAGCAATTGAATGAATTACAGATGTAGGACCAGCAGGTTGATCAGAACAAACTGAATGGACGTAACATGTTAGGTTTAATTTTTTAATACTCAACCTACTTTTAATAGTATTTAAAAAATCCAAAGAATCCATAATTTTGATTTGTTCAAAATTCATACTCTTTCTGATTGTTTCTGTACATGGACTCATATCAATTATGATAGGTACCTTATATTTCCTGTATGCTTTTTTTATTTGGTCAATCAACATACCTTGAATAATACCACCTGATTTAGTGTATCCTTTAGATGAAAAAGCCATTCCGCAACATAAATCATAAGATTTATCCATCATTAAAACTTTTAATGATGCTTTTTCAGCAATTTTAACAATGTACTCTGATGAACTAATATCTGAGTTATCCGTAGAAACGACTCTATTAATACATGTTGGAAATACTATATAATCAGGATTAGATATTTTTTTTATTTTTCCAATTTTATTAATTTTAATTTTACTAACAGGTATAATGGGTATACGGTTTTCACTAATTTTATTGACATAATTTGATAACTTATTAAAAATACTTTCACCTATCACTTTTTGAAGTAAGATAAACAACTTCAGTAAAAATCGAATTAAAGTAATAAATAAGTTGAATTTTTTTACAACTGCCCCTAACAATAAACCTTCTTTTTTACGAACAGACCTTAGTTCTTTAACCAATTTTCCCGTATCTATATTTACAGGACATTCTATAGCACATAGACCATCTGTGACGCATGTATCACTTACACCATGTTGAAGTATTTTTTCTTCCTCGATTTGGAGTGTTAGACCTTGTGTCTCCCTCATTATTGCAATCCGCTGCCTAGGTGTAAAGGTGTATCCTCTACTTGGACAAATATTTTCACAAAAGCCACACTCAACACAAGAATCTACTATTTTGTTTACTAATGGTGTTTTTTTTATATTTTTAAGGTGAATTTTAGGATCAGAGGATAATAAAACATTTGGGTTTAAAATTCCATTTGGATCAATTGATTTTTTTAATTTCCACATCATTTCATATATAGGCCCACCCCACTCAGTTTCTACAAATGGAGCCATATTTCTGCCAGTTCCATGCTCAGCTTTCAAAGAACCGTTGTATCGATTTAGCGTTAAATCAGCTAAGTCATTCATCATAAATTCATAATTTTTAATACCTGAATCAGAGTTAAAGTCAACCGACGTTATAAAATGAAGATTACCATCTTTTGCATGACCAAAAATAACTCCATCATGAAATTTTCTTTTGGTGAATATTCTTTTGAGTTCATTAATCACAGGAGCTATACTACCTATATCGACAGCTATATCTTCTGTTATAACACTTTTACCATCTCCCCGAAGAGCACCTATTGTTGGATATAACCCTTTTCTAATTTTCCATATTATATCTCTATTGTTTTTATCAGTTACAATTAACGTTGACCTAATATTGCTGTTTTTATCTGAATATTTTTTTGTTTCTTTAATTAGTGAGTTTATTTCATTTGGAAATTCATGTTGATATTCTATCAATATTCCAGTGCTTCCTGGCATTATTGAATCAAATTTATAAGGTGAATTTTTATAGTGCACAGCTGTTCTCAAAGATGCATCATCTAAGAATTCAATAGCTTTTGCACCAAGATCTTTATAGAAAGGAATGGCCTTGCATGCCTCCTCTGGACTATTAAATATTATTAGACCAGTCCCTATATTTTCATAGGTTTGGATTGTATTTAATATGGTACTTATGATAAATCCAAGAGTACCTTCTGAACCAATTAGTAAATGGGCAAAAATATCTATTGGTCGATCAAAGTCAATAAATGCATTCATTGAATAACCAATGGTATTTTTAATTCTATATTTATTTCTTATTGTGTTTAAAATTTTAGAATCTGTTTTAATGGTTTCTTTTATCTTTGTGATTGTAGTACATAAAATTTTCTCTTTCTGAATAAACCTCTCATTTTCATTTGGGTTATCCGTATTATAGACATTTCCATTAGGGAGCATAAAACTTAAACTTTTTAATGTATGATATGCATTGAACTCTGTTCCGCAAACCATCCCAGATGAGTTATTTGATAAAATTCCACCTATTGTAGCAGAATTAATAGATGCAGGATCAGGGCCTAATTTCGTTTTATATGGTGAAAGAAATGAATTTGCATGAGCAGCTACTACCCCAGGTTCTAGCTGAATAGATTTACCATTATCTAAGATCTTGAACTTTTTCCAATTATGAAGGATTTCGGCTATAATACTATTAGAAACAGACTGTCCCGAAAGCGATGTGCCTCCAGCTCTAAAGGTTACCGGAGTTTTTGAAGCATTAGCAAATTCCAATAGGTTTCTTACATCATGTAGATTTCTAGGTTTTACTACAGATTCTGGCATAAGCCTATACATGCTCGCATCTCGGGCATATGCAGATCGAGTTATTCGATCAGTAAAAACTATTTTTTCATCTATCAAATCACTCGATTTTAACATTTAGCTTTATCGTAAGCATCTTGTATTATTTTTGGAACTTTTATAGCCATATTTTTTCTATAGTTGAAAGCAACCATTTTAAAAGTTGCAGCACACAAAAGACGGTTACTGTTTTTTTTTACTATTACTGAATCAATATCGTAGCTAGTATTTCCAATTCTTGAAATTTTATTTCCAATTTCAAGAGTTTCGGGATGAGATATCTGGTGGAAATAGTTAACCTCTAAAGAAGCTAATATAGCACTTTCATCCATCTCTCGTGCAAGCCCTGGATATCCTAACTTTTCGTAGAGCTCTACTCTAGAGGACTCCATATAGGTTAGATATGTAGTATGGTTCAGGTGGCCAATAGCATCCATATCTCGCCACCGAGTCTTTATTTCAGTCCAAAATAAGAATTTACTTATCTGTATATTATTTTTATTAATCATAATAAAAATTAAACAAACTATTACAACTCACATATGAAAAGATGTAACAACAAATATTATTTTTTGTAAATTATTATGATGAAAATTTTACTTAAAAGTCTTTTATTAGTGCTCTCATTTATTATGAGCCAACCTAAAGAACAAATAGAGTTTCAGCTTAATACAATATCAGGTGTTATTTTTAATGCTGCAGATTCAACCCCACTAATGGACCTTAAAGTTGAGATATTAGCAGGGAATAATATTCTAAAAGATTCAACTTTCACCGATGAGAACGGATATTACAGAATGGAAAATGTTGGATTTCTTTGGAAGCCTAAAATGAGATTTTCGCTTCAAAATTTTCAAACTAAATTATACAAACTTGATCCAGAAAAGCTTGATAGTCTAAATGATATGCTAATTGGAGAGGTTGTATTTCCTGTCCCTGATGAAGATCAAATACCTGAGCTAAAAAGAAGTACAATTAAATCCCGCGCTGAAATGTTTTTCATAAAACATAACGTTTTTTATAATTTAAAAGATAATCAAAGTGCTGAGAGGATTGTAATTGACACATGTATAGCAATAGAAACTGATCCTGGTTTTATTGTAATAAAGATTAATGACATAATATATGATGTAGCAAGATGCTATGTACCTCAAGAAGGAAAATATGAAAACCTTTCATATATTTTAAAAAGCTTACTTACAGAACCCATTTTTGAAAAATCCGGAAATCCTAAGTTTCTACAAGATAGACTTTTAGAACCAAATGTATTATTTGGTTCAATTATTGATTTTAAGTCTGGAGAAAAAATTATGGGTACAGAAGTTTACATACCAGCTTTAAGACAAAGAAGAATTTCAGATGAAGATGGTAAATTTGCATTTACAATAGACAAACCCGGTATATATGAAATATTATTAGATCCCTTGGACAATAAAACATCTAAGAAGATGGGAAAGTCTTACATAATCATTAAGACGAATAAAGGTGGATGGTACAAGTCCAACCAATATTTATTAAATTGAAATTCATTCCTTATTCAAAACTTTTTCTTACACTTATTATATACATTATGGAGTTAATTATGTCTCAATCAAATGTCGCAACTTTAGGAGGAGGCTGTTTTTGGTGCGTAGAAGCTGTCTATCAACGCGTAGAGGGAGTGATTCAAGTGAAACCAGGCTATGCTGGAGGTCATATAAAAAATCCGACATACAAAGAAATCTGTACAGGTAACACAGGACATGCTGAGGTAGCTCAACTTACTTTTGATAATAAAATAATAACCTATGAACAGATATTGAATGTTTTTTGGCAAGCTCATGATCCAACAACATTGAATAGACAAGGGAACGATAAAGGGACTCAATACAGATCTGTAATCTTTTACCATGATGAAAAACAGAAAGAGATTGCTATGAATTCAAAAAAAAATGCCGATAAATCCAACTATTGGCCTGATCCTATTGTAACTGAGATAACAGAAATTAATAGTTACTCTGATGCTGAGGACTATCATAACAATTATTACAATGATAATAAGAATCAACCATACTGCATGTTTGTCATTAAACCAAAACTTGACAAATTAGATAAACTTGGAATTATAGATTAAATTTTCTTAGAATACTCTTTTATAGTATCAATAAGCGCATCAACTCCAGACTCAGGCATTGCATTATAAATTGAAGCTCTGAACCCACCAACAGAACGGTGCCCCTTTAGAGTTTTAAGGCCTCTCTTATCACAAAATGAAAGGAAATCTGCATCATTGTTATTGCTGTTTGAAAAAACAAAAGGAACATTCATATAAGAGCGATCTTCTTTTTCTACTGGACAATAAAAATGTTCATTAGAATCAATCTCATTATAGAGTTTTTGTGCTTTTTGAATATTTGCTTTTTCTATTTTCATTAGACCACCATTTTTCTCTAACCACTTTAAAGTTTCATTTACTACAAAAACTGAAAAAACTGGAGGGGTATTAAACATTGATTTTTTTTCAACATGAGTTTCATAATTTAACATTGTATGTAATTTTCGATGATTTAAACCAACTAAATCATCTCGGATAATAACGAGTGTTACGCCAGCTGGTCCCATGTTTTTTTGAGCTCCTGCATATATTAGTCCAAATTTTGAAACATCAAATTTTCGAGAGAAAATATCTGAAGACATATCGGCAACTAAATAACTTTCTGTTTTGAGAGGAATTGGAAACTTTTGAAATTGAGTTCCATAAATTGTATTATTGCTCGTAATATGTAAATAGGAAGAATTTTGATTTTGACTAAGATTTTTTGGAATATGATTAAAATTTGTTTCTTTTGATGTGCCTGAAATATTCACATCTCCAACAAGCCTACACTCTTTTATTGCCTTAGTAGACCATGAACCAGTTTCTATATAATCAGCAACACCATCTATTGGTAATAGATTTAGAGGAACCATAGAGAACTGAGAAGAGGCTCCTCCTTGAAGCCATAAAGGGTGATAATTACTGGGAAGATTTAATAATTCTTTTACTCTTTTTGTCGCCTCATCAAAAAGATTCATAACATCTATACTTCTGTGGCTCATTTCCATGAGACTAATACCTGAATTATTATAATCTAAAGAGGCTTTTGATGCTGCTTTTAGTACATCACTAGGTAGACATGCTGGACCAGCGCTGAAATTGAATATTTTCATATTGGTTATAATTATAATTAAAAGGTTATTAAATAGTATAAAAAATACTATATATAAGCGAAAAATTACTTTAATAATTAATGTAATTAATTCAATTTATCTTTAGAACCCACTTTTCTTTTTATTTGGTCTTCTCTTTCCTTTATAATCTTTAAACTCATTTTTCATATCCCTCACCATTCCTTGTTTAAAAACAGTAAGTATAGCTATTTGTTTTGGCGACAATATATTTTCAACATTAAGTAAAAACTCTTTTCTTATATCAATCTTTAATTTTTGAATTTTAAAATATCTTTTTTGAATATTTCTTACACCAGTTTTAGAAAAAGTTCTGTTATCACTTAAGTCTTTTTGCACATTATCTCCTATCTCTCTTTCCTCATCATTCATTTTCTTTATATCTTCCCGGAACTGTCTAAATTGTGGAAAAAATGATTCCGATTGTTCAACTGTCAGTTCCAACTTATCAGTAAGCCTCCAAATCATCATATTCTCCATTCTCTGTTTCTTTGAATTTGATCGACTATTTGAATTTTGAAACTCACTCGGGTGATTATGAAGTCTCTTCTCTTGTGAAAAAAGTAAAGTTATAGATAATAATATTAAAAAATATTTCATAATTGCTCCTCTTTTATTAGGTTTACTTCATCAAAAAACTCTAGGGTTTCCCAAATTTCTCCTGAGACAAAAATAGTTTCAACTAATTCTTGAAAATATATGCTATCAACTAATAAAGAGTCACTCTCATAATTTAGGAATTCAGAATATTTACCTATTTCAGTATCGGTAAAATTTCTAAGGTGATTTTTTTCTTCCTGTGTTTCAATTGGTCTCATAAAATTAAATAATATTAATATTAAAGAGAAAATTGAAACAGAGTACTTTAGCGTTCTATTTTTTTTATTTTCATTGATTTTATTATGTAAGGTATCAATAAATTTTTCTTCATTTACTTCCCCATCATAATTAATATGATATTTTTTTAATTCATTTTTCAAATCACCCATTATTTTAAAATTCCTTTAAGGTTATTTACCGCGTGATGAAAATGTACTTTAGCTGTTCCAAAGTTAATTCCCATGACATACCCAATTTCTTTATATGGTAATTCTTCTGCAACCCTAAGCATAACAACTTGCCGTTGTTTAAGTGGTAATTTACCAACCGCATTCCATAATTCTTTTCGAGTCCAGGAAGTTTCAAGTAACGTATCATATTCACCTTTTTCAACCGTTTGATCCAAATGGAGTATATTCCTCCACCTATTTCTTTTAAACCATGTGTTCGCAGTATTCATATTCACACGGTAGAGATATGTTGTGAATTTTGATTGAAAATTAAATTTCATTAAGTGCTTGTTTAATTTAATAAATACATCTTGTGCTAGATCTTCAGATTCCATTTGATTGGAGGTGATATTATAAAAAAATCCAATTGTATTTTTAAGATGTCTAATAACTAGCGCATTATATGATTTCATATCACCTTTTTGGAATTTTATTATTAGTTCTTTATCAATATCAATCATACTCTAATAAATTATACTCATTATTTTAGTAAAAGTTAAAAAATAGTCTATATTTATTTTATTATCTGTAATTTTCAAACATGTCAAAAACTACAGCGAATCAAAAACAAAAAGAGGCTATAGAACATCCTTTAGCACCTTTAATGATTCTCGCAGGTGCAGGGACAGGGAAAACGTTTACATTAGAATCTCGAATTATTTTCATGATAAAAAATCATAGTGTAGACCCTAAGCATATTTTAGCTATTACTTATACCGAAAAAGCTGCAAAAGAACTAAAAAGTAGAATAGTAAATCAAGTCGGTAAAATAGGTGACAACATTACGATAAAAACTTTCCATTCTTTTTGTTATAAGATTTTACAAGATTATGGGAAGCATGTATCTTCACAGTTATTAGACCAAAGTGAAGCTATACATATTTTTCTAGAGCGCTTTGATGAATTAGGTCCTTTTAAATCAAATGAATTTCCAATGGATCCACAAAAAGCGATCATTAGTAGTTTTATTCCTTTTTTTAATCGAATGCGTGATGAATTAATAAATCCATTAAAAAAATCAATTCCAACTTCAGAATTGATTGATGATGAGATCAAAGCACAACTTGCAGATTTAAAAAGAATCTATCCATTATTTCAAGAATGGAAAAAAAAAATGAATGTGATGGACTATGGTGATATGATTCTATCCTGTTACAATCTTCTTAAATCAAATAATCAAGTCTTGAACTTGGTACAAGATAAATTTAGAAATATCATAATAGATGAATTTCAAGATAATAACTATGCGTTAAATGAAATTATAAACTTGATAAGTGATAAAAGAAAACAGATTACAGTTGTTGGTGATGATGATCAGGTTATTTATAGTTTTAGAGGTGCAAATATGTATAACATAAAAGCATTTCAAAATAAATATAAATTTCATAATTCATTTAAATATATATCACTTGAGAAGAATTATAGATCCTCTCAATCAATTCTTAACCTTGCAAACTCTACAATTAGCAATAATGTGGATAGAATGGAAAAAAACCTAGAAGCAGAGCAATCATATGAAAATATAAAACCAATTAGGTTTTGGGGAGAAAAAGAAGATCAATTAAATTTTTTAGTTAAAGAAATTAAATATTTGAAAGAAGATTCAATCGCTCTCAATAATATTGCTGTTTTATGCAGGACCCACAATCAATGTTCCATTATAGCAGATGTTTTACAAAAAAGTGGAATATCAACTCAACCTAGATTTAGTAGCTTTTTTCAAATAAAAGAGATTCGAGATATTATTTCGTGGTCTCAGGTTGTCGCAAATGGACTCTATAAAGAAACTGGTTTTTATAGGATAATTGAGCAAAACTGTGGTTATATGACTGCTAATAAAATTTATAATTATTGTAATAAAAAAAAACCGACCTCTTATTCTAATCTTATTGAAAATGATAAACTTCTTTTAAATAAATATCCAAAACTTCTAGAAATAGTAAGTTTAGTAAAAGCTCTTAGAAGGTCTCTGGCAAAACGTTCTGCAAGTGAGGTTATTTGGGAGATTGTTACTAGAATAAATCTCTTAACTGAAAAATCAAAAAAATATACCTTAGACGATCATTTTGTATTGTTAAATGTAGGCAATCTATTGAAACGTTCACAAGATTTTACAAAACGAAATCAAATCAAATCCTCATTGAGTTCATTTAATATCTACATAGAATCAATTATGAATACAGGTGGGCTTCCTTCAATCTTACCAACTAACCTTAAAAAAAGGAATGGAGTTATTGTAAATACTATACACGGAGTTAAAGGTGGCGAATTTCCAATTGTATTTCTTCCATTTTTAAGATCTGCTAGTTTTCCATTAAATTTTAGAAAAGAAAAGGTTATCAGCAAGCCGCCTGATCAATGGCTAAAATATAGTCAAAGCACTGATTTGACTAGTAAAGAGCATCATATGCAAGAAGAACGAAGATTGTTTTATGTAGCAATCACAAGAGCTAAAGAAAAGCTTTATTTATTAGTCCCTAAAAAAGCAACTTCAAAATTAGTTAAAGAATTACCTGACCATTTACTAGAGGATCATACAATGAATGCAGAAGAAGATCTATCCATCAATACATATTCTAATATTAGGGTTAAATATGAAAATTTATTACAGAATGCATTAACCATGGAAATGTATGATGAAGTAATAAACCTAACTCAGGCTCTATCAAAAATAAAGGATTATGAAAATAAACTAAAAATCACGTGGGGTGAAGAGGAATGGGAAATCACCTTGAAAAATGAGCTGAGAGCGAAGTTTCAGCCTGAAATACCAGAAACGCTTAATCTTTCAGCTAGTGCAATTGAAACATATCAATCGTGTCCTTTAAAATTTAGATTTGGAAGAATAGATGGAATTCCTCAAAATGCTAAAAAGCCACAACTTATTTTTGGAAATATCATACATCTAGTTTTACAGCGTTTTCATGAACCAAATAAAGAAATTTCTAAAGAACGAATACTTAGATTATTAGATGAAGAATGGAAAAAAGATGACTTTGACTACTCCGTTCGAGAAGAAAAATTTAAAGAACAAGGTATTGAGATTTTAATTGACTATGTGGAGAATATTAAGGATAACATTCCAAATGTCATACGAACTGAAGAACAATTTAATTTTAGCTTAGGATCAATCACTATTCGTGGTGCAATTGATCGGATAGATAAAATTGGTGAAGGAGTTGAAATAATAGATTATAAAACCAGTAAAACTTCTTCTGCGGCAAAGTCTAACCTCCAACTTGCAATTTACTCCATGTATTTAGAGCAGCTAGAGGATCCATTACTTGGCGGAATTCCTTTTAAATCATCATTATATTTTTTAAGAGATAAAGAAAAACCTATTCGCGATCATTCCTTTACAACAGATCAAATAGCTAATTCCAAAGAAGAAATTATAAGTGTAGCTGCTGGAATACGAAATAAAGAATTTAAGCCAAAAACTGGAAAGCATTGTGATTGGTGTGATTATAAAGCCTTAGCATGTCCAGCTTGGGAGAAAAACAACTCTTAATAACCCAATTTTATTTCCATAAAGAACCTATCTTCCTTTCAATAACATCTTCTTCTTTGGGCCTAGTCAATTCTGCAAGGAAATAAGCCTTTTCAGTTCCTTTTGATACACTTATTTGTGCTATTTCGTACCCCTTTCTTTCAATAAATAAGTCCCCTTCAAAACTTATAGGAAAACCTGTAATATGCAATTCTCCCGCAATACTTGCTTTCGTATATGGCACAATATTTTCATCTAAATAAAGAACATATTCATCAAGTTCATCAGGCGTAAAAGGATTAAAGTAGATAACAATCTCTCGACCTTTGGTGATTTTATTACTCTGTATTGTCGTATTTAATGTGACTTCGCCTTTATCAATTTTTAAACTATCTCTATCGGAGAATAAGTTTAAATAATGTTTTCCTGGAAATTTTTCTTCCGTTATTGCCCATGAATTACGAATATAGTCACCCATAGGTAGACCTAAAACTGTAAATGATGTTTTGTCTTTGGCTATAGAGGTTTTATATGAACCTGAAGATAATACTAATACATCATTAATTCTTTTCCCATACAGAACTAAAGTATCGCCCTTATCAGAGAGACTTTTTAGTTCAAAACCAACGCCATCCCAAATATTTTTAAAAACGATATTTCCAAATAGTTTTGGGGGCGGACATCCGTTTTTTTCTGGATCAGGATTACCTGGCCCTACTATTTCCGGACATGCATCATTTTCGTCAGGTATTCCATCATTATCACTATCTTTAGGAGGCGGTGTGTAGGATAAAGCAACATGTATCTCATTTAAATTGCCCGGTTTTACCTTAAAGTCAATTTCAAAAGGATCCTCATTATTTTTTAAAAAGACCTTTAAACGATAATTCCCCTCTAAAAAGAATGAATTATTATTAAAATCAGACACGAGCCTATAATCATTTATCGAAAATGCTGACAATATTCCACCATGAGTTTCCATATAAGACAGAGGCATAGAAGAAGTTTTAAATGCCTCATAATCTGAATCAAAAGTTTTTTTAATATCTGAACCGACTACAGTTTTCAAGGGTCTGATATATAAAGCGTCCCATCGAATTTTTTCACGACTTGTTGAATCAACTCTTACATAAGCAGAACCGAGGAAAGGATTTACTATTTTCGACATTAATGGCCCGACAACCTCATTTATTTTAGTTCTTAGATTACTTAGGTTTGTAAAAGGCAAGTTGAATTCATTTGAGGCAACTATTTTTTGAGTAGAAACATCAATTAGCTTTAGGTCTATTTCATATTGAGAGGCAATTGTATTAATTTCGCCGATAAATATATAGTCAGTTCTTTTTGGATAATCTGAAGACTTTAATATTTTAATAAAGTTATCAGTTTTGATCCTATTTTGAATTGATTCACCTGCTATATTTACATGAATATTCTCCGCAACAGCTGAGGTCACCATTGCTGAAACTAGCTTTGGATCTAAAGCTTTTCCAATTAATAGGTTAGAACTCGTGTTTAAATCACGTTTATTGAAAAGAGGTAAACGTAATTTTTTATTTTCACTTTGGTTTACTCCACCATGGAAAACAACATCTGTAGTATCATAACTGACAAAATGATAAATATAAACCATTGGAGGATCAGTGACAGTAAATGTCTTAGACATAATATTTGAGCCACTGAACAATAAAAATATTGCAATTTTTATTAAAAATCTATTACTTATTTTTTTATTTATTTTAGCTAAATCAATCATAATTATTGGACTCCTTCTTCAATGTCACCTACTTCTACATTTAAATTTTTCGATGAATTTTTAAAATTAGAGATTTTTCCAACATCAATAATATCTCCTGTACTCACATCAATGATTCTTATTCCTAGTGCTACCTTTTTATAATCGGGTTCATTTGCGTTGAGCTTTTCATACTCAATCAAGTTGGTATAGACTATCAAGCTCTCAACTCCAAATTCTTCTAACTGTTTCCACTGATCAAGGTATAATGGGTTTAAGTTGAATATTTTTTCCTTATACATCCAGGGTCTTTTCAAATAGAGTGTTTTCAATTTTTCAAAAACAGAAATATCATTATTTAGCAAACCTGAAATAATTCCTTCCTCAATTGCCAGGTTCATTTCATTAAATAATGGTTGATTATCAAAATAATTCTCAGATTCTACTGTTTGTTTATCACCATTCAGAATAAGTGTTTTTTTTTCTTTAATTAAGTTCAGTTTTATATTTTCTTGAAGTGATGATGAAACATATTCATAATTTTTAATTATGCCTTCATCTTTTTGGCCTTTAAAAGAATAGGTTTCCGAAAATAATATTTTTCCATTTTGTTTAGTATCAACTACCTTTAGATACAATCCATAATCATTTATATATCTATACATTAATAAAAAAGAACAACCAGTCTCTAATATAAGCTCATTCCAATCTTCATAAAGCAACGGATTAGTATTAAAGACAATATTGTTATAAACTGATGGATATTTAAGTTTAAAACCTTTTGATTTTTCAAGAATTACAGGTTCATTTTCTTTATAATCACTATTATTTATAAGACCAGTTACAATACCATTTTCAATAGCCATTAATTTCTTAGACGGTGGATTATTGTAAGTTCCAGAAACATTTAATATGTCAGAATTAAGAAGTCCAATTGAGCTTCCTTTATTAAAAATCACATTAGGAAAATCATTTATTTTTTCAAGAACTTGAACTACATGATTATAAATTTTAATTTCTTCTTTTGCTGCTGCACTAAAATTATCTCCCACTTCAACTAAAGAAGATCCTATAATTTTCATATTTTTTAAATCAATCATTCTGAAATAGATAACCGCCGATAACTCATTTTCAGAAAAATCGATTATTTGATAAGTCAATAGGTTAGATGCTTGAATTTTATTTTTGATTAATTTAAGTGCATCCAAATCAATTCCGTGCATATAGAAGGCATCTTCAGGTGAGGTATCAATATACTCGTCAAAATCACGAGGTTTCACATGGTCTAATTTTTCAACAATATTTAGGTCTTTATCAATTAAACCATCAATCAAGCCTGATTCTAATGCCATATCCCATTTATCTAAGCTTTTATATCCAGTTCCAATTGGAAAATCATCTATGCGGGCAAGATACACCCTATTACTTTTACTCTTTTTTGTTATTTTAGATAGAAATTCATCAAATTTATCATTCAAGATTATATTTTGACCTAATAAGTGAACTTCGATAAACTTTTCTGCACTCCCCACGGTTACAGCTTGTGGCTGTTTTTTTTGTTTTGGTGTAACGGTCGCAATCTGTTTTTGAATCGCAGCAGAATTACAAGAAAAAGTGATTAAACATAAAAGAAGTGATACTATTTGAAAATATCTTAGAAAGTGGTTCATTAAAACTCCAAGTAATTATTTCATTAAAAAAAATAAACTGATGTATTTAATAAGATTTTTTTAAACTTAATAAAAAGTTTAGGTAGAAGAAAGCTATTTTTTCAGAATCTGATACTCCACTCTTCCTGTTAACTTATCTCCAAAGAAAACTACTGTTTTAGGTACTCCCAAAGATGAAATAGTATCATTTATAGTTGAAAGAACTTCATCAAAGATACCGATAGTTAATGAAGTATCTAAATTTGAGTCAATTATATATATAAAAGACGAATCTGATGATGTTATGCTTAGATCTTTAATGACTAATGTAGATAAGTAAATATCATCCTCTAGTAAGGATATATCTAAATCCCATTTTAAATTATCTGAATAATCATCGGCTAATATTGATAATGAAAAGTAATCTACATCATTAATTACAGCTGGTATATTTTCCAATAATCCATCCTCGTAATCAGGTGGAGAAACACATGATGGTAATAAAAGTGATATAAGCAGAGATAATTTTATTGATAATTCATTCATTTTTTATGATTCCATTTTTTTATTCTTTTTACCAAGTTGTAATTCTGATATTTTTTCCATTGGTTTTTGTAATGCTCTTAATCTTGGTCCAGTTAAATCTTCGTAATGATTTGATAAAGAATTAATAGACTTTCCTAAAAAGTCTATTTTTTGAGTAAAATGCTCCCATTGAGCTTTAAAAACACCAACAAGTTCCTGCATCTCGCCTGCTTTTTGTTCCATTGAAAAACTTGATACAGCCTGTCTAATAAGGGAAAGGATAGCATAAAGTGTAACTGGAGAGCATAACATTATTTTATTTTCCAATGAGTAATCTATTAAAGAATTATCCTCTTGGTTTAAAAAGGAATATATACTTTCATTTGGTATAAACAGTAAGACATAATCTACTGTTGTTCCCTCAGGGTCAATGTATGATCTTTTGGAAACTTCTTTAACTCTATTTCTAACGTCTTTGATAAAAGCCTTTTTTTCAACATCTCTGTCATGCTTGTTTTCGGAAGCAATATACTTTTCATAATGAGCAAGTGGAAATTTAACATCCATATTTAGTGATTTTTTATCTGGTAAAAAAAATGTGAAATCAGGTCTATCCGATCCAGATTGCATTTGCTGTTTATAGTTAATTCCTTCAGTTAAACCAATAAATTGGAGGATGTCTTCCACCATTCTCTCTCCCCATTGCCCTCTTGATTGAGAACTAGAAAGAATTTGTCTTAATTGAGACGTTGTATTAGAAAGCTCTCCAACACTCTTTCTGGATTCTTCCATCTGTGATTTCAGAGCAATTGTATTATCTGACAAGTTCTTTAAATCATTTTTCATTACTTTCAGCGTCGAATCAATCAGTTCTTTTTTTTGAATTAATTGTTTATCAGATTTTCCGATTAAAGTATTGAACTTATCCTCAGCTAATTCAAGAAACTTTTTTTGATTATCAACAAGAGCTTCATTTGAAAGTGCTGCGAAGACTTTTTCTATTTGATTTTGATTACTGTGAATTGAGTCTATTTCTTTTTGACGAAAGTACCAAACTCCAATAGAACCAATTATTACCCCAAGGAAAAAAGTTAAAGTTGTATCTAATTGCACTTATTTAAAGCGTAAGAGAAAAAGAATCGACTAAAATTCCTGGACAAGCTGTAGCACCCAAGGACCGCCCACCATAAGTTCCTACTTCCGGGTTACTGTATAATCGATCTTCAACTTCTGAAAGTTGATCACCAAAGAACCTATAAAAAGAGTCGTCAAACCTCATTGTTTCAATTGGAGCTACTATTTCTCCACCCTCAACCCAAAAACAAGCATATCTAGTTAGACCCGTGATACGACCTCCTGGATTGTCACTCCAATTTAAGTAATGAATATTTGATAAAAACAATCCTCTATCCAGCTCTTTAACCACATCATTTTGATTCAAATTCCCAATAGCCATTCTAGGAGATCTTAAAAATTCTCCATTTTCTGCATAGTTAGATTGGAGTCCATATTCTTTTGCAGACCTAGAACTAATAAGCGTATTCTTTAATTTGCCTGCCTCAATCAATGCTAGTTCATCTGGTGCAACTTCGCCGTCCGAATTAAACTTAGGACAATAGCCTGGAGAAAAATCTTCAATCACGGAGAATTTTGGTGAAAGCCTAGCATCATTATGTCTCATTTTACCAAATCCACTACAGCCTTGCCTCAAGGAAGCCTCACTTATACCATTCCATGAAAACATTCCAAGAAAATCTGATACTGCAGCTGATTCAAACCATGTTCTATAATCACCTGTTTTAATTTTTATAGGCTTTCTCTCCATCAACGATAATTTTTCTTTGCTCCTATTTACATAACTTTCATATTCATCTTGATTCCAGTCGCTTCCTGAAAAAGAGCCTTTCACCATTTGATGATTTGAAGTGACTAAAGAATAGTCCAAACTATATGTATCTGTTTCAAACCAATGATTTTGTCCTTTACTATTCGCATTGCCTCTGAACATTTTTCCGTTTGCTAAAACCCCAACAAAGTCAGTACCTGACATGGCAGGTAAAATTGCATCAATAGAATCTTCAAATTTTAGCCCACTTGCCTCTTTGACCACATTACTTGATCCTAAGTTTTTTGGTAGTACTAAGAAAGGATCTTCAGGTAATTCATTGGCTTCATTCCTCATTCTTTCAATTTCATGCTTACCTCTGGCTAGATCAATTTCCATATTACCAGAAATTGTAAAACCACCTCCACAAATTCTATTATTTGAAATAAACTTGAGTTCAATATCGGCATCATCTACAAGCCCGGTTTGTCTTACTGATGCATTATTAAATCGTATAAACTGACTATTTTCACCTGAAAAAGATAAAATAACATCTTCATCAGATTTCAATTCTTTAAAAAGTGATTCACTGATACTTTTAAAAACTTTTTTCATTACACGCCTCCAAAAACTTGAATTTTATCGAATAAACATGCTGGTGAAGCATGACCTACCCTTATTACTTGATTAGGTTCCCCCTTACCACAATTTGGAGTCCCATATATACCAAAGGTATCGCTGTTCCCTACACCTTTAAGACTATTCCAAAAAGGAGTAGAAACACCTCTGTAATTAGGGTTTTTAAGTACTTTTGTCAATTTTCCATTTTCAATCAACCTTCCGTATTCACACCCGAATTGAAACTTGTTTCTATAGTCATCAATCGACCATGATTTATTACTCTCAACATAAACTCCATGCTGAACTTCTGCGATTAATTCATCAAAACTCTGATTACCTGGCTCTAGATTTATATTTGCCATTCTATCAATAGGCGCTCTATTCCAACTACTTGCTCTAAAATTAGCAACACCATCCAAACCTGATCGTATCTGGCTTTCTTGCCCACCGAGCCCCCTTACGAGTAAACCATCTTTAATTAAATGCTCTTTGGTGGCTTTTAAGCCACCATCATCGTATGCATATGATGCAAACTCAGATTCTAATGTTGGATCAAAAGTGATATTCATTAATTTTGATCCATACTGCAACTTTCCAAAATCTTCTAATTTAACAAAGCTCCACCCTGCATAATTTCTTTCGTCTCCTAGAATCCTATCGACTTCTAGAGCATGACCAATACTTTCATGGATTTGTAACATCATTTGATCTGGAGCTATTACCAAGTCCATTTCTCCAGTAGGACAATCTTCTGCATCTAATAGCTCAATCGCTTGCTCTCCAATTCTATTCGCATTCGCAAAAATTTCATATTTATCAAAATATTCCATTCCCATTTGCCTACACGTCCCACGCATTCCACCAAATGTCCGTGTCTGTTGATTTGATCCGTCTGCAGCTGTGGCACTAAGATCAAACTCAAACATTAAAAAGTCCTGATTTATCTCACTTCCATTGGAACTGACAAACTTAAAATTTGATTCTATTACTTGACAAAGTGAAGAAGCACTAACAATTTTATCATTTACTTTTAGATGATTATATGCTTCCAATAGCACCTCGTTTAGTCTACCAGCAGATAGTGAGTCTCTATCTTTTTCAAATGGAGAAGAATATGAACCTTGATGAGATGGTCTTGCTGATTCATCAAAAGAGTGGACTGAATGCCTTGATGCTATTTCTGCTTGTTTAAATGCTTTTTTTGCAGCCCTCGATATACCTTGAGAAGTCATATCTGGTGTACCAAAATAACCAAATTGACCATTAACCAATACCTCGACCATTATTCCATGTGTTGATGCTGAAGCATTAACCACAGGCACACCATCTCGTATCATTCTTGGAGTATGAGCTTCATAAACCTCTCTTAAGCCAACCCAGTCAGCAGGAACATCAATAGCACTCAATAGTTTTTTAATATCTACATCTAATTTCATATCAATTCTCTTTTTTATTATTTTATTAAACAGTCAAATATTGTTTTGTTTATATACTCAAGTTTATAATTCAATCGTTTATTAACAAAGAAGGTTAGCTAAAAAGTATTAAAAATTAATTAGTATGCCACTAAGGCATTTACGAACCTCTTTAAACGTCATTTATCTGCCATAAAGTCAATTTAAGGTGTAAATACGTCATCCTTAAAAACCTGGAAGAGTTTTTGCAT
>JAOHKG010000076.1 GCA_028101095.1 Fidelibacterota bacterium | reverse complement strand
GGATAAATCGGTAGTGAAATGATCGAACTAAACAAATAGTTTACGTTTGAAAAATCACTTTGATTTAACTCGTAATTTTCTTTGTAATAAGAAAGCATATTGATAGGTTTATAATGAACCGCTAAACCTATGCCTCGTTTATTTAAGTTCTTTATGATTTGATTTCTAGAGATCTTCCATTCATTAAGTTTAATCTTTACAACAAATAAATGCCAAGCGTGCCCGTTAATTAATTCAGGTAATTCAAGACCTTTAACATCTCTTAACAGATCTATGTATTTTTTTGCTATCTTCAACCTTTTCCTTTGCCATTTATCAATATTTTTAAATTGCCAAAGACCAAATGATGCTGAAAGGTCAGTCATATTATATTTATACCCTAGCTCAGTAATATCATATTCCCATTTCCCCTTATCTTTAAATCTATTCCAACCATCTTTAGTTATTCCATGAAGAGATAACTTTTTTACTTTATCTGCGATTTCTTTATTATTTGTAGAAACTGCACCACCCTCTCCCCCAGTGGTTATATTTTTATTTGCATAAAATGAAAAAACGGAGGCATCGTCTGTGTCTCCTATCTTATGGTTCTTGTATTTTGTTTCTAATGCATGTGCTGCATCATCTAAAATAAAAACTCCATATTTTTGAGAGAATATCTTTAATTGATCTAAATTTACAGGCTCACCTCCATAATGCATTGGAATGATAGCTTTAATTTTAGTGTTATTTTTCAGTTCATCTTCGACTTTGTTTAAATCAAAAATGAAACTTTCTTTGCTTGAATCAATCATCCGTGGTCTCAAGCCTAAATATTCACCGCATTCAATAGTAGATGCAAAAGTTAACGCTGGAAGAATAAATTCGTCACCTTTAGAAAGCCCCTTTGCTAAAAGTGATAAATGTAATCCAGCAGTACACGAATTTAATAAAATGACATATTTACTATTAAAATAAACTTTTAACTGTTCTTCAAAATTTTTTACAATACCACCAGTTGTCAACCAACCATTTCTAATTGAATCCGAATAGATCTCATCTAGACTTTCAGGTGTATTCGGTCTATGAAAAGGAATCTTCATAAAGTGGTAAGTATGTTTGCATATATGTCAAAGCCTATTTCAAAAGATATATCAGGTTTTGTACTAGAATTAAAAGCATATTCATTATTTAAAAAAATTGAATATTTTTTGTTGTACCAAAGTTGTGTTTCAGATCTTAAAAAGGTCGTTATCTCTCTTCCCTCGGATACATCATAATTGAAATTATATGAATTATAAGGCTTGTTTAAAATACTATTATTTCCTTCCTCTTTTCTTCCTAACTGAATACTTATAATTAAGTTTTGATTAATCAGGCTACTAAGACCAATTTCAGTAATTTCAAAATCACTACCTAAAAAATGGCCTAAAGGTTTGTTTCTTTGAACAAAATTATTACTACCATCTTCATGTCTAAATGTATTCTTTCCAATCATGGCTCTAGATAAGTAGGTCGAAACTATCCGACTATTTGATTTGAAAATATTTTTTACAATCTTAAAAGAATATGCATTAAATCTTTCTTTACCATCAATTAATTGAGATTTATCAAGAATAAATTCATCGAACATATAGTTAAATGAGAATCTATTTTTTTTTGGACTTAGATAGTCTATTGAAATTTGCCAAACACCATTCCCTGAATCGGTTCCTTCTAAATTTTGTCTTTGATTTAATTCAATTTCAAGATGTGTCGAAATTGGATTTAAATAAGCATAATCAAAATTTCTATTTTCCCCTGAATAAATTACTATTTCAGATAACCCAATAATCAAATTTTTATTATTTTTAAACTCGACACCGCGTCCATTAATATATCTATTATTTTGCATTGAATCTGATTCAAGATATCCATGAAAATATCTAACTCTTAAATTAGAAAAATTTAAGTCAATCATTCCATAATCATAAGCAGGAGAGGTTTCACTAACAGCTAATTGAAGGTTATTTCCAGCTCCCCAA
>JAOHKG010000075.1 GCA_028101095.1 Fidelibacterota bacterium | reverse complement strand
CTTGAAATTCAAGGTGAAACAAAACCCTTTAATAAAAAAAATAAAGAAATACAGGTACAAGATATTGGTTTCTTTCAATCAATCCTAATTCCTAGAATGATTTCTTATTACAATATTCTTCTAAATAGAAAGAAAAACCATGTTGTCGTTCATTATTATTGCCTTCTCAAACTTTAGAAATTGTAATTAAACCACCAACTAATTTTAATTTTATACCAGGTGATTACCTGTATCTAAACTGTAATATTATTTCACCCATAGAATGGCACCCTTTTAATATTATTCAAAAAACTAAAAAAAATGAATTAGTCTTACATATAAAAGCTTCTGATAATTGGAGTAAGAAAATGTATGATACAATATTAAAAAAATCTTTAGAAAAAAAAGGCTTTCACCTCCCTTTGAAAGTAGATGGTCCTTATGGCTCATCAAGTAAAGCTATTTTAGACACCGAGCATGCAATATTAGTAGGTGCAGGGCATGGAATTTCTCGAATTGCTCCAATATTACAAGATATAGCAATGCGCATCGATTCAGATTCAAAAAAAAATAGAATCCAAAAAATCAGTCTTTTTTGGTTAATTGAAAATGAAACTTATTTTGAGTGGTTTACAAAGTTCTTGGATGAAATAGAAAGTGAAGAAAAGTTAAATATGTTTAGTTACAATATATTCTTTATTAATAAATCATCCCATGAGGTATCAGAAAAATTAATGTATATGTCTACGGATATAGTTAATACAAAAACCGATGTTACGTTAATTGATAATATATGGGGGAAATCAAAATTTGGCTTGCCCAATTGGGGTCTAGAACTTGAACAGGGTCTTAAAGAAGAAAATGCCTTGAAAAGAAGAATTTTCTATAGTGGACCAAGTTACTTTAGAAAGTCTTTGAAAAAAGAAGCGAGAAATTTAAACATACCTTTCCAAAGTAAAGATTTCTAAAGGTTTTGATCTAAGCTTTTAAATAAAGTCTTCAACACAAGTTCGCCACTGCTTCTTAGTCCATTGTGTTCAAGTTGATCTGTCTCCCAAACTTTGATATTCTTAATCTTTGAAGCTGTTTCCATTGAATATTCTCTATCTACGTACATATCATTAGTGTATACTGCTGCGGCAGTTGGTACTTTATTGTTTTTCAAGGTTTCTGAGCTGTATAAAATGGGCCAGTCATCTTTTTCTGCTAGCCTGTTAGCGACCTCTTTAAAAGGTCTTAGTTCTTTATACTCATCCATCATCCAAGGATAAAGCATCTCACCTGTAAAATGAAAGGCGCTCTCTTTGTTGTTATATTCATTGAATTCATTTTTAATTTTATAGGCAGACCAATTGGTACTGAAGTTTTGGGCATAACAAGCTTCATGCAGTATGGTAAATATCGGGTTTGTGTCAAAGCTTTGTTTTGTAAGAATATTTTTTAAAAAAGTATAGGTCATCTTATTTTTTGAAAAAGCATCCTCAAATAAATAATTTAATATTGCTAGCCCGTCACTAAATCCAAGATTTAAGCCCAATTGCTGAAATCGTTGTAGCGTAAGTCTTTCTCCATTCGGTAAGATGACTTTATTTAAACGTAAATAGTCAACAATTTTTAATACATTACTTTTAGCTTCTGGAAATTGTTGATAGAAAAGTTTGTTTTTACTTATTACTCTTTTATATGTCCTCCTGTATATCTCGTCTGGATGAGCATCTAAAGGGGGGAGACCGCCAGTAATAAAAACTTTATCAAGGCTGTTTTGGTAAAATGAAAGATAGTGGGTAGAACAAAATCCACCAAAACTTTGTCCAAGTAAAGACCATTTTTCAGATCCGATTAATCTCTTACGAATCTCTTCAGCATCTCGAACTATGTTATCTGCGCGGTAAAGTGAAACCTTATAAGCAGATTCATCTATATCTAAATCAACATAATCTTCCTTACAGATTGGACTACTCTTTCCAGTACCTCTTTGGTCAAGTAGTAACACTCTATAATATTTTAAAGCATATTTCAACCATCCCGTTTCAGTAATGGGTCTTGGAGACTCATATCCTGGCCCTCCTTGAAAATAAACTAAATATGGCAGTTTGGTATGAGTTGTATCTTTAAATACTTCACGAACAAAAATATTAATTTGTTCTTTATCTGGGGAGGAATAGTCTAGTGGAAGATTAAAATAATGATTCTTGATTTTCATAGAAGTTATACTTTTATTATTCTT
>JAOHKG010000074.1 GCA_028101095.1 Fidelibacterota bacterium | reverse complement strand
GCGACTGTGGGTGTGGTTACAAATAGTGGAACCACCAATCAAGGTGGGAATATCATGTCCCAGCTTCAGTGGGGTGGTGCTACGGTAAAAACTGCAAATGACACAGGAGCATATTTAAACTCTTTTGATATAAGTCCTAGATACAGAACAAATGAGTATTCAAACAATATGCTGATCTCTGAATTGACTTTTGCTTTAAGCAAAAACACAATTCTAAGAGCAAACGCGAGCACTTTTTCCCTGGATTACGAAGCTAAAGATAATTTGCTTGGTACTAATTGGAAGTTGTGGGGTGATTCATCGGCTGTCCAAGAAAAGCTTGGGTTCTCAGATGAGAATGTATCAGAACCCATATTAAACGATGATGGAGATACAACAGGATATAACACAACTAGCTTTGGATATACCCCCTTCACTAGTCGTTATGTAGAAAAAGCTGACTACTTGATAAATGGTATGCCAGTAACAAGACCTGGTACTATGCCAGGCGGTTACTATAAAGGTGCATACTCAAAAACTGGATTTTCTGCGAGCATCCAACATGTTATGGGTGAGCATGATATAAAAGCAGGTTTTGATTACAGCAAGCATACGATGAGAAATTATTTTGCAAATCCAACAGTCATGAAGTTTGCGCAAGACACAGAAGGGACATATGGTTATACGACTTATGGTGCATTTGATAGTATCCCTGCTTGGATTTGGAGACCTTATATTGACGGCTTTGGCTATGATAAAGATGGTAATGAAATAGATGAAAGAGCAGAATACATAGGCGTTCCATCAGGTCAAACAGAAGAGGACATTTCTTACATTGATGGTGCAAAAACACCAACTGAAATTGGATTTTATATACAAGATAAAATGGAGTTTGATGACATCATTGTAAATGTTGGTCTTCGAATTGATCAATTAGATCCCTCAGAGACAGCACCGGACAGAGCGGATTCGTTAACATTCTATGACGTATCAAAATATGTTGATCCAAGCTCATGGAAAACGATTGATCCTTATACAGAAATTCAGCCTAGAATTGGTATCTCATTCCCTTTCACGGACAAAACAAATGTCTATGGATACTATGGTCGCTTTTCTCAGTTAGTGGATCTGAACTCTATGTATTACACCGCATATGATTACAGAGAGCAAATGTATCGTCAGGGAAATTTTTTCAACGATCCAATTGGGTTTGGCCTAGAGCCAGTGAGGACAACTCAATATGAGATTGGTTTTAAACAGCAGATTTCTAATGATGCGGCGCTAAAAGTAACAGGGTTTTATAAAAACCAAAAAGGTTTAATCCAAGCAGATCGTGTATCTAGTCAAACGCTAGCAGGTGATTTAGAATCTCCTTATAACTACGTACGCAATGGGGATTTTGCAACTACGAAAGGTGTTGAGTTTTCGCTTGCACTAAGAAGCGTAAGTGGTCTAACGGTTGACATGAACTACACCGCTGCTCAGGCAGAAGGTACTGGATCAGGTAGATCTAGTTATTTAGCTGCCCTAGATAGAGGAACTCAGGCTCCTACGATGGTTAACCCTGTTGACTTTAACCAGACACACTCTGGTTCTATTAATTTAGATTATAGATTGAAAGGAACTCAGACATTTTTAGACGGATTGGGAAGCAATTTATTGTTCACTTTTAATAGTGGTCATGCTTTTACATATGTTTACCGTCCAGTTGGAGGTCAGGTCAGTGCTTTTGACGCTGGTGTAGACTACATGGATGATACTCGTTCCAGACAAGCATTAGAACCTGTAGGTGCTTCAACAACGCCTTGGGTTTACAATCTTGATCTTAAGTTGGATAAAGATTTTACCTTTGCTGGTTATGGCTTAAAAGTTTTTGCAAGAGTAAATAATCTTTTAGATCGTAGAAATGCATTGAATGTGTACCAGGCAACTGGTTCTGCTTCAGATGATGGGTTCTATGGAAACGATGTTTATTCTGAGTCTTTTGTTGAGCTTTATGGAGATGATCCAGACGGCGATGGTGTAACAGACTATGAAGAGATGTACAGAGCTGTCAACATAGACAACGATGAATCTTATAGGTTGGCTACAGGTGACAACCTTATTAGTGCGCCAAGACAAGTCTTTTTAGGCTTTGCAATCAACTTCTAACTCTAATAATTAAAAGAAAAGAGGAAACATGAAATATCTTAATTACATGACCGCTGGACTGCTTTTAGCCTCCAGTTT
>JAOHKG010000073.1 GCA_028101095.1 Fidelibacterota bacterium | reverse complement strand
TTGGTCAGATTTCCTATCTCTGGAGAGATGGAACCGGTGAGGTCATTATTGTGAAAGTTTAATTCAGTCAGATTAGTCAGATTCCAAATCTCTGATGGGATTTCACCTGTTAGTAGATTATCACTTAATGACAAATAAGTCAGATTCGTTAGATTACCAATCTTTGAGGGGATAGAACCGGTGAGTTGATTCTGACTTAAATCCAAAACAGTCAGATTCGTCAGATTACCAATCTTTGAGGGGATAGAACCGGTGAGTTGATTCTGACTTAAATCTAAATATGTCAAATTCGTCAGATTCCAAATCTCTGATGGGATTGTACCTGTAAGTTCGTTACGATGAAAATCTAAACGTTCAGTGTCTTCCACTGAATAAATTTCTCCCCACAAGGTTACTTCAGTCGGAGGTTCTTTTTTATCTTCACAACCCCAAGAAATCAAAAATAATACAGATAATAATGGATGGAGTTTTTTCATTTAATCACCACAATTACTTGTGTCTTGGTTCCCTATAATTGGGATCTGGTTTCCAGAATACCCATCAGTATAAGTACCTCTTAAACACGAGGGATAGGGTGGACATAGTCGGTTATATGAAAAAGTTAAGTAAGATGTAAGACCATAAATACTTCCTCTAAACACCGATTCATTAAGATCACAAAGATTCTCTGGTAATAATCCTGTGAAGTCATTGTGATCTAATCTAAAATACTCCAGATTTATCAGATTCCCCATCTCTGATGGAATTGAACCTGTGAGTTGATTATACTCTAATCTTAAATTAGTCAGATTTGTCAGATTACCAATTTCTGATGGAATCTTTCCTGTAAATTCATTTTTATATAAAATTAATTTAGTAAGTTTTGTCAGATTACCTATCTCTGTTGGGATGGAACCTGTGAGTTCATTAACACCTAATCTTAAATCAGTCAGATTGGTCAAATTTCCTATCTCTGGTGGAATGAAACCGGTGAGTCCACTGTTTGACAAATCTAATTTAAAGGTACTTTCTATTAGATAATCCTCTCCCCACAATCTTACTTCAGTTACTTTTGGTTTTTCACTATATGTACCATAATAACCCTCACAACCCCAATAAATCAAAAATAATACAGATAATAGTGGAAAAAGTTTTTTCATTTAATCACCACAATTACTCGTATCCTGTCCTCCCACATACTCTTCAATACAAGATGGATATGGAGGACAGAGTTGGTTCTTAGAGATGTTGAAATAATCCCAATCATAATCACTATTACTAAATTCCATCATACCCTATTGGTAAAATAGGAATTAATGAATAATTAAATGACTTTCTTTCTAATTCGTAATCAACACTAAAACAGGTTATTATCCATGTATAACCTTTCAATCTATAATTTGAACTATTTTTTGTAAAATTCTTTCCAATTCCAATTCCAATAGGTGGTCCCAAATCATCCATAGTTGTATTTTCAAAGAAAATGGTCTGTAGGTCAATATACCTTTCATTATATTTTTTATGAGACCTTTTAAATCCAACACAAATTGAGGGAATAAATACAGTTTCTGTAAAATTATCTTTTATTGATTCAGGTACTTTAAAACCAATACTAGTTTGAAAACCATAAAAGATACCCTCATTACTATTATATCCAATCTGAAGACCAGGACTTATATAACTAAAGGGACCCAATTGTCCCCATCCAAAGTCAATCAAAAATAACACAGATAATAATGGAAGGAGTTTTTTCATTTCTTAAAATATTCTTTCCAATAAGGTGTATGAATCATATTCATTGAAATCATCAATAGAAGAGTTAACCACCCATCAGTAGTAACACCACCTTTTTCAAAATGTTGATAAATTAATAAAATAATTATAATAATTACACAAACTAAACTGATAATAGGAAAAATATGTTTATTCATTTAATCTTTCTTTAAAGTCTTCTCTGTAAACAAATTTAATGTTTCATTCAAGGAAGTATCTTCTGATTGTGACCTTCTCAGTAGTAGGGTTAGACATCTATATCTGATACTTTTATCTTTTTTGGGGGTTGTTTTTTTCATTTAATCATTCCTTCACAGAACCATCTTCGTTCCATTCTTTTGAATCTCCCCCCATTCTTTTATTAGATATTTCTATTATTTTTCCATCAGTATCCTTTGACCATTGTGTATTGGTTTGACTACCAACAATCATACAATCAATCGTTTTTTTTTCCTCCATTC
>JAOHKG010000072.1 GCA_028101095.1 Fidelibacterota bacterium | reverse complement strand
ATTCTTTTTCTAAGCCAGAATCAATAGGTTGTGATGAAACAGCAAGAAACCTGATTAGGTAAGCTATAAATAGAGATGAAATAGTTCCTGTTATTATAATATTTGTAATATCATTAATATATGCTGATACTAACAAAATGCCCATTGCAATAACTGCTCCAGGAATTGAATAACCTAAAACTGCAAGCTGATTTGTGATTTTTATAATTTGACTACTAAAATATTTTGAAGAAAATAAGAGTATGATTGACACAATCACAATTATAATACTAGAAAAAGATGCGAGCCCAATGCTGTTAAAAAGGATTTGCATTAATTCTATGTTGAAAAAATCTTTTGAGGCTGAGATTGACCATAAGCTAAGCCTTATTACGGGAATAATAAAACCAAGCATCAAAGGAACCAAGCAAATGACCAGAACAGATTTAGATTTGGAAGAACTTAGAACCAAACGTTTGTGAGTTAAACTTGAGTCATCATTTTGATCAAACTTTGCGTTACCTCTCATTCTTTTTTCAAAATACATTAATAAAAGAACAAAAAACATAAGATAAGAAGAAAGTCTTAAAGCTGAGCCAACATCATCCATTCCCATCCAACTTCTAAAAATTCCAGTTGTAAATGTTGAAATACCAAAATATTCAACAGCACCAAAATCATTTAATGTTTCCATAATAACTAAACTTAAACCAGCTACTATAGCAGGACGAGATAAAGGTAATATTAGGTTCCAGAAAATTTGTCCAGGTAAATGTCCTAATATTTTTGCAGATTCAATTATTTTGTTACCCTGCATTAAAAAAGATGCTCGGGTTGAAAGATATACATAAGGGAAAAGAACAGAAGAAAGTACGATAATGGTAACAAAATAAACCATGAAATCGTTAAATAGATTCATTGCACTGAAACTTATGTTATTTCTAATCCATAACATTAAAGGTGTGAAAGTTTCTAGAACATCATAATAACTGTATGCAGCTATATAAGTAGGTATGGTTAATGGAAGAATCAAACCCCATTCTAATAGTTTTCTTCCTGGAAATTCATAAAAGGATATAATCCAAGCAGTTATCACTCCGAAAAAAACCGAAAGAACTCCAGTTCCAAGCACAAGAATCAAAGTTGAGTAAATATATTTGTATAAGACATTCTCCTGAATATGATGCCAGTTTTCTGAAGAATTGTTAAATTGGATTGCAACAAATGCTATTGGAATAATGATGAAAAGTCCAATAATAAAAGATACGAAAGTCCACCCATTTAATTTAAATAAAATTTCATTTTTTAGAACTCTAAACATTTTTAAAATGCTTTCTTAAGTCATATAACATTGTAGACTCTATTCCCAACCAGCTCTATCAAAAATTTTAACAGCTTGAGTATTTTTTTCACCAAGGACTGAAAGAGAAAGCGGGTCATATTTAAATTGTCCCCAAGATTTTAATATGGTTGAATTATGCTCGTTAATTTTCAAAGGATATTCATAATTAGCACTTGAGAACACTTTTTGAGAATTTTCATTTGTAAGAAATTCTAAAAACTTCAATGCCTTTTCTTTATTTTTTGAGCTTTTTGTTATTCCAGCTCCGCTAACATTAATATGAGTACCTCTACCCTTTTGGTTTGGGAAGAATACAGCTATTTTTTTTACGACATCTTGATCTTTTTTATCAGAAGAATTTGCCATAACACCCAAGTAATAGGTGTTCATTATAGCTACATCAGCGAGCCCAGAAGCCACTGCTCTTGCTTGATCTCTGTCACTTCCTCGAGGTGATCTAGCCATATTACTTCTTACGCTTTTGGCCCATTTATAAGCATCAAGTTCTCCGTTAGCGGCTATTATAGAGGCTAACAGAGATTGGTTATAAATATTATTTGAAGAACGAACAACTATTCGTCCTCTCCATTTTTTATGAGCTAAGTCTTCATATGTAGAGAGTTGATTTTGTTTTACTCTATCTTTAGAATATATTAAAGCTCTTGCTCGGACTGTAAGACCATACCAGTAACCATCAAGGTCTCGCATCTCTGATGGTATTTGTTTTATTAACAGTGGCGATGTTACAGGTTGTAATAAACCCAAATTTTTAGCTCGCACCAATCGACCTGCATCCACAGTCAGCAATATATCCGCAGGGCTATTCTCTCCTTCTGTTTGCAGGCGTTGAATTAGTTGGTCTGCACTTCCCTTGATAACATTAATTTTAATACCAGTTTTTTTCGTAAAAGCTTTAAACAATAACTTATCTGAGTTGTAATGCCTATGGGTAT
>JAOHKG010000071.1 GCA_028101095.1 Fidelibacterota bacterium | reverse complement strand
AATGGGTGTTCTATATATTCTTGATGAGCCTTCTATTGGTCTCCATCCAAGAGATAATAACAAGCTTTTAAAAACATTGAAATCTCTCCGGGATATAGGGAACTCAATTCTAGTTGTTGAGCATGACCAAGAAACAATTGAAGCTGCTGATTATGTAATTGATATAGGGCCAGGAGCAGGAAAGTTTGGAGGTGAAATCACGTTTTCAGGGAGGCCAAGCGAACTCCCAAAATCAAAGAGATCATTGACTGCACAATATTTAGTGGGGAAAAGAAAAATTGAAATTCCCGCAAGAAGAAGATCTGGAAATTCAAAAGTATTAACATTAAAAGGGGCAACGGGTAATAATCTGAAGAACCTAAATGTTGATTTTCCATTAGGGGTTTTTGTCTCGGTAACGGGAGTCTCTGGAAGTGGAAAAAGTACTCTGGTTAATGGAACGCTATATCCGTTATTAGCAAAGGAATTAAACAGGTCAAGATCCTATCCTTTAAATTACGAGTCTTTTGAGGGGGGTCAATTTCTTGATAAAATTGTTGACATTGATCAAAAGCCAATAGGCAGAACACCAAGATCAAACCCAGCAACATACACTGGTTTATTTACATTTATTAGAGACCTTTTTTCAAAATTACCTGAATCAAAATTAAGAGGATATAAGCCTGGACGTTTTTCATTTAATGTCAAGGGCGGTCGTTGTGAATCTTGTGAGGGCGATGGGATTATTAAGATTGAAATGAATTTTTTACCAGATGTATATGTTACATGTGAGGTCTGTTTAGGTAAAAGGTATAATAGAGAAACGCTTGAGGTTAAATATAAAGGAAAATCAATTGCAGAGATTCTAGCAATGCCTGTTTCTGAAGCGCTTGGATTTTTTGATAGTATTCCCTCTATAAAAAAGAAATTAAAAACACTAGATGATGTTGGCCTTAGTTACATCAACTTAGGGCAACAAGCAACCACACTTTCAGGTGGTGAGGCTCAAAGAGTAAAGCTCGCAACCGAACTATCGAAAGTTTCAACAACAAAAACATTATATATATTAGATGAACCGACAACAGGACTGCATTTTGAAGATATAAAAATGCTTTTAAAAGTATTAAATAGGTTGGTTGATAAAGGTAATACTGTAATAGTAATAGAGCATAATTTAGATGTTGTTAAAACTGCAGATTGGGTAATCGACCTTGGCCCAGAAGGTGGGGTTAATGGTGGTACAATTGTTGGCTGTGGAACTCCAGAAGAACTTTCTAAGGTTAATGGCTCCTATACAGGTCAGTTCTTAAAACCAATATTAAAAAAAGGTTATTAATTTTTCAGTTTAAAATATTTAAAACCTACCGTAATTACTGTAGGCCTAGTTATGAATACATTTTTTATTTTGCCTTCTTTACGAACGCTGTTTGAAATTGTAGCTTATAGGCTGAAAATAAAATGATTTATTAATAATTTGTATAATGACTGAGATACACATAACAGACCCAAATCCTCTTGAAGATGATCTCAAAATAGAAAAGTCTCTTAGGCCTTCACAATTTGATGATTTTATTGGTCAAAAAGACCTTGTTGATAACTTAAAGCTGTACATTGAAGCTTCAAATAAAAGAGGTGATGCGCTAGATCATGTTCTCTTATTTGGGCCTCCCGGTCTTGGAAAAACAACGTTAGCAAATATAGTATCGAAAGAGCTTCATTCTGAAATTAAACAAGCTTCCGGACCTGTAGTAGAAAGAGCTGGAGACTTAGCTGGCATGATAACCAATTTAAGTCATAGAGATGTTTTTTTTATTGATGAGATACATAGATTAAACAGTGTTGTAGAAGAATATTTATATTCAGCAATGGAAGACTTTTCGATAGATATAATGATTGATAAAGGTCCAAGTGCTAGGAGTGTTCAATTAAGTGTTGAGCCTTTTACATTGATTGGCGCAACTACTCGATTGGGGAATTTAACCTCACCACTCAGAGATCGATTTGGAGTTGTGCTAAGAGTTGACTATTATGATCCAAAAGACCTTTTTCATATAATAAATAGGTCCGCTCAAATTTTAGAAGTAGATATTGATGATGAAGGTGCAATGGAGCTAGCACGAAGAAGTCGAGGGACTCCAAGATTGGCAAATCGTATCTTGAGAAGAGCAAGAGATTTTGCACAAGTAAAAGCTGAAGGGAAAATAAATATAGAAGTTGCAAAGTTTTCTTTGGAAAAGCTTGGTATTGATTCAATTGGCTTGGATAATATGGATAGAAAAATTTTAAGCGTAATAATTGAAAAATTCTCTGGTGGCCCAGTAGGA
>JAOHKG010000070.1 GCA_028101095.1 Fidelibacterota bacterium | reverse complement strand
ATTAAGCCCATTTTTTATTTTTGGTATAATTGAAAATTCTTTTACTTGTAAATATTCGACTAATGGGCTTTCTATGTGTGTTCCTTTAAATAGTTTCGGGAATAATAATAAGAGCTTTAAACGACTTACCTTTTTTACGATTATTAAATCCAATTTTCCATCATCGACTAATGCCTTTGGTGCCATTTTCATTCCTTTCCCAACATGGACCGTGTTGCACCCAATAATAAAAGTATAATTATCCTCATAGACCACTCCATCGCAAATAATTTTAGCCAATCTATTTTTACCTTTAATAACTTCCAATATTGCTGATATACTGTATCTTGCTCCTCCAAGCCATCTTAATTTTTCAGCTAATATATTAGAATCCGTCGGGACACCCCAACCTATTAAATTAAATGAGTAATAAAAATGATTCTTAGTATTTATTTTTGCGATATCAATTTTTTTAAGATTGCCTTTGACTATTTTCTGTGCAGCTTTAACAGGGTCTAGGCAATTCATATCATGCATAAAAGAATTTCCTGTTCCCCCTGTAATCAAACCTATTGGTAATCTTTTTCTATCTTTTCTCTTAAGCATACCATTTATCGCTTCATGCATAGTGCCGTCACCTCCTATAATGCAGAGACCATCGAACCCATCGAATTCTAATTCTTGAGCATAATCATAGATATGACCAGCATATTTAGACTCGAGAATAGTTAATTCTTTTTTTGCATCTTCAAATATTGGTATAACTTTTTTAAGAATATGCTTTCCTTTTTTTAAACCACCATGAGGGTTATAAATAAGATATAGTTTTTTCATTTATGAAGTTTTCGATGTTGCATATATTTACCATCTCCCCACTCTATTACCTCGATCTTAACTTTAGTGGTTCCCTGGTTAATAAAATCTAGTTTTTTTGCAGCACCATAGGAACAATCTAAAATTCTACCTTTTATATATGGTCCTCTATCATTAATCCTTAAAATTAAAGATTTTTTATTAGAGGTGTTTGTGACCCGGCAGACTGTATTAAGAGGAAGTGTTTTATGTGCTGCAGTTACTCCATACATATCATAAATTTCTCCGTTTGCAGTTAACTTACCATGAAAGTCTTCAGCATAAAAAGAACTAACACCATTCATAACTTTACGATGTTTAATTCCTTTTGTTTTAATATCTGCAGGATTTTGTAATTTACTTGACTTTTTTAATCTTGGAGTTTTTCTAGTGCTGGAATATTGGCCATACCGTGGTGAGCTTGTACAGGAATAAAAAAATAATAATATAATGATTATTAGGTTTGCTATATTTTTATTACCCGGAAACATCAACTTGCCTTAAAGCTTCATATAATACTATTCCAACACTTGTTGCTAAGTTTAAGCTTCTAATATTATCATTTTGCATGGGGATTTTACAAGTACGATCCCAATGAGCTTTTAAAATCTTTTCATTTATTCCAGATGTTTCACTTCCAAAAACAATAAAATCACCTTTTTCAAACTTTTTAGAAGTGTATGCTTTATCAGATTTCGTTGTAAGAAGATGAAAATTATTGTTTTTAACCATATTTTTAATGTAGGCATCTAAATCAGGAAAGTACTCCCATTCTATATAATCCCAATAGTCTAGCCCAGCTCTTTTTAAAGTTTTATCTGAAAGCTCGAAGCCTAACTCTCCGACTACATGAAGACGAGTATTTGTAGCTCCGCATAACCTACCCGTTGAACCAGTATTGGGAGGAATTTGTGGTTCGAATAAGACTACGGTAAACATCTATATTTTTGAATGAATTTTGGGAATACAATAAGGGTCTAAAACTAAGGAGGAAGCCATCCCAAAGAGAGACGCTCCATGTGATTTGAGATGTTTAATATGATAGATATTTGAAATACCACCTGTAGCAATAATTGGAATTTTAAAAGAGCTTAAAATAGTCACCATCTCAACTGTTCTTTTAAATAACGGAGCCCCAGAAAGGCCACCACCTTTCATAGAAAAGTTATCTAATTTTACATCAACTTGATCAGGTGTCTTGTATTGTGTATTTCCAGCATTAATCAATATCATTTCAAAGCCTTCACAAATTTCAGCTATCTCTTTAAGTTTTTCATCAGAAATATCTGGCGATATTTTTACTGATATTGGTGAAGAAATCTCAACTCGTATTTTTTTCAGGAGGTTTTCTAGCGAATTGGGTGATTCACAAATTGATTTACCATTATCGGTATTTGGACAACTAATATTCAGTTCGTAAAATGATCGACCTTCTTTACTTTTTAAAAATTTATTCAAATATATTATATTAGAAATATATTCTTTTTCATTATCCCCACCAATGCTT
>JAOHKG010000007.1 GCA_028101095.1 Fidelibacterota bacterium | reverse complement strand
TAGACTTAGCATTAAAAGATACTACAGGTCATATTAATGCTAAAATTTGGAATAATGTGGCTCTTTATAATGAGAAGTTTAAAGCGGGGAATGCAGTTGCTGTATCTGGTATTGTTGAATACTTTATTGATTCAAATCAATTAAATGTCAAAAAGATAAATAAGGCAACGGTTCAGCATTATAGTAGATATGGATTCGACCCTGCTAAAATTGTACCAACGTCAAAAAAAGATCCTCTGAAAATGTGGAATGACATTAATATAATTATAAACGAAATAACAAATAATAAACTAAAAGCATTAGTTATTGGTATTTATAAAAAAAATAAGAAAAAAATAATGTATCATCCCGCCTCAGTTAATATGCACTATAACTATAGATCTGGTTTTTTAGAACATATTTTAAGGATGTCCAATATAGCAAAAAAGATCACAAAACTGTATGATGTAGATAGAGATTTAGTCCTTGCAGGTGTTTTTTTACACAAAATAGGAAAAATAGAAGAGATTAGCTCGGAATATATTTTAAGCTACAGTGGTAATGGAAATTTACTTGGGCATAATGTAATTGGTAGGGATATGGTTCGTGATTTTATATCTAAGATAAAAGATTTTCCTGAACATTACTCAAAAAAAATTGAGCATGTGATTTTATCTCACCAAGGAAGATATGAGTGGAAGTCCCATAAGCTACCTTCATTTCCTGAAGCATTATTAATCCACTTAATTGGTTTTTCAGATTCAAGAATGAGTTTGATGAATATTGCGATTGAAAATGATCCTGAAGAAGGTGATTTTACAAATAAATATAATTATTTTGGGATTCCAATTCTTAAAAAAAGTGAACCTGAATAAAACCGTAAAATCAGCTGTGTTTGCAGCAACCGCGATTGGGCTTGGTTATATGTTTCTTCTTGTGCCCAATGTTGAATTTATTAGTGTTACTATTTTTTTATCTGGATTATATCTAGGGGCTCTGTCTGGTCTTTTTGTTGGAGGATCTTCTATAATGATATATTCTATTCTCAATCCTTTAGGCTCGGGGTTAGCATTTCTACCACTTTTATTCAGTCAAGTATTTGCAATGGCTGGAATTGGTCTATTTGGATATTATATCGGGAAAATAATTATTTATGTTACACCAAAAAATAGAATATTTATATCAGTCATAGCTGGTTTTCTGTGTACAGTGTGGTATGATTTTATCACAACGATTTCTTTCCCCATAAGCGCAGGTTATGGCTATAAAGAAACTTTAGTTTATGGCATCGCAGGATTATTTTTCACTTTATTACATTTAATTTCAAATTCTTTAATTTTTATGATTGTTGTTCCTAAATTTGTAGAAAGAGCCTATGAATAAGTTTTTAGTTTTTTTTATACTATCTATGGTTCACCCTCTTTTTTCGGGAAGTATAAAAATTATTCCTTATGATTGGGTAGGTCAATTTGGTTTATTCAAACAAAATGGAAGAGTTCTCTTCAATACCGATTGGAAATCAAAAAAATTATTATTTGACGGTGTTTTATCAAACTATCCTACTATGTATGGTGCAGATATTGAAAATAATTTTCAAGAACAACTTAAACCAAATTTCATTCAAAAGAGTATTGATTCATCAATTTTTCTATCAAAAATAAATTACAAACAAGGAGATTTCTCCCTTGATCAATTTTCTTTTCACTTGGATAGTAAACAAAAAAATAGAAGTTATGATTTAATAGGTTTTAAAAGATCTTATTTTGGCAACCAAAATCAATACTTTCATAACTCATTGCAACCTATCCAGCAATCATATATAGGAACTTTTAGTTCAAAAAAAGATAATAATTTGGGAAGTATTTCTATAGGTCATTTCAATACCTATTCTGGCTTTCCAGACATAGTTGATCAAAGTTATTTGAGTAACAGAATAACGAATGCAAACACTCACTTCCAGCACTCCAAAGGGAGACTGAATTTTATTTTCTCTTTAGATAATTTTTTACAAAGATATAAATCAAACCATTCACTTGCATTGACTTCAGATTCACGATATTTAACTAGAAATACTGTTCAAGGAAAGGTTGAGTCATCTGTTAATCATAATATAGAATATTCACTCGGTTTTATTCTAAATAAAAGAAGTCTGCAACTTGACTCTATTTTAAATCAAAATTGGAATAACTATTATTTATCAACTAGCTTCGGAGGAATTGGCATTTATTTTGATTTAGCTTCAATTGGTGATAAGCATGTTTATAATTTTGTCGCTGATATAGAAAAATCTACTAAAAACTTTGATTTTATATTTTGTCTTAAGGAAGAAAATAAACCAATCCACCCATACTATTATTTTAAAAACTCCGATATTCGATTAAAGCTAATTGAAAAAAATAGATTTAACTCATTTACCGCAAAATGGAGATCAAAACAGAATACTCTTTTATCAAGAATTTCTTCAGTAAAAGAAATAAATCCCAACTGGATTAATAAAGCAGAAACTCAGACTATTTATTTAGAATATATTAATACGATGTTACCAACTTTTGAATTTGGTTTATTCTTTAATAAAGAAAAATATATTACATATCAAACTGGAGGATTAGGCGATTGGATTGCATTAGATTTAAAATCTAATTTTAAAACATTCAGTGGTTATATGGATATTACTCTAAAAGTAAATGTAAAGCATTTTAGCGAAACATTATCAAACGTTTATTTTAACCCAATTGAGTTTGTTCCTATTTTCAGCACTGACAATATAAAAACTCAAGAGATGAATATTTTAAATGGTACCATTGGTATTAAAGTTTCTTCATTTGTAATTCAATATAGCTGGATTAACATGCTTGAGCTTTTTAATTATTATAAAAAAGGTACAGAAGTACAATTTAATCCCGAAATGCCATTAAATGGATCGCAAAAAAGCCTAACTATTAAATGGCATTTCAAAGATTAATTTTTATTTAATTAAACTTAATTTTCTAATATTTGAATTGCCTAGTTGTTCAAAAACAGCAAAATAAACTCCAGATGAATTACTATGAGCATTCCAAATTATTTTTTTTTGACCTATTTGATAACTATCAATATCAAACTCTTTTATCTTTCTCCCGTTTATATCACAGATATAAACTCGATATGGTGAGTTTAAAACATTTTTAAATTGTATTATTGTTGTTGGATTGAATGGATTTGGATAGTTATAAATAGAAGCTATATCAGGAATTATTTTCTGCTCTTCAATTGATGCTAAGTCAAAATTATAAAATTCAAAAGAACCTGGAATAGCGCTTACTATAAATTCTTCTAGGACTACTCCTTCATTATCAAGAACGATTACCGTGTCAGGTGCAACATAATCAGAAATACCTAAAACTAAAAATTCTTCGTATGAGTCGGCAGAATAAAGAGAAGGGTAAGCTCCTATTTTTTGAGATATATTTGGTGAGAGATCTTCGTTTAAAGGTACTAAACCACCATCAAATATTTGATAAATTTTGTTTTGGAAAGTAAATATATCAGATCCATAACTGGTTGTTTGGCCTGCATTATATCTCAAAACTTCTCCACTAGATAGATCGATACTGGATGTCCCTGAATACTTATTCCACATATCATCATATGATGATGATGTGACAAAAAGAGAAGAGCCGTGGATTGCCATCATGCTCGCACCAGGCTCTACGGTAAAAGTTTCAACAATTACATTATCGTTTAACCTCATTTTCAGCACTTTATCATTTGTTGTCCAATCACTTTTATTAGGGACTGAAATGTATAAATGATTCTCATAGTTAATCATTTGCTCCGGTTTCCCATCTATTTCTATGGTATCAACAATTTCCATATTATTTAAATTTAGAATTAAAATAGCATTAAAATTCCACGAAGATATATATCCTTTGTCTTCGTTAAAAGTGATATAACGTGGACTAGAGTTTGGTAACTGAAGTGTATTTTCATAATAAGCTCCTCCAGCTAAATTCATTACCTCAATCGTATGCGAATTATTCATTACTAGATACAGTTTTGTTTCGTGAATGGACATCGATTGTCCAATATCACCAAGAGGATTAGAATTTTCATCCCAATGTATTATATCATGCATATTCCCTCCATTTAAACTACTCGACCAAAGGCTGGAATTTGCTGATCCAAAGTTACCTTCGCATAGAGTAAATAGTTTTAGGTTTTGGCCACATATAATTGAAGAGAGACCAAAGCAGATTATCATTATTTTCATTTTTAGTATTTCCTTTTTTGGTTTATCATTATTGTTATTTTAAAACTTCTACCTGGTTCTGGATATCCTCTTGAAGATTCATACTCTTGATCGAATGTATTTAATACAGAAAAAGAGGTTACTAGTTCTATTTTTTTAAGTTGCGTCTTTTGATCGATAAAAATTGATGTAGTAGAATTTGGTGGAATAATATTATTTTTTGGATAACTATAAGCGGAGACCATTTCCCCTATAAAGTGAGTAGTTGTACTGATATTGAACTTTTTAAAATTCTTTTCTAGAAAAATAGTTCCAATATTTTTGGGAGAATACCTAAGAGGCTTTTTATCAATACCATAATAGGATTCGATGAAGCTAAAAGATAAACGACTATTAAATAATTTAGAATTAGAAACCCAATTCCCAGTAAGTCCATAGCGTTCAACATTATTTATATTACGTGCTTGCCAATAAGATTGCAGCGGAAGCCATTGAATTAAATTATCAGTATTTGAATGAAATAAATTGAAACTAACTATATTATCATATATGGGTGTAAGCCAAAAATTAACAGAATTATTTATGCCAGTTTCAGATTCTAGATCAGAATTACCTCCCGGATTCCAATAAAGGTCATTAAATGTTGGATGTCTAAAATGAGAGGAGGATGAGAAACTTAGTTTATCTATTATTAAATCGTTTTTAATTTCATAATCTATCATTACTGATCTTGTCGTTGTATTAAAAAAGTTCTTTGAGTAATTGTTCTGAAATGTTCCAATAATTTTTGACTTAGAAGAGATGTTATATACTGATGATGAGCTAAGTATGAAAATATTTTTTTCATATTTCATTCCATTGCTGTTTAGGTTTTGATTTTGAATATCAAATTCAAAAAATGAAAATAGCTTTCCTTTTTTTAAAATTGGATTTTTAATATTCAAAGATGAACTAGTTAGCTTATTCCTATTTTTAGTGTTATATGTTGGATTGGCATAACTATCATTTGAAGTTTTATAAATATAATTGATGGAACGTTTACCCAAGTTTGTGAACCAATTTAAACTTGAAGCAATAATTTTAAGTTCATCTTCATGATCTGCATCTGATGGAGACCAAACTAGTCCAGGGACTCCCCTTTTTTGCTTAGAGATAAGAGCAAACCCCTTAAAAAAGAGTTTAGGTGATAATCTTCCAATCAAGTTAAATGAACTATAATTTTGGTCGAAATTATTATTTAACCGTTTAAAAGACTCATCTCTCCATGATACTTGAAAATCTCCGTCACTTTTACTTAAACCTGTAATAATTGATAAATTGAAGATTTTTGATTGAAGAGCAAGTTGAAAACTTGACGAACTGCTGTTAAATGAACCAAAAGTGCTTGAAAAAGAGTTTGTTGGTTTCCATGTATTTAATTCTAGAACTCCATTTTGTGACCCAGATGAAAGAAGTTTAGCTCCACTAGTTACCACCCTTGCTTTATTGATAAACGCTGTGGGTAATTGAGAAAGGTCAGAAACTCCTGTCTGCATATTAGTCAAATCAAAACCGTTTATAGTCACTTTAGTTTGAGATGTCGGACCACCGTTTAAACTAACAGTGATAATACTACCTGGTCCACCTAATGTTTTGACTTGGACACCTGGTAAAAGTTCTAAATATTCTTTGTGCGAAATATTTTCATGACCGATTTTTTTTTCAATATTAATTTTCTTAAAACTTTCTTCTTTACTATAGCTCTCTGCAAATATATCAATGTTTTTAAGTGATATTGGCTTATTCGGTAAGGAAGCAAAAAGATTCTCTCCTCTGTAGATACAAATTAAAGGACGATATCCATATCTTTGTATTTTTAAAGAATCATTAATTTTTGTGTCTTTTGGTATTTGGGTAGATCCAGAATTATCAGTAACAGTCCAATTATTATTTGAAATATTTAGAACATATGCAAATTCAACTGCCTGTTTATCTTGATCATGTACTATTATGGATTCAGCATAAATGTATTTGAAGAGAATATTTAGATAGAACAGTACAGAAAGGAACTTAGATAGACTGATATTCCCACCTTTTATGAAGGGGGAAATGATATAAAATGGTAAAATGGAATACTTTATTCATACTTTTCTCCCGAAAGTTTACTTTTTTAAAAGTCTACAATTAAGGTCTCCTGACTTATACAGTATCAACACTTTCCGCCTTCTCCTCAGCTATAAAGCCAAGAATGACATATTGAATAGTGTATTCTGTAATTACAGTAGCGGGGACTGTACTTGAATTTCACAAGTTTCCCTTTTAAAGTAGTTATCTATATGAAACATTAATTAATTATAAGAATTTATCCAATTGATATAAACATCAATTTTCTTAAAATCAGACAATAAAAATAAAATATCTTGAAAGTAAATAATATCAAAAAGTGGTTTATAAATCAGGCGGGGGTTGCACCTGTCTACTTAGAATCAACCTTTAAGTCTGAATGTGTAACGGAGTTAGTTCATGGTGAATCATGCTTAATCATAAGTATGGTTGGAAATTGGGTGAAAATTAGAACTGATGATGATTACGAAGGTTTTGTAAATCTTTTTTATGGCATTATTGATTTCAAAAGAAACAACAGTCAGTATTATGTAGTTAATCCTGATTCAAAAGGGAATTATAGTGCTAAATACCCATTTGGATCGATTGTCTCAAGCACGGTTGAGGGTGCAGTAAAAAAGAAAGAAAGGCTCAATATAGATTTGATAGTCCCTACCGCTAAGAAATTAAAAGATATTCCTTACAGGTGGGGTGGGAAAAGCTCACTTGGTTTTGATTGTTCAGGTTTAGTCCAAGCAGTTTTGAAGGTATGTGGTTTAGATACTCCTAGAGACTCTAATGCTCAATTGGACTTTTTTAGAAATGGAACAATTTCTATGCTGAATTCCAAACCTGGTGATTTACACTTTTTTGGAAAAGAAAACCAGATTAGTCATGTTGGTTTTTCTCTTGGAGGAGAATGGATTCTACACTCTCAAGGTTGCGTAAAAGAAGAAAGTATAAAAGTAAATAAAGCTCTGCTGGAAATCTATCTTTTAAGTTGTTCTATTGAACGTAAGTTTTAATGTGAAATCCCCAAGCTATAATTCAGTTAATGGCAGCATTTTAAATCGCGGAGTTTTGGTGCTTAATTCAAATTATGCTCCAATGACAATTTGTACTGCTAAGAGGGCAATATGCTTAAACTTTCTTAATAAAGTTGAAGTTTTATCAAACTATGAAGAGGTTGTAAAAAGTCCTAGTCTTACGGTTAGTCTTCCAAGTATTATTAAAATAAAAGACTATGTAAGATATGATAATTTATCAGTTGATTTAAATAGAAAAAATTTACTGGAGAGAGATAATTATACTTGCCAGTATTGTGGCCAAAAAAAAATGCCTTTGACCATAGATCATATTATTCCAAAAGCGAGTGGAGGAAAAGATTCTTGGGATAATTTAGTTGCAGCATGTAGATCCTGTAATCAAAAAAAAGGTAATGAAACTCCTTCCAGTGCTAATATGAGTTTAAGGAAAAAGCCCAAGCCTCCAAACAGGTTACATTATTTCCAACGATTCGTTAAAGAAAAACAAAATGATTGGAAGCCCTATTTATTCATGGAACCTTTTAAAATTAATTAAAAAATATAGTGGTGATTAGATGAGAGTTTTAAGTGGTATTCAAAGTTCTGGAACATTACATCTTGGTAACTATTTTGGTATGATGAAAAGGATGATAAAATATCAAAATGAAAATGACTTATTTTGTTTTATTGCTAACTATCATGCTTTAACAACACTTCCCAATGCAAGAAACCTTTCTGAAAATACTTTCCATGCAGCCTGTGATTTTCTAGCTTTAGGTTTAGATCCTGATAGATGTACTTTTTGGGTACAATCAGATGTTCCTCAAGTAACAGAACTAACATGGATTCTAACGTCATTAGTAAATAGAGGTCTACTTGACCGCGCCACCTCTTATAAGGATAAAATAGGTAAAGGTTTGAAACCCAATATGGGATTATATTCTTATCCTATCTTAATGGCAGCTGATATACTCCTTTTTGGAGGTGAACTCGTACCTGTTGGAAATGATCAGAAGCAACATTTGGAAATGACTCGAGAAATTGCAAATAAATTTAATAACCAATATGGGGAAATATTTGCTATTCCGAAAGAAGATATCCTTGAGAAAGTAAAGTTAGTTCCTGGAACAGATGGGCAGAAAATGAGTAAGTCTTACAATAATACCATTCCAATTTTTGAAGACGGAAAACTTATTCGAAAAAAAGTTATGAAAATAACTACTGATGCTTCAGAAATTGATGAACCAAAAAGTACTGATGCACCGCTTTTTGAGTTATTTAATTTATTTTTGAATAATGATGATAGAAAAAAATTAATATCTAGATTTGAAACACCTGGAGCAAGATATGGAGATATAAAACAAGATTTATTTGATAAAATAATGGATTATTTTGAACCTTTCAGGAAGAACAAAGAACGTTTAATTCAAAATCCATCAGATGTTTTTGATATTTTAAATTTAGGCGCAAAAAAAGCACAAAAATCAGCTAATCAAGTTTTAGAAAAAGTTAGATCTTGCACAGGAATCAAATATAAATAGTGTCATATCAAATAAAAATTGAAAATTTTGAAGGCCCGTTAGACTTGTTATTATATTTCATTCGCAGAGATGAGTTAGACATCTACGATATTCCCATCTCTAAAATAACTGAAGATTTTATGAATGTAATCAGTGAATGGAAAAGACTTAATATGATTGTGGCTGGAGATTTTATAGTTATGGCCTCTACACTAATGCGAGTTAAGGCAAAAATGCTTATACCACGTCCAGAATTAGATGATGATGGAATAGCTATAGATCCAAGAGAAGAGCTGATAAACCAATTGATTGATTATTCTAGGTTTAAAGATGCAGCTTCCTTTCTAAGACAAATGAATGAAGAAAATAGCTTGATGACTCCAAGGCAATTTGAACAATCAATCAATTTAGATTTGGATGATACTTTAAATTTAGTTCTGGAGGATGTAACATTGTTTGATATCGCAAGATATTTTAAAAAGGTGATGGAAATACGTCCCATTATTTCTCAATTTGAGCTTAGTAAAGAACCAATTAAGTTAGAACATCAAAAAGAGCTTATCATGAAGAGCTTTAATGATAAAGCAAAGCTAAGTTTTAAAAATTTAACAAAAAAAATTCAATCTAAGTTAGAGCTTATTGTTACATTTCTTGCTGTTCTTGACCTAATCCGAGTAGGCGTATGCTATGTAGTTCAAGATAAGGTTTTTGGTGAATTAAATTTAATTCAAATACAAGAAGATTGATCTATGGTCAAACAAGATTATATTGAAATAATTGAGGCATTACTTTTTGCTAGTCCTGAACCTCTGACTCAAAAAAAAATAGACATGGTTCTCTACCCAGAACCACCTGAATTAGAAATAATAGTTAATGAATTAAATGAAATTTACAGTGATGGTGGGCATGCTTTTGAAATTAGGTTCGTTGCTAATGGTTATCAATTAGTAGCAAAAAAGGAATATGAACATTATATTAGAATCATGTTAAGTAAAACGGGTAAAGTAAACTTATCACCTGCTGCTTTAGATTCTTTAGCAATTATTGCTTATAAGCAACCTATTGGTCGACATGAAGTCGAAGCTATAAGAGGTGTCGATTCAAGCGGGGTGATTAAAACATTATTAAATCGTAAATTAGTAGCAATTAAGGGAAGGAGCAACGGTCCAGGAAGACCTCTGCTGTATAAAACTACTGATGCGTTTTTACAGTATTTTGGGCTAAAAGCTCTTTATGACTTACCAAAATTAAAAGAAATAACAGAGTTGTTAGAATCTGATCCTCGTTTAGGAGAACAGATTGCTGTTTTTGATAAAAATAATAAAATAGAAAATCTTACAAATGAAAATAAATAACAATAAAGTATTTATATAAAATGCGTTTAAATAAATACTTATCAAAATCGGGGATAGCCTCAAGAAGAGAATCCGATACTCTCATACAGATGGGCACAACAGAAGTAAATGGTCTACTTTGCTTAGATCCTGCTTATCAAGTTGAAGAAACAGATATTATTCTATATGATGGAAAAAGAATTAAACCTGAGATTAATAAAATTGTTCTAATGCTTAATAAGCCACCCAAAATTATAACCACGGTCAAAGATACACATGGTAGGAGGACAGTCTTGGATATCATAGCAACTTCTTCAAGGGTAGTTCCAATTGGAAGATTAGACCAAGATACTACAGGATTATTATTGCTTACCAACGATGGTGATTTACATCAACATTTAACACACCCTAAAAATAGTATTCCTAAAGACTATGAACTTGAAATAGAGGGGCGCATAAATGATGTTCAAGTTAAAAAGATAACAAGGGGTGTTTATATTGGTGATAAAGAATATGGTAGAGCTGAAGTGTTAGATCAGGAAACTAATAAAGGAAGGTCTAAGTTAATACTCAGGTTGAGGCATGGTAAAAAAAGAGAGATAAGGCGACTAATGTACCGTATTAAAGTTAAATTATTTAACTTAAGAAGAACTAATTATGCTGGATTAAAGCTAGGAAGTTTAAAGGAAGGAGAATATAGAAAATTAACTGATAATGAGATAAAAAAATTATGGGATGCGGGATAAAATAAAAAACCTATTTTTTCTTCAGTAGCATTTAAAGCTTAAATTAATTAATTTTGTCGGCTTATTGAGAATTTAATTAAATGATTATCGCTATAGATGGGCCTTCGGCTTCTGGAAAGAGTACAACTGCAAAAGGTGTTGCAAAATTTTTTGGTATTTTACATTTAGATACTGGCGCTATGTACCGAGCTATCACCTTAGAGTATCTGAAATACCTAGATATTAGTTATGATAGCCAAGATTTTATCGATTTGGTTAAAGAAATTGAGATTAATTTCAACAGGGATAATCAAATTACGTTAAATGGTTTGTGCGTAGAACAGGATATTAGAAAACAGGATGTTACATCCAAGGTAAGCGAAGTTAGTTCTATATCAATTGTAAGGAAAAAAATGGTTGAAAAGCAAAGAGAGATTGCAAGAAATATTGACTGTGTGATTGAAGGGAGAGACATTGGTTCAGTTGTCTTTCCAAATGCAGAGTTTAAATTTTATTTGGATGCAAAAGCAGAAATACGTGCTGCTCGTCGTTTAAAAGAATTAACGAATCAGGATAAATCAGTCACTCTTGATGATTTAATTACTCAAATAAAGAGACGAGATTTTTTAGATACTAACAGAAAAATTTCGCCTCTAATTAGAACTAAAGAAGCAACTATTATTGACACGTCAAGTATGAGTGTGGATGAACAAATTGAACAAATTGTAAAAATTATTAATAACAAATAACAAGGAAACATCAAAAGTATGTTTAATCAAGATAAAGAACAGGTAGTTGAAGAGGTTTTGGAAGGAACAGATAATATCGTAACCGAAAAAATCAGTGAAGAAAATTCATCTTCTACCCCAGCCGTTAATGTAGCTGAAATTCAGGATTACTTAAACCCTAAGCTTTTTCATAAAGTAAAAGTTGTCAAAGAAATTGATCTTATTAAAGATCTTAATAGCGATGGTTCGCTAATTGATAGTGAGCTAGAAGCGCTATATGAAGGTACCTTTGGCGATATATCCGAGCATTCACTTATTCAAGGCCGTGTTGTTGGTATGAATGATAGAGATGTCTTAATTGATATTGGTTTTAAATCAGAAGGTATTATAGATAGATCAGAGTTTAAAAAAGATGATCTCCCTTCCATAGGTGACCAAGTTGAAGTTTACCTTGAGTTTATAGAGGATGCTAGTGGGAATACTATTCTTTCCAAAGAAAAAGCAGACTTTATGCGTCGTTGGAAAGAATTAAATGATGCATTTGAAAATGAGAGTTTAATTACGGGAACTGTCATTAGAAGAATAAAAGGTGGACTCATTGTTGATCTTGGAGTTGTGCAGGCTTTTTTACCTGGTTCTCAAGTAGATGTGCGCCCAATACAGGATTTTGATGTGTACCTTGATAAAGAAATAGAACTTCGAATTGTGAAATTTAATGAAGCAAGAAAAAATATAGTTGTTTCACATAAAATTATCCTTGAAGATAGTCTCAAAGAGCAAAGAGAAGCGCTTTTTCAAGAGCTTGAAGTTGGTTCAGTTCTTGAAGGTCGCGTTAAAAATATAACAGATTTTGGTGTTTTTGTAGATCTAGGTGGGATTGATGGTCTTCTTCATATTACTGATCTTTCGTGGGGAAGAGTGAATCATCCTTCAGAGGTAATAGGTATGAATGATTCAATAACCGTGAAAGTAATTGAATATGATGAAGAAAGGAAAAGAGTCTCTCTTGGATTAAAACAACTTGCTCCCCACCCTTGGGACGAAGTTGAGGTTAAATATCCAATAAGTAATGTAGTCAAAGGTAAAGTTGTTAGTTTAACAAATTATGGTTGTTTTATTGAACTAGAACCTGGCGTTGAAGGGCTGATTCATGTATCCGAAATTTCTTGGACAAAACATATTAAAAATCCTGCTGAAGTATACTCTATGGGTGATGAGGTGGAAGCAAAGGTTCTTTTTATCGATTCAAATGAGAGAAAAATTAGTTTGGGTGTAAAACAGTTGACTCCGGATCCATGGGATGAAATTGAAGAAAAATATATGGTTGAAACTGTACATAAATGTAAGGTTCAAAATTTAACACAATTTGGAGCTTTTGCTGAGTTAGAAGAAGGAATTGATGGCTTAATTCATGTGTCTGATCTATCTTGGACAAAAGTTATAAAACACCCGAAAGAAGTTGTTGAAAAAGGTCAGGAATTAGAAGTGAAAATTTTAGAGGTTTCAAGGGAAAACCGAAGAATCTCACTTGGATATAGACAAGTTCTAGAGGATCCATGGCCTGCAATCATTTCAACATATGATGCCGGAAATGAGGTAAGTGGTGAAATTATCAGAGTACTTGACAAAGGAATTATTATCCAGCTTGAAAATGAAGTTGAAGGAATAATCCCATTTGGGAAAATGTCTAAAAAAGATAGAAAAACTCTTGCGGCTCAATATGAGGTCGGAGCTAATTTATCCGGACTAGTAATGAAAGTGTCTCCAGAAGACAAAAAAGTTATACTCTACAAAGAGGAGTTAGCTGGGGCTGGAAGACGCAATAGTGCTACAGATGAAGTGAAACAGTACTTAAATAACCAGAAAACTAATTCAGGTGAAAAGTTAGAATTGCCTCAAGAGTTACTAGATATTGCTAGCCAAGCTGAAAAAGATGGAGAAAATGGTAAAAATAATGAGACAGAAAATACTTCTGAAAAGCAGGAATAGTATCTGATCTAGGTAGTAGTTTATTGCAATTAAAATCCAACCTTGACTCTACTTTCCTACATAAAATAGGTCTTACGTCTGGCGCTTTTGGTTTGTCGATTTTATTGTGGGTATTTGTTGTATCCGAGAACGAGTACACAATGATCATCGATCTACCAATTGAGGCTAGAAATTTAAGTGTTCAAAAAGCGCATAAGGAAGAAGTTCCATCATATGCTTCAGTTAAAATAAGAGGTGAAGGAAGAGATCTTTTTAAAACATACATTCTAAAACCCTTTACAAATTTTAAGTTAGTTTTAGACCTCGAGGGTATCTCAAAAGATTATGAATTCATTTTAAATGAATACTTTGAAAAATTTCCACAAAAAGTTGTTTTTCCCCTTAATTCTAATATCTCTTTTGTTGAAGTTATTCATCCTAATAGAATAAAGATTAGTCTCGATGAGTTTAAATCAAAAAAAGTTCCAGTGTTATCTAATATTACTACAATAACAATGCCGGGATATACTTTAGTTGGAAATATAAAATTAGAACCTGAATTTATTAAAATTGCAGGACCTGAAGAAGAGTTAGCTCTTATAAATCATCTAGAAACAGTTAAAGATACGTTAAATGGCTTAAATAGTATAATCGAGTTAGATACACGTATCAAATCCTTAGGGAATCTAATTAATTATTCAAACGAAACTGTAAAAATCAAATTAAATATCCAACAAATTAGTGAAAGAATAATTGTTGATATTCCAGTAGAGATATTGGACGTTCCTACTAAAATAAGAGTTTTCCCTTCACCGCAAACGGTCTCATTAACAGTTATTGGTGGAGCTCAAAGAATTGCAAAGCTAAAGCCAAAAGAAATCAAGATAAGAATAAACTTCCAAGATTGGATTATAGATAAGCAATTTTATGAACCCTCTGTTACTATACCATCAGATCTCATAGAATGGCGTGATTTGTCACCTCGTAATTTAGAGGTTGCAGTTGCTCGTGAGGTACAATGATAGTACTTGGAATTGAAACTTCTTGTGATGAAACTGCTGCATCAGTTTGCAGAAATGGTACTATTTTATCAAGCATAGTTAGTCAACAAATTATCCATAAAAAATATGGAGGAGTTGTACCTGAAATTGCATCTCGGGAACATGATTTTTTATTAAATCAAGTTGTTGATCAGTCGATAAAAGAAGCTAAAATCACTCTTTCTGAAGTCAATGCAATTGCAGTAACTCAAGGTCCAGGTCTATCAGGAACATTATTAACAGGTATTAGTTTTGCTAAAGGACTCGCAATAGCCTTAAAAATTCCAATTATTCCAATAAATCACTTAGAAGGTCATATTTACGCAAATTTTCTAGCTAAACCCGATCTGCAATATCCATTTTTATGTTTACTTGTTTCTGGTGGGCATACGCAAATTTGGAATATTATTGAGATGGATAATTATATACTTTTAGGTGAAACAAGAGATGATGCTGCAGGTGAAGCGTTTGATAAAGGTGCTCGTATTCTAGGACTTGGATATCCAGGAGGTCCATTAATTGAAAATAAAGCTAAGTTTGGAAGGCCAGACAAAGTTGATTTTCCACGGATACTCTTAGGCCGTGAAAGTTTAGAATTTAGTTTTAGTGGCCTCAAAACTTCACTGCTCTATTATTTAGATGATTTTGAAGAAACTGATGATATAAAACTACCTGATGTCATAGCTAGCTATCAAATGGCTATTATCGAGACTTTAAGTGAAAAAATACGTAGAGCAATATTAAAAACTAAATCTCAAAGATGTGTTATTGCGGGTGGAGTAGCAGCCAATCAATCTTTAAGGAAAAAACTAAAAGAAATAAATCCTCAAACAGAGTTTGTTTTTCCCGATTTATCTTTCTGCACTGATAATGCTGCAATGATAAGTTTTCTAGGTCAAATAAAGATTCAATTTGCATCTAAAAAAAAATATCAAGATTTCTCTTTTAGTTCTCTTCCAAACCTAAAATTATAAAAAGACTAGCGTGTTATATAATTTTGAAAATATCATATCAATAATATGTATACTAGCTTCAATAGTTTTTTTAGTCATTTCTTTTCTATCAAAAAACCTTTATAAAAATAGTGATATTAAAAATATTTTTATTATAAGATTCTTATTATTCTTTATTTTCTCTCTTATTTTACTAAATCCGAAAATAAATTATTTGACAGAGGAGACGACAAAATTAAAATGGAATGTATACCTCGATAATTCTTTAAGCATGAGTTACCATCAACAACCTTCAGCAACATCATATATATCAGGTGTGAATAAAATATTAGAAAAATTAAAGAAAAAAGGCGTTGAAACAAAAATATATAATTTTGGTACCAAACTGAAAAATGGATGGGATTTTGAGAAACAAACATTAAAAGATGGCTCAACTAACTTAGGCTCTGTTATTTCTCATATTAAGTTTAATAACAATCATAATATAGCTGGGTCATTAATAATCACGGATGGTCAAGCTAACTTTGGTAAGAAAATTTCAAGTGATAACTTTGAAAATTTAAATCCAATACATATCATCGGTGTAGGAACAGAAGAATCATTTACTGATATAGCAATTAAGTCAATTATTTCCTCCCCATCTGTAATAAAGGGGAGTAAGGCAAAGGTTGAGGTTGAAGTCTCTTCGACTGGAATTACAAAGGAAAAAGTCAATGTTACTTTGTCAAATGGGAAAAAAATTCTTGGGTCAAAATCTGTAACCTTAAAAGGCCTTGGTATTATAGAAAAAATTAGATTTTTAATCACACCAACTGAAATGGGTGAAGTTGTTTATAAAGTGCAAGTAAATACCGTTCCGGAAGAAATAAATATTGAAAATAATAAACAATTTTTTTCAATACAGGTTTTAAAAGATAATTATAAAGTTGCCATAATTACTGGAGCTCCAAATTTTAATACACAAGTAATAAAAAATATATTAACCGAAAATAAGAATTACAGTCTGGATCACTTCGTGTACCTTTCCAATTCTTACTCCAAGCCAATTCAACAATTTTGGGATACTAAATATGATTTAATTATTTTTGATAATCATCCTATTAAAAATAATAAAAATGAGTGGAATGATTTTTTAAGAATTTTTGCAAAAAAAATTCTAGTCCAAAAATCAAGCATTGCTTTTTTCCCGGGCTATGATACTGAAAAAGAAACGCTGTCGTCGTATTTGAAATTAATGGATATAGGTTTAAAAGAATCTTTGATCGGCTTAAATGGGAAATTTGATTGGTATATCAATGAAAACTGGGGAAAATATTTCCCTTTCAAAAACAACTATGATAAGGTTGATAAAGTAAATAAAAAACCTCCATTATTTGTTGATATGGAAGTAGATACTTTAGGTGTGGACGTATTGGCAAACTTTTTAATCTCAGACGTTAAGATTCCACTTCTTATTTTAAAAGAAAAAACACCTCTAAGAAGCATGCTTTTTACATCTCCAGATTTATACAGTCTAAAATCAAGCTCGGAAAATTTGATAGATAATGATATAAATGAAAACCTTTTCAATCCAGTTTTTTCTTGGTTAATGAAGAGAGTTAATGGAAAAGATTTTTATTTTAGAGCAAATAGGAATTCTTATCAGCAAGGTGAACAGGTTACAATTATTGGTAAACCTGTTAAGGATAATCAAAATATTTTAAATGGAAGTATAAATATTTTTAATAATGATGGAGTTAAAATTAACTCTAAACCAATTAATTATAATAAAGAGAGAAATCTGTACACAGGAAGCTTCTGGGCATCATTGCCTGGTAGCCTTAGATATGAAGTCCAATTGTTTTTTGATGATACTCTAGCAATTATTAGCGATGGCATAATAAAAGTTCAAGAAAGTCAAGTTGAATTAAATAAGGTTTTTTTAAATAAGAAACCACTAGAAACTTTATCAAACAAAACTAATGGTACTTTTCAATTATGGGAAAATCGAAGTTTAATAATTGAAAAAATAAATAATAGTTTTAGAGAAGATTCTTATGCTATGGCATTCTATTTTATAAATAAAAGTTGGCTACTTATTATTTTTTTTGTATTGTTCATATTAGAATTATTATATAGACGGAAAATTGGTTTAATATAAAGGAGAATAATTGAAAAAAATTACTATTGTTGGAACAGGTTATGTTGGACTAGTTACCGGTGCAGGTTTGTCTGATTTTGGAAATGAGGTAACATGTGTTGATATTTCTAAAACTAAAATTAATGATTTGAAAAATGGGATTATTCCTATTTATGAGCCAGGATTAGATGAACTGATACTAAAGAACACTAACTCAGGTAGGTTGAAATTCTCAACTAATATTGAACATTCAATACAAAATTGTGAAGTTGTCTTTATCGCCGTGGGCACTCCAGAAAAAGAGAATGGTGAAGCGGATTTAAGCTCTGTTCGTTCTGTTGCAAAAACTATTGCAAAAAATATCACTAATTATGTTGTAGTTTGTACAAAAAGTACGGTCCCAGTTGGAACGGGTGCTATGATAGTTAATTATATAAATCAAAACAAAAAAAATGATATACAGTTTGATTATGTTTCTAACCCTGAGTTTTTGAGAGAGGGTTCTGCAGTTAGAGATTTTTTATGGCCTGATAGGATTGTAATTGGAGCAAGAACCACGGATGCTTATTCTGTTATGGAAGATATATATAAGCCTCTTTATAGAAATAAAAAACCGATCATATTGACAAATATTGAAACAGCAGAAATGATAAAGTACTCTGCCAACGCATTTCTTGCATTAAAAATAAGTTATATAAACGAAGTTGCAAATCTCTGTGAAAAAGTTGGTGCTGATGTCCATCAAGTAGCAATAGGTATGGGACAAGATGGTAGAATAAGTTCAAAATTTCTTCACCCCGGTCCTGGATTTGGTGGCTCATGCTTCCCAAAGGATACAAAAGCATTTTCTATTCTTTCGGAAAAACATGGTATAAGTATGAAAACAATTGATGCCGCGATTGATATAAATGAAGTGCAAAAAGTTAGAATGTTCGATAAATTAAATAAATTATTAAAATTTAATTTGAATAATAAAACTATTTCAATTTTAGGCCTTTCTTTTAAGCCAAATACAGATGATGTCAGGGAATCACCCGCGATTTATATGATAAAAATGATAATAGAAAATAATGGATTTGTTAACGCATTTGACCCTGTTGCAAATGATGCTATGAAAGTACAATTTCCCAAAATAAATTATTTTGACAGTTGGAAAGATTGCTGTAAAAATGCTGATGTTGTTGTAATCATGACTGAATGGAATGAGTTTAGAGGAATTGATTTAAAAGTATTAAAAAAAGTACTTAAAAATCCGTGTATTCTTGATACCCGAAATATTTTTAGTATCAATAAATTAAACGAGTATGGATTTATTTTTGATAATGTTGGCAGGAATAATATAAAATGATCATTGAAAGTACTATCTTACCTGAAGTAAAGGTTATAATTCCTGAAGTTTTCAGTGATGAAAGAGGGTACTTTTTAGAAACATATCAGAAAAATAAGTTCATCGAAAATAAAATACCACATCATTTTTATCAAGATAATGAAGTCAAATCTAAAAAACATACAATAAGAGGATTACATTATCAAATTAAAAACCCTCAAGGAAAGATAGTACGTGCTGTACTTGGCAAGATTTTAGACGTTGCGGTGGACATTAGATTAGGCTCTCCAAATTTTGGAAAGTCTGTCTCTATAATATTAACAGAAAAGAATAAAAAAATGCTTTATATACCAGAGGGTTTTGCTCATGGTTATGGAGTCTTATCCGAAGAATCAATCGTAGTTTATAAATGTACAAACATTTACGACATGAAAAATGAACATGGAATTATTTGGAATGATCCAAATATTAATATTAATTGGGAAATTGATAATCCTCATTTATCATCTAAAGATAAATTATTACCTAAATTGAGTGAACAAAATATATTACCAAAACTAAAATGAAAAAAAATATACTCGTTACAGGTGGTTTTGGATTTATAGGATCAAATTTTATAAAATATATATTTAAAAATTCAACGGAATTTAAAGTTGTTAATTTAGATAAAATTACATATGCTGCTAATATTGCTAATTTAATTGATCTTCCAGATTCTTTTCATAGGCATATTAAAGGCGATATTTGCGATAGGGAAACTCTTAAAAAACTGTTTAAAGAGTTTAATTTTGATTACGTTGTTAATTTTGCAGCTGAAAGTCATGTTGATCGCTCAATAGATGATCCTACAGAATTTATAAATACCAATATAATGGGAACATATAGACTTTTAGAGGCCGCTCTTAATTTTTTTAGATTAGGAAATAAGAAAAAATTTAAATTTATTCATATTTCGACTGATGAGGTTTATGGTTCTCTTGGGGAAAATGATTATTTTTATGAAAATACGCCCTATGATCCTAGTTCACCATATTCATCCTCAAAAGCAAGCTCGGATCATCTTGTTAGAGCATGGAATAAGACATATCAATTACCCACAATAATCACTAATTGCTCTAATAATTATGGACCATATCAATTCCCTGAAAAGTTGATACCACTGATGATTATAAATTGTCTTGAAGAAAATAAATTACCTGTTTATGGAAAGGGTAAAAATATAAGAGATTGGTTATATGTTACAGATCATTGCGAGGCCATAAGTAGAGTAATTGAGAAAGGTACTATTGGACAAACATATAATATAGGTGGTAACAATGAAATTGAAAATATTCAGATAGTCAATACAATATGCGATATACTTGACAAAAAAATTCCTAGAAAAAATCAAGAATCTTACAAAATGCTTATTGATTATGTTAAAGATCGCCCGGGTCATGACTTTAGATATGCAATTAACTCTGATAAAATCAAGAAAGAGTTAGGTTGGGTACCTAAAGAGTCTTTTAAATCAGGTATAGAGAAAACTGTTAATTGGTATTTGAAAAATTCTGAATGGTGGAAAAAAATACAAAAAAACACTTACAATCAAAAAAGATTAGGGTTAAAAAAAATATGAAAGGAATTATTTTAGCTGGTGGTAGTGGAACAAGGCTATACCCCTCAACAAAAGTTATCTCTAAACAACTTTTACCGATATATGATAAACCAATGATTTTTTATCCTCTATCGACTTTAATGCTTACAGGAATAAAAGATATTTTAATTATTTCTACACCCGAAGATATTGGAAGGTTTGAACTTTTATTAGAAAACGGAGCCCATTTAGGTATAAAAATATCATACGTTATACAACCGTCTCCTGATGGTCTGGCTCAAGCATTCATTTTAGGAGAAAAATTTATTGGTTCTGATTCTGTATCTTTAATTTTAGGAGATAATATATTTTTTGGACATGGATTTTCATCGTTATTAAAAAAGAGTGTCGAAATAGTAAAAAATACAAAAAATGCGATTATTTTTGGTTATAATGTAAAAGATCCAGAAAGATATGGTGTAGTTGGTTATGATATTGATGGAAATGTTGAAAGTATCGAAGAGAAGCCAAAAAATCCTAAATCTAAAGATGCTATTGTTGGTTTATATTTCTATCCTAATGATGTAATAGAAATAGCAAAAGGTATTAAACCCTCGAAAAGAGGAGAGCTAGAAATATCCTCAATAAATGAAGAATTTATGAGGCGAAATCAATTGTCCGTTGAGATAATGGGAAGGGGATATGCATGGCTAGATACCGGTACTCATGAATCGATGATGAATGCATCCAATTTCATTAAGATCGTTGAAGAAAGGCAAGGGTTTAAAATCGGGTGTATTGAAGAAATTGCATATTTAAATAATTTAATTAGCGATCAACAGGTCCTCCAACTTGCAGAAACATACAAAAATGAATATGGAGAATACCTAAGAAATTTGATCAAAAATAAATAGTAAGGAGATTTATTAATATTCCTTGTTAAAATGATGCCTAAAATATAAAATAAAAATTTTTATAAAACCGATTCTACAAGACAAAAAAATATCTTTAATTAAAAAATTGATTTAAGCGTGTTTATTGATAAAAAAATAAAATAGAATTATCTAAATAATTCTGGTGTATTTATTGTAATACCAATCTCGAACGAGGATTTTTTAATATGAATCACATCTTTAGTATTTGGATAAAATGGGTCAAAGCCTGCATTCTTCCAATCAATTAATTGAAAACCTATTTTTATCGCTCCTTTATTAGTCCAAATATTTTTACTTAATTGGTTTGAAAATATTATTCTAGATTCAAAAGGAACGATGCCTGTATATCGATGGTAATAAACAGAATTGTAATTATCTTCTACCATTTGAGTTGTTAATTGACCTCTTTTTGCATTCAATAGTTTTGATTCAAATTTTATTTCTTTGAACTTCATACCATAACTTAAAATAAATTCTTCAGCGTGAGGTCCAGCCCAAAAACCAAGAGGTTGATCATGGCTATAATAATCATTAATTGAGTATTTGTGCTTATAAACACGATGATCTGTCCAATTATATTCACACTTTAAATAATCAGATTTTGAAAGTATGTTTTTTAAATTAAAACCAAACTGCCAAGCAAACCAATTACCATTATTTTTTTTGAATAACCACTCAGGCGTTAACTCATCCATAAAAAATGATAAATACCATGAGAATTTTTTTGTAATTGCATAATTTATATCAAAACCAAGTTGTACATTATCAGTATCCCCTAAATAGTTTTCAATCGGGTATAATGGAATAATTGCTAAAAGATAATGAACATCTAAACTTCTAACCGCATAAACAACAGATTCATTTAGACCAATTATTATTTTATCAAGTGGATTCCACTCTAAACGATGTGCAGCGATAGATCTATTTATATTGAGTGATCTTCTACTAAAATTGTTTTTATAATAAACTGATAAACTACTGTCAGGAATATTACTATTTAAAAAGCCATGAAAATATGTAAGTTTCAAATTATCTTTTATATTCCATTCAAACCCAAATTGGGGATAAGACGGAGCTTTATTTGAAATGTGAATGCCTCTTAGGCCTGGTCCCCAATGCCTATCAAATTTTCCTGCTTCAAATTTAAAATTCTTTTTTATATATGATATTTTAGCTGTTGCATATTCATTCCAATATCCATCAGCATCCTTTGATCCATCTATGTATGGAAAAGACTGGTTACTTGAAAAATTCATAATATCATTATTAACATTCCCAAATAAATTTATTTGGAAATATTGAGCTTCAAGAATCCAATTATTAAAAATATTTTTTGCTCCTAAACCAAAACCATTGATAATAATGGGTTTATTTTGATAATTCCATTCACCACCAGAAGATTTATAAGTAGAGAAAAAGACTGGATAAATATTTAGGCTAGAATTAGAATATGCAATACCAACAAGAAATAATCCTGATAAAAAAAGAAAATTAATTTTTGTTAAGTTCTTCATAGTTTCTACCTACTTCGGGCTCCACGGAATGCTATGTTATAAAAAACTTTTATTAAATATTTTAAATCAGTTGAAACAGGTTTTTTTTGTTTTTCAAGAAAATATTTTTTTTCACTATTCAATATTTCATCAAAGGAGTTTGGCATATCGGCATAATAAGGTGGAATTATACCAGGCTTAGATTGAACCCTTAATTTTTGTATATCTGGTGGATATAGGCCAAAGTAATGCTCGCTAAGTGCTCTTACACCAATTAATTTTATATCACCAATTAACCAATTATATAACTGTGGGATTTCATCAATAAAATAAGATCTAAAGAACTTACCCCAAGATGTAATTCTAAAATCATTTTTAAATTTCCCCGATGTATCCAAATCATATTTTCTATAAATATGTCCTTGAATAAATTCACTATAAGGATACATTGTCCTAAGTTTATAAATGTAAACCCTTTTACCTTGATAGCCAACTCGTTTAAGTTTTACTATGGGTCCGTAAGATGGAAATTTCTCGTTTGAAATAGTATTTATTTTTCTTGATATAAAGTAGGCTGTGTAACCAATAATTTTTTCCTCAATTACTTCATAACCACAAAAAGCGAGTCTTCCTAAAACCTCCGCCTTTGATAGAACACGATTTTTTCCTCCAGTTAGTATAAAATATATTTGTTTGGTTATTGCTAATTTTGGAAAAACTCTAAAAAAAATAAAATGAAAGGGAATAATAATAAAATATAAAAAATGAGGCATCCGAGACCTCAGATGATTACTCATATTTTCTAAAGGAATAAAATTGCCGATGAAGAGTCCATCATTTTCTAACTTTGAGTATACATCTAAAAAATATTCATTTATTCTTCTAATATCATTTATTTTGTGAACATTTATTATCAAGTTTTTAGAATTATTTGATAAGAATTTTATGTTCGAAGATGATTTTGTATTAAAAATTGATATTTTATCTTTATTTGTTTTTTCTGATTTTATTGAGGCCCAAATAAAACTTATTACATTATTAATACTTTTTCTCTTAATATGACCTAGGCTGCTTTCTAAGTCTCCTTTACTATATGAATTAAGCTCGACAGCTTTTTTACTATTGCTGCGTAGTCTTTTTTGGCTAGAATTGATTTCTTCGATATGTGTTGTGTTAAATCCTGTATTACTTTCAAGTTTATCTTTCCCAAAGAAATACAAAAAAAATATAATTATTTCTATAGTAGAATGTATGAATATGACTTGGACTAATTGTTTAATTGATAAACTATCAATTCTTAAGCTAAAATAAAAAAAGTTAATAAATAAAATTGAAAGAATAGCTGCTTTAAGATATGGTGCAATCTCGTATATATGATTCTTTGTAAACGGAGATTTATATCTATTTGTTAAAAGTGTTGAAAGTCCCCACGAAGAAATCAATAATATGAAGTTATGTTCTTGAAATAGATTATACTCAAAAAAACCATTTTTTAGTATGTTAACAAATATATAGACAAGAAAAAGAGAAATTCCGCCTGGAAAAAGCCATTTAATATAAAAGTAGTTTTCTATATTTTTCTTCTGATGTTTGTCTGAATCTAAAATTGTAATATTTTTTAATTTAAAAATAAAATTTAAAATCAACATAAGAGAAATTTGGCTTAACATTAAAATAAAAATAAATGATAAAACAAATAATCTAGAAACACTCCACATATCTGAAAATGAGATTGATATTACTATAAAAAGTAATGATATGAGTGATGACCAAAATATTAAACGAAGAGTTAATATAACTGGTTGATCAAATACTGAATTATATTTATTGTAGTATAGGGAGAATATAGACCAAAAAAAAAGAGATGTAAGGTAAAGGCTTAAATATACATTCTGCGGTATAAATTTATTAAATTTATTAAAATGCAAAATAAAATATACAGAGCTTAGAAAGATTATATCTAGCAACCATAATATACTTTTTAATTTACTTTGATTAATCATATCATCATTTAAATATGCTCAATAAATTTGAGAATATACAAGCAGAGAATTTATTTTTTAAAGACGAGTGATAATGTATTAGAAATCACCAAGTATAGGTTCGAGTGCTTTATGGGCATTTTTAATAATCATTATTAAATAATATTTAGGTTTATGATTGTATATTGTATATCATATTTATTTCAATTTAACCAATTATTTCAACATTAGTAAGCAAGGTTCCGAATTAAGTTACGACACTCTAAAATCGTTCATAATGTTTTAATATTTTGCAAGGTTTTTATTTATTATAGATACCATCTTTTTTGCTACGTTTTCACCAAAAATATTTTGATTCTTGTTTGGGGCTTTTTTTGAAATAATTTGTTCAATAAAATCATGGTTTTCAGGGCCAATAAGCTTATTCCAGCCACCTTTAATGGTCTCAATCCATTCAGTTTCAGTCCTTATGGTGAGACATGGTATTTTAAGTATATATGCCTCTTTTTGTATACCGCCTGAATCAGTTAATACTTTCTTTGCAGAATTTATTAAAGATAAAAAATCAAGATACCCTTGAGGTTTTATTAAAAATATGTTTTCCCCAATTTTTATCTTGTTATCTGACAATACTTTTTCTGTTCTTGGATGTATTGGGAAAATAATTGAAGTTTTTATCTGACTAAGCTTTTTTAAAATAAGATTTAATCTTGAAGGATCATCAACATTATATGGCCTATGCAAAGTTAATAAAAAATATTTATTTGTTTCTATTTTTAATCGTTTCAAAATCGTATCAATATGTACCTTTTCCACATTTTGCATCAAAGCATCAACCATTATATCTCCAGTAAAAAAAGTCCTATTTTTTAGTCCCTCATTCTCAAGATTTTTTACAGCCGTCATGGTTGGAGAAAATAACAACTGAGAAGTATGATCTGTTATTATACGATTTATCTCCTCAGGCATATTACGATTAAAACTTCGTAATCCTGCTTCTACATGTACGATTGGTATATCTAATTTTGACCCTACGATTGCACCTGCAATAGTTGAATTAGTATCTCCAAATACAATAATTGCCTCAGGTCTTAAGTCTTGGACTAATTTTTCTAAATCTATCATCATTCTACCTGTTTGCTCGCCATGATTCCCGCCATGAATTTTTAAATTATAGTCAGGTCTAGGAATTTTTAAATCAGAGAATATATTAGCTGACATCTCTTTGTCAAAATGCTGTCCAGTATGAACAATAATTTCATTATGTTGTTTTCTAATTTCTTTTGACAGAGGTCCTAGTTTTATAAATTGAGGCCTAGCCCCAACAATTGATAATATTTTCATTTGAATTTAGATGGGTATTTAGGGTTTTTAGAAATTGTTTGAGGACTTTTTGGATAAGTTTTTAAAAACCAAACTAAAAAAGAACTGACATCAATTTTATCTTTGATCATTTGATGTCTACGTTTTAAGAAAATAGGTTTAATATTTTTATTTGAAAGTATTTCTTTTAATTTTTTAATAACTTTTTCAGGATATTTTGGGTCAATGCCATAGGTCAATCTATAGCGATGCTCTAATTCTTCTAAAACTGAAATTCTACCAACAAAACTTGAAATACGGATGGATGGAATACCTAATAAGGAAGCTTCAACACTCATGCTCTGGCTATCACTTATTAGCACTGTTGAATTTGCAAGAACTTGTTGCATGTCATTTGGATTAATCTTCAATAAATATTTTTCATAATTGGCATTAATCTTTGTTTCTGATGATATAAAAATATGACATTCTTGGTTTTGAAGTATTAGAATAATTTGATTTAAAAAATTATAATTAATTCCATTAATACCTTTGTCATGATACGCTTCTAATCCAGATAATCGGATTATTGCATATTTTGAAGGCAAATTATAATATTTGATACATTCTTTTTTTAGTTTAAAAATATTTGGATGCAGATAGCCTAACTTCATATAGCCATCATATCCCACTTTTTTATGTTCCCATTTTCCTACTTTACAAACTTTTGGGCATAGGATTGTTTCAGTAAAAGGATATGTTATCATTCCTAAAAGTTTAATAGCCTCATAATCATCTTCTATAATAGTGATTCTATGAATATGAAGCATCTTTCCCACAATAGCGATGCTTGCATCCGTTCCAAGCATTATACTTGGTTTGAATTTTAATGTTTGATAATGTACCATGTAAATCCGTTTAAGGAGACTAATAAATATCGATAATCTAGAATTATCTCTTTGTTTTCCTAATATATTTGTAAATGGTTGTTTATCATGCCGTAAAAGATTTTCGAGAACATCCTTAGTTTTAATTAGAATTTTCAATTTTATTCCTTCACTAGATAATCTATTTATTGTTTCTCTTAAAAATAGATATTGTGCGGGATGGCTTAAATAAATAAGAATTCTCATTTTCAAGATTATTCTTTATCCATTAGTACTTTGCGTTGCAGGACTCTCTAAACTATCTTGATAAACTTTCTTTATTTTCTTGGCAGCTTGTTCAAGGCTGTAATCAGATAAATCTAACCTATTATCTTGATTCTGATTCTTAGAATTAATAATTTTTTTTATAGTATTATTTATTTCTTTTACATTATAATTAGTTATATAACTATTTTTTAGATTCCTAATAACTTTTTTTACATCTCCAACATCAGTTGAAACAATGGGGCAATGGCATGCGGCTGCTTCCTTAACAACTAATGGTCCTGTTTCTGAAAATGAAGTCACTAGCAAAAGATCAGCTGCATTCATTAGGTTTGCTAATTGTGTTTTATTATAACCTTTAAGCTCGACAAGTTTAGTATTTTTTAAATTTTGTATACTTTTCCTAGCTAAATCAATATTTTTGACAGGATTATCAAATGAGGATGAAAATAAAATGTATACTTTGTTTTGGTTCCATCCAAGTATATTTCTGCTTTTTTTTCTGTTTTTAGGACAGAAAATTTTTAAGTTTATCCCACAAGGAATAATATATTTATTGTCTAGACTAATTTTTAATTTTTTAGGCTGATTTTTATGAACAAAAATATTCTTCTTGGATAATCTAGATGCAATAAATGACCATTTATAGTTTTTACTGATATTAATATCGCTTCCATGGAAAGTAATTATTACGGGTATCCTTCTTTGAAGTGTTGCTAATAATCCTGATAAGCCATAATGTGCGTGAATTAAATTAAAATTTTTATTTCTAATTTTTCTCTTGAGATAAAATATATTTTTTAAATAACCAGCCCATCCTTTTCCTTCGATAAAAAAATATTCGATATAGATGTTTAAATTTTTTAAACTCTCTACTTGTTCTATAATAAAAGGACTAATAGTCTTAGAATTTCCGCTTGCAACAACTAATATTTTCATTTGGATTTCATTTTTGCTAATAAAAAATAAAAAAGTGACCCTGACGTCACAGAGTCAATTACATGTCCACCAAAAAAGCTGTATCCAAAAAATAATAAAATAGCCATATTATTTTTTGCTGAAGAATTAAGCATTGATGGAATAAGTCCTCTAAATAAAAATAGTACCAATAAAACACTTCCAATAAGCCCGTATTTAAAAAAGAAATCAAAAAAGTCCATTGAGCAGTTTGTAAACCAAAATTCACCTCTCTGCTGCCAAAATAAATTCTGGCCAGAAAAACTGGTCCCAATAAAAAATACATTACTTTTTGAGAAAGATTCTTTCATTTGGGCATTCAAAGATGCGTACCTCCTAAAATTAATCGAGGCAATTTTATTCATTGTATTATTCTTATATAAACCACCTACTTTTTCTGCAGCTGCGATAGATTTGTTTATATTTAGTCCAAAACGATTTTCATACATGTTTTTAGCATTTTCCAACATAAATGCGAGTAAAAAAACACCTAAAATTGCAATAAAATTGTATGTAATTATTTTATTAATGCTGAATGCCCTTCTTTTCAATGCAAAAAATATAGGAAAAATAAATCCAAAAACACTTTTAGATGCAATAATAAATGCATTTAATATTGTGAATGATACAGGTATTAATTTTTTTCTAAGATTTCCATCTAGTAAAAAGTAGGTGAAAAAAATAAGGTTTAAAATTGATACAGGGTTACCTCCTTGAAACATTCCCTTAGATGTACCTTCAAATCGATAAGATTCCAATCCAAATCCAAAGAAAAAACCGGCCATTAAACTTGCAACAAAAGTTGCAAAATTTAATTGTATAATTCTGCGTGTGAGAGCATTACTTAAAGTCATCCTATTTTTTAAAAAAACAAATAAAAAGAACAAAAATTGAAACCTGAGTGTATAAGTTAAATCTGTTATCAACATACTAGCTGATAAATGAATTCCATAATTAAAGAAAGCATTAAAGATAAAAAATAAAAAAATAATCAGGCATAACGCTTCATCAAAATAAAGTTTAGATTTATTTAAAAGTTTAAAGCCGTAATAAAAAAAAAATAGAACGACGATAGGTCCTCGAACCCAATATCCAATATTGAAAATTGGATTCGTCAAACCAAGGTAAACTCGAATAAATCCACTTAAAGCATCGATGAATAAGAACAAAAACATATAATATTTTATTATTACTCTAAGGCTAAACATTTAAAAATGATGAGAATTCAATTTTTAATTTTAATATTGCCATATAAATCTGATATCCAATTCCAATCAATATTCCTGCGGTATACCCAATTACTATACCTATTAATTCAAATGAGGGAACTAATATCATCCATAATAATATTGATATAAATAAAATAATTAGTCCACCGATATTAGGATAGATAATGAAATTAGTTCCTGATAAAAAAGATACAAATGGTGTAGAAATTATTCTTATAAAAACACTGGGTAACATAAGTCTAAGTAATAAGCTTCCAGCTTTAAAGTCAGAACCAAAAAAAAGTAGAATTTGATCCGAAAAAAAGAATACTAGAAAACAAATTATAAATGCCAAAAATACAAGGATTTTTAATGAATCTCGCAATAAAATTGAAATATCCTTTTTATTATTTTCTCCAAAAAGTTTTGAGAATTCTGGTAGCAATACCTGTGTTGCTAGTTTCGGAATAAACATTAAAATACTCACAATAGTAATCACTAAAGAATAAATACCTGCTTGACTACTCGATAAATAAACTCCGATAACTAATACAGAAATGTAACCTGTCCCCGTACTTGCAACTGTTCCAACCATGCTAATAAAGCCATATTTTAAAAACTTTGATAAAACTAATTTTTTTTCTATTTTTCTATCTTTTTTTAGGTTTTTTAAGATTTTTGGTATTTTAAAATATAAGGTAGTTATACTCAAAATTGTGAAAATTAAATAACTAGTTATGTAACAATGTAAAAGAAATTGATTACTATAAGTAAAACAAACAATAATCAAAATAAAAAGCATTGTTATATCTGCAATAATCTCATTAAGCGCATATTGTTTTACTAAACCTGCACCATAAAAAACTCTACGTAATATGATATATGAAGTTCTAAAGTAGATAAAAAATAATATTGGAATTATCATATCAGCTGGTAGTGAAAAATAACTCGAAATATTTTCCCAGCTTATATAAATGGATAAAGAAATAAATGATAGCAGAGTAATAGGAGCATAAATAAGTATTTTAAGTATTAAAATAAAATTTTCAGCATTCTTTTGCCCGCGATATTCAGCTAAAAACTTGTTACCACTAGTTCCAAAAAAATTTGTTATTATGAGTGTGATGACTAGACAAAAGCTTAGAGTCACATTAACAGAGCCGAGCACCTCTTTTCCAAAAAATCTTGCTATAAAAAAGTTGAAAGCAAGAGGTACAATACCAACGAATAAAAGAGCTAAACCAGTATAGACTGTATCGGCATAAAGACGTCGATTAGTAAAAATTTTAGTTACCTTAATCTATGATTTACGTTCAGAATATATAGCAAAAGGAATAGAGAAAATAATACTCCCAAATATGGAGAGTAAAACAATAATTGTTCTCTTTGGCCGAGATTTTTTCACTGCAGGCTCCGCTATATCAAGTATATTTACAAGTAACTTTTCTTTAGCTTCATCTATCTTTGCAATCTCAAATTGTTGCATCAATGTAATATAAACGGTTCTATTCTCTTCAACTCTGCTTGCAAGCCTTTCTCTTATCATTTCAGAAGTCGGGGTATCAAGTCTTAAAGGATTGCTTTTTCTGAAATTAGTTAATTTATCTTCAGATGCTTCAGTTTTTATCTTTGCCTCAGTCATTTGATTCTCAATAAAAGTTCTATTTCGTGTCGCTTCTCGCTTTTGTTCGATTGAGATAAAGTTTTTAACATATTCAGCAATATAATTGGCAATATCAGATGCAAGTTTAGGATTTTGCATTTGTACTCGTACAGATATTAGTCCGGATATCTCTTCTCTAACCGTGATTAATTCATCAAGAATAAGAATCGCTTCTTGTATCTCTTTTCCTATTTTTGGCGTCGTGAATATTTGTTTGGGCAAAATGATTTTTCTAATCCAATTTAAAGGATTAAAGCCAGGCTCTTTATTTAACTTCCAATAAGAAATCAAATTAATGTTTTTTTCTTCAATATTCCAATTTTTAAGTACAATATCTTTTTTGAGGCGTCGGCTCTTTATTATATCGGGAATGTTATATGTTGGTGAATTACCTAAATTCCCAATACCGAGTGACTTAGCTAGACCTTGGTAATCTCCAAGCATACCTCCAGATTGACTATTCTCTCCTGCAGGGTACATTGAAATTTTAGATTCAAAAAAAACTGTGGCTATTAGAGAATAGATAAGCCCAATTGTAGTAAATATAATTGAAAATTTTAAAACAAAAGTTTTCTGATTCCCTATTATATCCAAAATAGCTTTTATATTAATTTCATCATTATCCGTTATTAGAGATAACGAGCTTTCTTTTATTTTACCAGTATCTTTGTTCAATAATCCACGTTTTTTTAATTCAGCAATCCTATTCCTAAGAGTTTTTTCTGTTAGTCCATGTTCTTTTGCGATTATACCCCTTTGATCAGGGTCAAAAATAATTCTAGGATTAGATTTAATTATTTCTAATATCTTCTCTTCATGGGGTGTCAGTTTCATATGATTTCTTAGTTAGTTTCTAAAATTCGTTGAATGACTAGAACAATGGTTGCTAGCTGACCGATAGCTGTAACAATCTCTTTTGCTGCAAACCATTGGTTATACTCTAGTTTTTCTGCTATAAATATTATATCGCCGCTTGATAATTTTTGTCTGTTATTTAATTTAATTCGTTGGCTAGTTGTTGATTTGACTAAAAACTTTTTTCCGCTCTTATTTCTAATTATTCCTCCAGCCATCTCAATGAAGTCAGAGGTTGTTTTATTTACAGAATAGGGATATCGTCCAGGAAAATTAACAGCTCCAATAACTTCTACATACGGGAAGTACTTTGGAATATGTATTTGATCATGGGCAACAATTATATTTTGATCTTCAATCACTTCTTGGAGAGATGTTTCTAAAGATCCCTTTTGTGTTCGTACTCGAGCTTTAATATAAGCTTTTTCTTCAATTGAGCGATTCAATTCTGTTTTTAATAAAACTCTTTCTAATTCTCGGTCGGGTATCTCTGATATTTTGCTATTGTTAAATAAAACTTTATTTGTATCAGCAATTTCTGTGAATCCACCGGATATATCAATTAGATCACCAAGCGTAGTTTCTCCAGGTACAATAGAATAAGTCCCTGGAAATTTAATCTCACCTGTGATTTCAATAATATCATTGGGCTTTTTGTTGTTGCTGAACGGAATCATAATATTGTCTTCAGGTCTAATTTTAAAATTTTTATCGTTTATGAGTTGTAAAATTTTCGGTTTCTCTTTGAGCATTTCACTATGAATAACTCTTATGTTATCCTTTTTGATATTTGATTTTAATCCACCTGCAATTTCTATAACTTCTTCAAGAGTTTCATCTTTTTTAAATTCATACCTACCAGGTCTTTGAACACCTCCATTAATATAAAAATAAGATTCTATATACGGAATTTGTATTACATCTCCTTGTTCTATATATGGATTCATTGATATGTTTCCTGTCACTTTAAAACACTCAATATCAACTTCTAGTGTATCTAATTCACGGTATATTAAAATATTTCTTTTAGATAATAATTGTATTTGGGAATCTTCTTCTTGATATACCCCCATTTTTCGTTTGTACAAATCATCAACAGCAATCCTCGATTGAATTCCAATAGTCTCTGAGTGGGTTTTACTGTTGGATTGACTGTAATTATTCTTTTTTTCTTCAAAATAATTTTGCAAAATATTTTCATATAGATCTGAAACTCTAGTTATAGGAGTTGCAACGAAATATCCTGCATTATCAAATTGCCCAGTCACTAAAACCTTGAATTTCCTAACACCTTCAAGTTCAATGTTCACCTGTGCATTTGAATTCCAAGATTTAATTTTATTTTTTATTTCTTTAATTAATTCATAAAGATTTAATTTATTAGTATTAATGAGTCCAACGGATGGAATAAGTAATTCTCCAGTAGGAGAAATCACTAAGCTATAATCAAAGGTCTCGTTACTAGAAATTATATTGATATGTATTTGGTCGCCCGGGCCGACTTTATATTGTTTTGGTGAAATTGATTTATCAATTAGAAAAGGCTTTTCTTTACTCATGCTACTTGTATTATTATTCAATTGGGGAGTTGATTTAGAGATTTGTCTTTGAGCCAATCTTAGAGAATTTATATCTAAAGTTTGGAAGTATGGAACACTCTGTATTATTAAAGCTACTGCAATAATTTTTTTCATATTTTTTTTTTATTGTAAATAGGGTTGGTGACACACTAGTGGATTTTTCATATCACACAATAATTTTTATATTACCTTTTTATTAAACTAGGCGCAGTTTATTTCGATAGTAATCCTCTGTGTCATATCAAAAATTATTCTATAAAACCGGATTTTCCAAATATTATTTGCCCGGGCAAAAGCCCAACATACTAAAATATTTCATTATATTAGTTTTTTATTAAAATATCAAATAATTTTAAATAATAACTTGAGTTAAATAAAATGATTTCAATAAAAAAAATAAGAGAAAACCCTGAAGAAATAATTAGCAAACTACGATCAAGAAATGATAAAACTGATATCAAGGAAGTATTATTGCTAGATGACAAGATAAGGACTTTGAAAACACGTTCAAGTGAATACAGAGCACAAAGGAATATAGCTTCAGAGAATATTGGCAAAATAAAAAAAGAAGGTGGTGATTCAATATTTGCTATAAAAGAAACCCGGGACTTAGGGAATAAGTTAAAAGAGTTAGAATTAGATCTCATAAAAAATGAAAATGAACTGAAAAGGATCCTCTTTCAAATGCCAAATGTCCCTCAAGATTCAGTTCCAGTAGCTTCAGATTTTTCGGGTAATGTCACTTTAAGAGAATGGGGTAATAAAAGAGAATACAATTTTAAACTCAAGAATCATATCCAGCTTGGAGAAGATTTAAATTTATTTGACTTTAAAAGAGGTTCAAAACTCTCAGGAAGCGGATTCCCTTTGTATGTTGGTAATGGGGCAAAGTTAGAGCGTTCATTAATTAATTCAATGATAGATCATCACGTCACTAATTTCAGTTTTACCGAGATGCTACCGTCAATTTTAATGAAGAAAGAATCAATGGAAACAACAGGACAATTGCCAAAATTTCAAGAAGATATGTATCATACTGAAATAGATAATCTGTATTTAGCTCCAACGGCTGAGGTTCCCATCACAAATCTTCACAGAGATGAAATATTAAATGAGTCTGATTTACCTATAAAATATGTAGGTTATACACCTTGCTTCAGGAGAGAGTCGGGTTCTTATGGTAAAGATACTCGTGGTCTATTAAGAGTTCACCAATTTAATAAAGTTGAACTTGTAGAATTTATACAACCCGATGATTCAATTAAGGAACTTGAGAGGTTGACATTGCAGGCAGAGTCTGTTTTACAAAAACTAGGATTACATTACAGGGTTATTGAACTATGCACTGGTGACTTAGGTTTTTCAGCTTCAAAATGTTATGACATTGAACTATGGGCTCCAGCAGAACAGCAATGGTTAGAAGTCTCTTCCTGTAGTAGTTTTGATTCATTTCAATCCAGAAGAGGAAATATTAGATTTAGAAGAAAGAAAGATAAGAAAGTAGATTTTGTTCATACTTTAAATGGCTCTGGTGTTGCTACACCGAGATTGATGGTTGCATTGATTGAAACATATCAGGAGGAAGATGGCATAGTTCGATTCCCAGAAAAAGTTTCCTCCTTTTTAGGCATTAAAGAATTAGCTTAGTTGAAATATTATTGGCTTATTTTTAACACCGTAATTTGGACCATTGTTTTTGGCTTATCAGGTATCTTTGCATCTTTTTTTGAAAGAGATAAAGGTAAAATTTTAGGGGTTTGTGCTCGTAATTGGGGCAAGGCGATTTTATTTTTTTCTGGTATTAAATGGTCAGTTACTGGTTTAAGAAATATTAAATCTAATAAGACACCATATTTTTTCACCTCGAATCACGCATCTGCTCTTGATATACCGTTAGCTTTCGCTGGGATTCCAAATTGGTTAGTCTCAGTTGCCAAAATTGAATTAAAATCAGTTTTGATTCTTGGTTGGGTCATGTCAACTGGTGGACATATTTTTGTAGATCGAAAAAATAGAGAGAAAGCTTATAAATCTCTAGAAGATGCAAAAAAATCACTTAAAAAATCACCTAGATCTGTTCTATTGTTTCCAGAGGGTACTCGTACAGAAAATGGTAATTTATTGAAAATAAAAACAGGAGGGATAAATATGGCAATAGAAATGGGAATCCCCATAATTCCTGTAGCATGCAAGGGTACATTTGAAATGCTGAAGAACAACGCTAAGTCAGTTGGCGATGGGGTTTTAGAGCTTAGAATTGGAGAACCAATTATGATTGGTAATGGTAAAAAAGTAAACAAACATGAGATTGCAATACTAATTAAAGAAAAAATTGAAAATCTTCTTAATTATTAACAAAATGGAAAAAAAAATATTACTCGAAAATAAAATAGTAAATAAATGTAAACTTTGGAAAAGTCACTCCAAAAAAATTGTTTTTACTAATGGATGCTTTGATCTACTCCACAAAGGTCACTTAGACCTTTTAAATCATGCCTCAAAGTTAGGTGATATTTTAATAGTTGGCTTGAATTCAGATCAATCGGTCAAGAAGCTTAAAGGTGTTAGTCGTCCAATTGAGTCACAAAAAATAAGAAAGAAGAACTTGCTAAAGTATAAATTCATTTCTGATGTTATTATATTTGAGGAGATGACACCATTAAACTTGATAATTACAATAAAACCTGATATTCTTGTCAAAGGAGGTGATTACATAAAAGGGAACATTGTTGGAGCAAAAGAAATCGTTAAATGGGGTGGTATTGTTAAAATAATCAAATTAACCCCAGGTTACAGCACAACAAATTCTATTGAAAAAAGTAAACTCTAAGGGTTGTCTAAAATATATTTCAAAAGTAATTTTCTGCCGCAGTTTTTTGCTTAAATTCAATTGAAAACACTATTTAGAGCCATATTATTTACGTTACTCAGTATCAAGCTTATACTTGGTGCAGAGTCGTCTATCCCCTCAAAATCTTCTCCCACACCAAATGCAGACGAAACTATTGAAAAAAGTTCTATTCAAGGGATAGATGAAACTAGAAATAGATTCCCTGAAATTTTATCAGATGCGAAACTATTAATGTCTGAGATTGTTATCTCAGATTTTAATAAAGATACACTTGAGGTGGCTTTCTTGCTTAGTCGTGTTTTTGAATTAATGATGGAAGCTGATCAAATTGGAGAAATGAATTTAGAAGATAAAGAAGAATTTGACAGGTTCAATGGCACCTTTACCGATTTGTACACACACAAATTAAATACAGTCCAAAATATTAATGCTCCAGTAATGGCTGAAAAGGTATGGACTGATATTACCGAAGCTATTGAAATTGAAATGGGAGAAACAAACCTTACGGTTATTGATGATCGGGATGGTCATATTCCACTCGTAAGAACGAAGCAGGTGGATCAATTCATCAACTATTTTCAAACTAAAGGCAGAAAACAATTTCAAATATGGCTGAAAAGACATGAAGAGTATAAGGGCCTTATTCTACCGATTCTAGCTGAGCATGAAATGCCAGAAGAATTTATTTATTTAGCTATGATTGAGTCTGGTTTGAACCCTAAAGCCTACAGTAAAGCAAACGCTTCTGGAATGTGGCAATTTATTTCAGCTACAGGGAAACAGTATGGCCTTTCTAGAGACTGGTATAAGGATGAAAGGAGAGATCCAGTAAAAGCCACTCATGCTGCTTGTAAGTATTTAAAAGATCTAAACACCAAATTTGATAATTGGTATCTTGCTCTAGCTGCGTATAACTGTGGAGAAGGTCGTGTTTTAAGAGCTTCAAAGCTTCACCAAACTTACGATTTTTGGCAGATGCATTCTCTTCCTCGAGAAACAAGAAATTATATACCTTACTTTTTATCTGCAGCAATTATAGCTAGAACTCCAGAAGCATATGGATTCGAAATACCAAAAAATGTGAAGCCTTTTGAATTCGAGACAATTGTATTAAAGAAAAGTGCTGATATCGCTGTGCTTGCTAGAGTTGCAGGTTTAAAACCAAACATATTAAGGGAATATAACCCGGAATTAAGACAGTCAGCCACTCCTGCTGAGGGAGATTATATACTAAAGCTTCCTCTTGGTGTTAAAAAAAGATTCTTAAGTGCTTGGAATGCAATACCTGAAGAAGAGCGGTTTGCACCTCAATTTGTTGTGCACAGAGTAAAATATGGCGAAAGTCTGTGGACAATTTCAAAAAAATATAGCGTTTCAATTCACGATTTAGCCGCTGTGAATAAAATTAGAAATAGAAATAAAGTTAAAGTTGGGCAAAAATTAAGCGTACCTTTAAAAGGCGGTAGAGTTTGGGGAACAAGAGATAACGGAGGCCCAGCTGGTTACACTAAACGAGTCTACAAGGTTAAGCGAGGAGATACTCTGGGGCAGATAGCAGAGAATTTTCGAACTCGAGCGAGTAAAATTAGGCGTTGGAATAATATGAAATACGGTTCTCACTTAATCAGACCGGGACAAAAATTAGTTATATGGGTCAAATAGATTTCATAAGTTATAGCATAGTAAATCAATGCGAGGCAATATGACAAAGCAAGAGATAGTAGACATAGTTTCTGAAGCAACCGGTTTGACAAAGGTCGAAACAGAGACGGTTATGAATGGTGTTATGGGGACAATCATTGATTCACTAGCAAGTAATGAGCGTGTTGAATTAAGGGGGTTTGGAACATTTGGTATCAAGCATAGAATGCCAAAAAAAGCGCGAAATCCAGGAACCGGTGAACCCGTTTATCTGCCAGAAAGATTTGTCCCAACATTTAAACCAAGTAAGCTTATGCGATCTAAAGTAAACGATTTAATCAATAAATAAACGGAAAATAAATGCCAAGCGGTAAAAAAAGAAAAAAGAAAAAGATGAACACGCACAAACGTAAAAAACGTTTACGTGCAAATCGTCATAAAAAGAAAGATAATTAATAGATAGGGGCTTTATTTACCTTAAAGCCCTAATTAGTTTTGTAAAGGCAAAAAGTTAGTAAATGCCAGTAGAAAAGTCTTATCTAACAGTTTCTAAACTAAATTCTGAGATTAAAAATCTAGTTGAGGGTAATCTTAGTAGTCTCTGGGTAAAAGGTGAAATATCTAATTATCACTTGCATCCATCATCTGGACACATGTACTTCACCCTTAAAGATACTGGCGGTGAAATCAAATGTGTTATGTTTAGAGGTAACAATAATAGCGTAAATTTTGTTCCCGATAATGGAATGCAGGTGCTCATTAATTGTTCTGTTACCATTTATGAACAAAGAGGACAAATCCAACTTAGAGTTTTTGAAATGAAACCTGAGGGAGATGGTGATTTATTTTTAGCATTTGAAAAACTTAAATTGAAATTAATTTCAGAAGGTCTTTTTGAGCAATCTCATAAACTAACTATTCCCAAATATCCAAAAGTGATTGGAGTCTTAACTTCAGGTACAAGTGCAGCATTTAAAGATATTTGCAATGTAATTAATCGAAGAGCGCCTTATGTTAAAATAATTCTTCGTTCTGTAATTGTTCAAGGAAATGATGCATCAAGAACTATTATTGAAGGTATTGAAGATTTTAATAGCTATGAAAATGTAGATGTTATTATCCTTTCCAGAGGAGGTGGATCTATTGAAGATTTATGGTGCTTTAATGAGGAATCGGTAGCAAGGTCTATATTTAAATCTAAAATCCCCATAGTGACAGGTATTGGTCATGAGACAGATTTCACCATTTCGGATTTTACTTCAGATTTAAGAGCTCCTACCCCATCGGCTGCAGCGGAATTAGTAGCACCAAAACAGGAACACGCATTAGGCCAATTAAATCGAATTCAAGATCAACTTTACAAATCACTTAAGAAAACTTTAGAAAGATATATGTTGAAAATCGATTATATAGACGAAAAAGTACGATACCTTCAACCAAAAAAAAGAATTGAATCACAAATAAACAAAATAACAGAATTACAAAAAAGGTTATATTCTCAAATAAAAACTCACCATCAGAATAAAACAATAGAATTAAATTCTGTTTACAAACAATTCAATGGTCTAAGTCCAAATAAGGTTCTAGATCGTGGCTATTCAATTCTTTTTTCTGAGGAAAATGAAGTGATTCGTAAATCATCTGATTTAAAATTGGGTGAACTATTTAAAGCCCAAACTGCAAATGGGGCATTAATTGCAAAAAAGACCAAAGAAGCTTAGAACGAGATAAATATGAAAAATGAAAAAAAAGACATTGAAACTGCAATTGCTCATTTAGAAGAGCTCGTTGTGAAAATGGAATCAGGTAAAGGTAGTTTAGAAGAAAATATTCAATGGTTTGATGATGGTATTAAACTAATTGAAGTATGCAGAATGGAATTAAACGATTCTGAAAAAAAAATTGATGAATTAATAAAAAATGCTGAAGGTTCTTTTTCCGTAAAAAACATTGAATGAATAAAAAAGCTACATTTGGAATATGGGGTAACACTGAAAAAAAAATATTTTGGGAAGTTTTACCAAAAATTTTATCATGGTCAAAAAAAAAGCAGCTAGAGCCCTTTCTTACATCCAGAATATTAGACCATCTTAATTTCAGTAATAGGAAAGCCAAACTCATTGAAACAGAAGAGCAACTTGATGAGTTAGATTTTATTTTAGTTTTAGGGGGTGATGGTACTTTTCTTTCTTTAGCAAGAAATATGAAAAACTGTACTACCCCGATTTTAGGTATTCATTTAGGCGATTTAGGTTTTTTAGCAAAAGTAACATTAAAAGATCTTTTTCACAGACTTGACCAAGTTGCAGCCAAAGATTTTATTCTGGAAAATAGAATGCTCATCGAGGCCAGTATCGCAAAAAAAAATACTTTAATAAAATATAACGCTTTAAATGACTTTGTAATAAGCAACGCAGAATTCCATAGAATGCTGAATGCAACTGTATTTGTAAATAATCATCTTGTAGGTAATTATAAAGCTGATGGGATAATTATTGCAACTCCAACGGGGTCTACCGCGTATTCATTATCTGCAGGGGGGCCAATTGTAACTCCAGAAGTCGAATCATTAATAATTACACCTACAGCTGCACATACATTAACTTCTAGACCTTTAGTTGTTCCGGCGAGTGCAAGTATTGATATCCAATTTTCTCAAAATATTGACCCAATCTTATTTACGGCAGATGGGCAAATTCATGAAACCCTATCTTCAATGAATAAAGTCAATATCTCAAAAGCTAATTTTCAAATTAACTTAATAAGCTTCACTGATAATGACTATTTCCAAAACTTAAGAACAAAAATGGGGTGGGGCAAAAGAGGGGAAAGCGATTAGTCTAGCTGTATTTTTCACAACCATCAAATTCCATGTGCTTCTCTTTGTTAAATATGGGCTTTTCAACATAATTGTTCTTAATCGCTCTGTCTTTTTTTCCAGCAATATGAATACATTTCCAGTTTTCCCTGTCAACAAAGGTTGTTGATGGTATTATTCTAAGAGTTAAACCAATACGCCAATGTGAAGATAAGTTTGGATTTGATCCATGTATGATATTAGGGTTGTGGATGGACATATCACCGGGAGAAAGTTCTATATTTTGAGCGGTATTACTTTTGATATCACTTTTTTTTATTCCTAAATCTAAAACATATCTTTCTTGGTCTAACTTTTCCATTTTTGAGGGCGGAATTAATTTTTTATTTTGTGATCCAGGAATGACCCTCATACATCCATTTTTTTTATTTGAGTGACTCCCTGCAATCCAAAGAGAAATAACATTCATAGGTTTTAATGGCCAATATGATCCATCCTGATGCCAGCCAACAGGTTTTCCGTCAAAGGGTCTTTTTGCGATGTAATGTGCTCCAAAAAGAGAAATATTTGGTCCCAAATAAAATTTAGATATTTCTTTGATTTTTTTCTGATCTAAAATATGATGAATAAAAGGATCGTTCACCAGCATATCATGGTGGAAAGATTCAGGTCTTGTTTTGGGAAAACATTCTAACAAAAATTTAATGTGTTTTTGAATATCTTCAACGATGCTATTACTGATAACGTTTCTGTGGATAGAATATCCTTTTTTAAGGTATTCTGTTTTTAATTCAAGGTATTTAATCAATCTTTGAAACTAAGATGCTGTCTCATTATGCAGTCATTCATTACTATAATTAAATTATTTTTTTCAGCTATTTCTTTAGCATTTTCAATTAAAATTCCATCTTGCATCCAGATAGCTTTGGCTCCAATTTTAATCGAATCATCTATTATTGGTAAAACGTGTTCGGATTTTCTGAAAATATTGATAATATCAATTTTTTGTCTAATATCGATTAATCCTTTATAGCATTTATTATTACCGATGTCATTATGTCTAGGGTTAACAGGAAAAATCCTATAGCCTTTATTTTCCATGTAAGCAGATACAAAGCTAGAAGGACGACTTATATTAGGGCTAAGCCCTACAACAGCAATTGTTTTAAACGAAAAAATCTTTTTTAAAGTCCTTTGATTAGTCATTTTTAAAAAGATTACCTAGAACATACTTTATAATTTTTGGATTTTCATTTAACCTTCTCATGGAATAATCGTACCAATCTGGTCCAAAGGGTACATAAATCCGAACTTTAATCCCTTCTTTAATTAGCTCTTCTAGGCGCCCCTGCATGGGAACGCCGTACAGACATTGAAATTCAAAAAGATCTTTTGGAATATTTTCTTTAGAAATCCAATTGAGTAAATCTTCTATTAATTCTTGATCATGAGTTGCGTATGCGCAGAAGTGATTATTGCGGGCCATTTTTTTTGCAAATAGAATATAATTGTTTTTGATGTCGTCTCGACTCTTGAATGCTATTTTTTGAGGCTCATTATAAATTCCTTTACAAATTCTAATATTTGACTCTAACTCGGATAGCTGATCAATATCAGTTTGAGTCCTTAACAAATAAGATTGTAGCACTGTACCAATGTTTGAATACTTCTTTCTGAAGTACTGGTATATTTGAATAGTTTGATCTGTCGATTTTGAACTCTCCATATCGATTCTTAGAAAATTATTCGTGTTCACAGCTTTATCCAAAATTGCACTTAGATTCTTCATTATCAGAGCGGTTGAAATATCAAGGCCTATGTGTGATGGCTTTACTGAAACCGAGCATTCTAAATTTTTTCTTGAGATTTCATCATAAAGCATACAGTATTGCTCTGTTATCCTCTGTGCTTCTCTTTCACTCTTCGTATGCTCACCAAGAATATCAACTGTTGCTAAAAAGCCCTTTCCATTCAAACTTTTAATTTTAGCTGTAACTTCTTCAATTGTTTCTCCTGCAACGTATGGTTTTGCAAATGGTTTTGCAAACCATTTAGGTAATAGTTTTAATATTTTTGTTATCAAGATATTTAAATAATTCATTGTTGTAATTTAAAAATAAGTTAATATTGTAACTAGTTAGTTTTGATACAAAAAGGCTCTAAATTTTATCTACTATTTTTTGAAGTTTAATTTGACTCTCCAAAACCAAGAAGAGTAAGTTTGAATATCATTATTAATATTTTAATGACAATTATATGTACAGAGATTTTGGAACTATATTATTTGCCACATTTCTAGGAATAATCCTAGTTGCTGCTCCTTTGGTCATACAATGGCTAATTGCACCTTCAAATAAAACAAGAGAAAAGCTTGAAACATATGAGTGTGGGGAAGAAGTTGAGGGATCTGCCTGGCTACAGTTCAATATTAGATTTTATGTTATCGCATTAATTTTTTTAATTTTTGATGTTGAGGTTGTTTTTCTTTTTCCCTGGGCAGTTGTTTTTAAAGAAATGGGTCTTCTGGCGTTAGTTGAGATGGGAATATTTTTAATAATCTTGTGTGTTGGTCTGGCTTACGTGTGGGTAAAATCTGATTTAGACTGGGTCAAGCGAAGGGTTCGGTATGGAACTGGTAGATACAAAAACATTGCTACCGAAGTGGAGAAATAATTTGGGCTTATTAGAAAATAAATTTAATGATAATATAATTGTAGAAAAGCTAGATAAGCTTTTGAGTTGGAGTCGTTCAACTTCTCCATGGTTTTTTCAGTTTGGTACGGCTTGTTGTGCTATCGAAATGATGGCTGCTGCTGCTAGCCGTCATGATTTAATGAGAATCGGTATGATTCCAAGATCTTCTCCTAGGCAGGCTGACGTAATGATAGTTGCTGGTACAGTAACAATGAAAATGGCTCTAAGGGTAAAAAAATTGTACGAACAGATGGCTGACCCCAAATATGTAGTTGCAATGGGAAGTTGCGCTACGAGTGGTGGCCCTTATTGGCAGCACGGATATCATGTTTTAAAAGGTGTCGATATCGTGATACCGGTTGATGTATATGTCCCTGGATGTCCGCCGCGTCCGGAAGCTCTAATTGAAGGTTTATTGAAATTACAAGAACAAATTCTTGAAGAAAGGCCTCTTACGCGAAAAATGGCATGAGTTCAGGTTTGGATAATAAAATTATTGAACTAGTTTTGAGCGCCCTTGATGGTAATATGGATTCTATTAACGCTCTGGAAGACCGTGTTGTCAGGTCTAAGGCAAAAGCTGCACTTTTTAAGGCAAAAAAAGACCCTGGTAAGTTTAGGGCTGAGAACACTGGAGATAGATCGGGAGCAGATGAAGTTAAAGAAACGGTTACAAGTGATGATAGTCAAAAATTAATTGCAAATTTTGTTCTTAAAGGCCTTGACGGAGATATGGATTCTATTAACGCAATTGAAGATAGGGTTACAAGATCTAAGGTAAAAGCGGCGTTAGTAAAAGCAAAAAAAAGCCCGGATGAATACAAAAAGATCCACAGTCCGAAAGCGGTTTCTGATGTAGCTAGTTCTTCAAGCGAAGTCAAAAAGATTGTTCACGAAGAAAGTATTAATTTAAAAATCAAAAACTTATCGGTTGCCAAATTTCCTGGTTCAGTATTAAATGAGAATGTTGATGATTTTTTAATGATTAATCCTAGTATTTGGTATGACTTTGCAATTTGGCTAAAAACTGATTCTAATCTATTATTTGACTCTCTACAATGCCAAACGGGTTTTGATATTGATGGAAAAATTTTAGAAGCTAGATATAACTTACATTCAATGTCAAAAAAACATTACACTGAAGTTAGAATTCAAGTCCCAATCGAAAACCCTAAAATACCATCTGTTGAATCGGTTTGGAGAATTGCAGATTGGTTTGAAAGGGAAACATATGATATGTTTGGAATAGAATTTTCAAATCACCGTGATTTAAGGCGTATTTTATTACCGGAAGATTGGGAAGGCTGGCCATTAAGAAAAAATTATGAAGTACAAGAAACTTACCATGGTATTGTTATACCAAAGATGAAGGAAGGATGGGAATAATTCGAGGTGAAGAAATGGTCCTAAATATAGGACCTCAACATCCTGCTACGCATGGAGTTTTGAGATTACAGGTAAGGACCGATGGTGAAATTGTTTCTTCAATAACGCCTTATATCGGTTATTTGCACCGTTGTTTTGAAAAACATTGTGAAAGTGTGACGTACGAACAAGTCATACCATTTACTGATAGGTGTGATTATCTCGCTTCGATGACAATGAATTTTGGTTATGTTGTTGCTATGGAAGAAATGCTTGAGATTAAAGTTAATGATCGTGTACAGCACATAAGAGTAGTCATGGCTGAGCTTCAACGGATTGCTAGTCATCTACTTGGTCTGGGGGCTTTTGGTCTAGATATTGGAGCGTTCACACCATTCCTTCATATGCTTCGTGATAGGGAAAGAATATTAGATCTTTTTGAGATGACATGTGGAGCTAGACTTCTATATAATTACATGTGGATTGGTGGACTTAGTCATGACCTTCCGGTTGGATTTGTTGAGTCTACCTATAAGTTTCTAGATTATTTTGAGCCTAAGATTGATGAGTTTGTTAATCTTCTGGTTCACAATAAAATCTTTGTTGAAAGAACCGCTGATATAGGCGTAATGCCGCAAGATGTTGCAATCAGTTATGGTGTAACAGGTCCAAACCTCAGGGCTTCAGGCCTTAAGTGGGATTTGAGAAGGGATGATCCATATTCCATCTATAATAAGTTTGAATTTGAGGTGCCTGTTGGTGAGGGGGGTAAAGGATCAGTAGGCGATTGTTGGGATAGGTTTTATGTTAGAGTGCTTGAAATGAAAGAGAGTATCAAAATTGTAAGGCAGGCGCTAGCGAGTATGCCTAAAGATGGAGATGTCCATCAATCCCTTCCAAAAAAAATAAAGCCTCCAATTGGATCAATCTATAAAAGAACTGAGTCGCCTCGCGGAGATCTGGGTTACTACATTGAAAGTGATGGGTCAAACATACCTTATAGGCTAAAGATGCGCTCCCCTGCTTTTACGGCTCTTTCCGTAATTGATGAAATTGCTGCCGGTTGGTTACTTTCGGATGTTCTTGCAATATTGGGAAGTCTTGACATCGTGTTGGGTGAAATAGATAGATGACGGTTGATTTTTTATTTGATAGTCTTGTTAGTCTTTTTCCAAGTTGGGAAAATACAGATCCTTTTCTCGTCATTTCTATGTTGATCCCTTTGGTTGCGACATTTGGCTTTATTACGGTATATGCACTTGTAGTCATTTACGCAGAGCTTAAAGTTTCTTCTTTTATACAAGACAAGGTTGGACCTATGGGGCAAGGTGTAGGTCTTCATGCGGGTAAATGGGGTTTGCTACAGCCAATTGCGGATGCACTTAAATTACTTTCAAAAGAAGATATTATACCAAGTAGTGCAAATAAGCTTTTGTTCATTCTTGCGCCATTCATGATATTTGTTGGCGCTTTTATTAGCTTTATTGCTCTGCCTTTCAATGGATCCATTATTGTTTCGGATTTAAATATCGGGATATTCTATATTCTTGGTGTAGGTAGCCTTGCAGTTATAGCTCTTATTTTAGCTGGTTGGTCATCTAATAATAAATGGTCCCTTTATGGTGGGATGAGATCAGCTGCGCAAATTATAAGTTATGAGATTCCAGCTGGTTTATCATTGATTGTTGTTATTATGCTTGCCGGAAGTCTTAACATGCAAGAAATTATTATTTATCAACAAGGCGGAATTTCAAATTGGATTATATTTGATAATCCATTCATGCCTATTGCATTTGTTGTCTATTTTATCAGCGCGCTTGCAGAGACTAACAGAACTCCATTTGATTTACCTGAATCAGAATCTGAATTAGTTGCTGGCTTTGTAACTGAATATTCTGGTATGAGATACGCTTTCTTTTTTTTAAGTGAATATGCTAACATGTTTGTTGTAAGTGTGGTTGCTGTTACGGGGTTTTTGGGCGGATGGCAGAGTCCTTTTTCGGGCTCTCTTGACTCTCCTTTAATGGGCGTTTTTTGGATGCTTAGCAAAACAGCTTTTCTTATTTTCATTATGATTTGGATACGATGGACAGTACCTAGGCTAAGAGTAGACCAGTTAATGCACTTATGTTGGAAGGTCTTTCTGCCAATAGGTCTTTTTAATATATTTGCTGTGGCAATTTGGACAGTTTTATTTGGGTGATTATTAATTATGATTAAGTATTTTACAGATATTTGGACTAGTATTACCACTATTTTAGGTGGAATGGGTATTACTTTTATTCATCTGATTAGAGCTAGGCAAGATAATGTAACCCTCCAATATCCTGAAGAGAGGTGGCCCCGACCTGAGAGAAATATTGGTTTTGATCATGATAACTACAATGTTATTAGAACTAGACTACATGTTGACATGGATGATTGCATTGGTTGCCTCAAATGCGAGAGAGCTTGTCCTGTTGATTGTATAAAAATTGTTACTGAAAAAGCTCCTGAACGAGGCAGTGATATAAAAGAGATAAAACATGTTGGAGTTACAACCAACGGAACCAGAAAAGCAATGGTTGTTACTAGATTTGATATTGATATGTCTGAGTGCTGTTACTGTAATCTGTGTACTTATCCTTGTCCTGAAGAATGTATTTTTATGACTGGTGGACCTAACAGTAGTCGCCATCCCCTTGATTATGAGTTTTCTGAACCGGACAGGGATAATTTAATATATAAGTTTGCAAAATCAGGTACCAAAGAAGGTCTTGACAAATATATTGGTGAAAAAAGTGCAGAATCTTAAGGTAGGCTTTAATGGCTGATTTAGTTTTCTGGTTTATAGCAATTTTCACAATAGCATCTGCATTAGTTGTTGTCCTTAATAACCAATTATTGTACTCTGCTGTAGCCCTGCTGTTCACCTTGTTTGGCGTCGCTGCATTATACATTTTTTTATGGGCAGATTTCATCGCGGGTGTTCAATTAATTGTTTATATTGGTGGAATATTAGTTCTGATAATATTTGGTATTATGTTAACAAATAGAATATCCTCAGTCAGGCTATCTCAAACTAATGTGCAACAGGGAATTGGGGGTGTTGTTTCAATATGGCTTTTGATTTTATTGTCATTGATAATCTCGAAAACTCCATGGTTGGAAAAGCAGTCTTTTGAGCCAGTAAGTACAGTGCATGATATAGGGATACTGCTTCTCACTAAATACTTATTGCCATTTGAGGCTGTATCGCTTCTTCTACTCGGTGCTTTAATTGGAGCGGCAGTACTTTCTAGGGAAGGTACTTGATGGATCAGTTAAGTAATTATTTACTTATAGCAGCTGTATTGTTTTCGCTTGGAGTCTTCGCCGTGATGACACGAAGAAATGGTA
>JAOHKG010000069.1 GCA_028101095.1 Fidelibacterota bacterium | reverse complement strand
TGTCATGAACTAATAGTTCTTATTGAACAAAAGTTATCGCAAAAGATCAATTCCTAAATATTTCCGGATCTTGATTCTCCTCCATCGCAGTAAATAATTGAACAATTAATAAAGTCCGCCTCTGGTTTTAAAAGCATAGAAATCGTAGAAGCTATATCGTCTGGCGTTGTAGTTCTACCCATTGGATTTCTTTTTTTTGTGTTTTCAACCCACGTTTCCCAGTTGTCTGTTATCTTTGTCAAAGCTCTTGTTGGTGTGATACCTGCTTGGACTGCATTGGCCGTTACTCCAAACTCTCCTAGTTCCCATCCTATTTGTCGGATTATTGCCTCCATTGCTACTTTTGCAACACTTACTGGTCCATAACCCTCCATAGCTAAATAATTACCCTCACTTGTTAAACCCATTACGCGAGACCCTTTAGCAAGAAGATTATTTTTAAAAAGGTGTTGAGTCCAATAAAGTAGAGAATTACCCATGACGTGTACAGTCATATCCATTTGTCTCGGAGTGACAGGCGTATCACCGAAAAAGTTTGTGGTGGTTCCAAAAGCTATTGAGTGCAATAATAATTTGAGTGGCTGCCCATTTGTAATCTCTTTTATTTTGGGTATATATTTCTCAATAGTTTCTATAGAAGCAGCGTTGGTATTAAAATAATGACATCTGCCATTCGATAAATTATTTACTTCCTCTATATTGTTCATTGCAATTTTTTTTGCATCACCCCTATCAAAATGAAATGCTATTATTCCATAACCCTCTTTTGCTAATCTCTTCGCAGTTGCAGCCCCATGTCCAGTCGACCCTCCAAGTAATAATACCCAATCTAGCATTTTATTCTCCGTAATGATTTGTATTAATTTAATCGTTTATTTTTATTTATTTGATATCAAATGTCAGTTTATAAATTGATTTTTTTGTTGTACTCTTTATCCTCAAAATATATTACAAAAAAAATGAAACAAAAAAATAGTTATAACAAAAAAGACCTGCTAAGAAGTGGGAATGGAACTCTAATGGGTGATGATACAGGGAAATTACCTCAACCTCCAATGCTTATGGTTGATAGAATTCTAAATATTAATGATACTGGAGGGAAATATAAAAAAGGTGAAATATTAGCAGAACTAGATATAGATGATGAGAATTGGTTTTTCCATTGCCATTTCAAAGGAGACCCTGTCATGCCTGGATGCTTGGGACTTGATGGGATGTGGCAGCTTGTTGGTTTTTTTCTTACTTGGATGAATGGAAAAGGAAGAGGAAGAGCCTTAGGCGTTGGCGATTTAAAATTCAAAGGGCAAGTAAGGCCATATCATGAAAAAATCATCTATAGAATTGATATTAAGAAAATTTTAGACAGAAATGGAAAGTTAATGATCTGGGCAGATGGAGAACTAAGTACATCAGATAACCGCACAATTTATTTTGCTAAAAATCTCCAAGTTGGTTTATTTGATAATCTGACTTATGACTTTGGCGGCGACCCTTCACAAGATACTTTTTAATAAAGCTTATATATATTTTATGTCTCTTCAATGTGGAATCGTTGGGCTTCCCAACGTAGGAAAATCTACTTTATTTAATGCACTTACTGAGTCAAGTGTTCCAGCAGAAAACTATCCTTTTTGTACTATAGAACCACATTCAGGAATCGTCTCTCTTCCAGACCAAAGATTAAATGAGCTCGGGAATATATACAGTCCAGAAAAAGTTATACCTGCAATAGTAGAATTCACTGATATAGCAGGTCTGGTAAAAGGAGCAAGTAAAGGGGAAGGCCTGGGAAATCAATTTTTAGGCCAAATACGACAAACTTCAGCTATAATACATGTAATAAGATGTTTTGAAGATGAAAATATTACGCATGTGGAAGGAAGTATTAACCCTGTTAGAGATGCTGAAACTATTGAGACTGAATTACTTTTAGCTGATATTGAAACACTAGAAAAACGTTATCGAAAAACTGAAAAAGCAGCAAGGTCTAATGATAAAATTGCTATTCAAGAGCTAGGACTCATCGAAGCGCTAATTAAACACTGCTCTGATGGGAAACAATCAAGAACTTTAGTGGTTGAAGACCACCTAAAAGAAGCCTTCAACTCTTTTCATTTATTAAGTAACAAACCAATATTATACATTGCAAATGTTAACGAGGATGAAATTGTTAGAGATGAGAAGAATAAATATGTTAAAGATTTATTTAGCTTTGCAGAGAGCCAAGGAAACAATGGAATTAGAATTTGCGCATCAATAGAGCAAGAAATCTCTTCACTCTCAAAAGATGAAAAACCAATGTTTTTACAAGAATATAATCTTAAAGAACCAGGGTTAGATAAAGTCATAAAGAATAGCTTTAATTTATTAGGCCTCCAAACTTATTTCACTTGCGGTGAAAAAGAGGTTCGAGCTTGGACAATTCCGATCGGGTCAAGTGCTCCTAAAGCGGCTGGGGCTATA
>JAOHKG010000068.1 GCA_028101095.1 Fidelibacterota bacterium | reverse complement strand
TGGAAGATCACCAACCTTAAACTTGAAAGTATCTGTAGACCAAAAATTTCTATCCCAATTAATTGAATAGCGTGAACCAGGTTGTGGATAAAAAATAGAATCTGTATTTAAAAAATCTATTACGAAGGATGTTCCTTTCCAGTTATTTAAGGAATCTAACTGACCAACAAGAATACGGTCGTTCTTAATATTGAACTCTCCATCATAACTCCAATCCGGGCCGCTAAAATCTTGAACCACCATATCCATTAATGTATAATTACCATCTTCATCAAGGATAGTTTTATTTACAACATAAAAGTTAAATGAAGACCCTAATATGATTCTATTTGGAAACCATAAACGAGTATCGAATTCATCATAAATTCCAAACGGACTTATTACTTGTGAAGTATAGCTCGAATCATTTGTAAAGACTATTTCACAATCCCAAGGTACTAACTTAGACTCCCTTGTTGTCATTGTAATATTCATATCACCCGCCCCTCCGTTCATCCACCCAGTACTTGAAGAGTCTAAAGATGGAGTCACGCTAGTTTGGTTGATACTTAATTGCAAACCTTCAAAAACATCTGATTTTAACGATGAATTCATACGCCAGGAGCTATCACTCTCATTAAACAAGAGATTATTACCACTAAAATTTGGCTGCCCTGTCTCATCATAAAGTGGACTTTCTGAATATATCTTCTCATTTTTTGTTTTATTAAAAACTTGAAATCCAGGATTAGAATAAAAAAGTGGCCTGTCAATTTCATTTTTAACAGTGTCAAAATTGAAGGTCATATAATATTCACTACCAGGGTCTAATTGCTCTCTTGAAACTATTTTTAAGTCAATGTTCCCTGTACCAATAATAGTGTTATTTAAAGAATCTAAAATTATTTCAGGGTCTACATATCCAGCTGAGTTAACCCTAGGTGTAACAATAGCAATATTTTTTCCCGTACCTCTAATATTATCATACTCGTCAATGTCTATGACTGTTGTATTTTCGGAAGGAGATATACCTGGACCGATATCTGGCGCACCATAATCATATGCTACTAAAGCATAATAATAAGTTCGTCCATTATCTACATTTTCATCTTTAAAATAATGCTTAATTCCAGTGTTATCTCCTAAGTTATAAGCAGCACCATTCACTAACCCATAATCTGTAAAACCATTATAATCATCTACTAAATCACATTGATAGATTGGCTTTAAGAACATTGGGGTTCCGTAACCATCAGTGATTACTTCTGCATCAGAAAAATATTTATCTGTAGACCTAAATAATTTATACCCTTCAAAATCATTAATGTTTCCTAAGAAAGGATCTCGAGTCAATTTATCTGCATCATCATCCCAGGTTAGCATTACATATCCGTCACCAGCAGACGCAGTGAGCGTTGGCGTTTTTGGAGGTTGTGCAAACCTATAATCTTTTTCATAAATTATTTGAACTATAGATTTCAATTGGAAAAGAGCTGGAGCAAGGTGTTCTGCTGAATTTAAACCCTCTAGAGGATCATATGAGTGTATTTCTGCCATCGAAACCCTTTCTGTTTTTCCTTGAAAAAGAGGAAAAGGCCCTGATGCAAACAATTCAACTAAATTCGCTACCGTACCATAATATTCAGTTAACGAATCCATGGAAACTAAATCCCACATTACATCGTCATTCCTAAACCAAGGACTTCCAGGTGGTGCCGGATGCTGGTCAAATATCGGGAATAATTGAAAAGAAGTTAATCCAATCATATCTGATTCAGTAACATCTGTGGCTGCAAAATTAGGTTCACACCCTATAGACTCGACATAGTCAGGTTTATGATTAGCTTCTCCCTCATCCGGACCGGTATAGTTTATTTCTAATGGTCCAACTCCATCTAGACCAACATCATTCCCAGGGTTTTCAGAAGCTGAATAGACCCCATCTCCATTAGTATCTTCTCCATCTTCCCAATCCTGATCTTCATCTGCATCCCAGTGAGCTTTTAATTCTGATGCTGTTAACTTATAAAAATCTAAAAATTTGGTTAAATCTTCAATACCATCTGTTGGTCCAACAAAATTGATTGCTTGGTTATCTCTTTTCTCATCTACTAGCCCATCATCATCGTTATCTATTCCATCATATGCTAATCCTGGGCTCTCAAGATATGCAAAACCCATTATTCCTGGTAATAATCCAGCTATACCAATACCATTTTCATCCCATGAATATGACATATCTAATAAATCATTAAAAAAACCTACTTCATCATCAGCACCATCTCCACCAATCGCATTATCAACCCAATAACCAAAACAAACTTCTGGAAGATCATACTCTGATGTATTTGAAATATTATATTCCCNAAAAATTGCATCTCTTGCTTGAGGATTGTTCCATTGGAAACCTCTAGTTTCTACTCTTATACCTAACCCTCCCCACGGCTGTCCACTTTGAATAGAGGCATCCTCACCAATTTTTTTAGTACTATACCTTGGATAATATTTAACTAAATCATCTTCACCTAAATACTCTAAATCATGTGCATCATTAACAACAAAATACGTTTCTAAATCTGCATAAGTGACTCCACGGCCAAAACGACCATTCC
>JAOHKG010000067.1 GCA_028101095.1 Fidelibacterota bacterium | reverse complement strand
ATAATTGCAAGCCTCAGTAAATCATTGTCAAATGGATACCATGGTATTACAAAAAAAAATAGTAATAAAACCATCAATAGATCTAAAACTCGCTCTACGATAACAGTTCCAAAAACCTCAGAAACCTGAATAGAGCGATTTTTTGATAAAGAATAAGCCTTAAGTAATTCACCTAACCTAAAGGCAAGAATTCCATTTCCAAAATAACCTATCATTGTAGAGCCAAAGATTTCTTTGACTGGGATTTTTTTTATAGGATCAATGAGTAATTTCCAACGATATGCACGTACATAACATGAACTTACCAGTGCTATTGAGCCTGAAATAACCCCCAAGTAGTTCACTTTATATATTTCATTGAATAATAAAGGCAAATTTTCACCTGAAAAAGCCAGGTAGATTCCAACGAAACTCAAAGCACTAGCAAGGAATAGTTTTAAGTATTTATTCACGAAGATCTATCAATTCGTAAGATGTTGTATCAATAGCTTTTAAATTAAAATCAACTTTACTTTCTACCCTATTTATTTCAACAACAGACATAAGACTAGAATCAACATTAAATAAGGAAAGCTGTTTTGGCTCTCCTGATAAATTATCCGTCTTGAGGACACCTCTAATATCTAATGACTTTAATTTGAAATTAATAATTGAAATATCTGGATTTAAAGAAGCGCCTAATGAAACATCTAGCCTCTTGTTTGAAAACAATAAATCAAATAAAGAAACCTCACCCTCAATAATTTCGTCATAAATAATTTGCTTATTCTGTTTATTTATCGTTTTGATATATTTATTGTTATAGATTATTCGCGTTATATTATTATCAAAAATATATTTCTTATGTGATTCAAAACATATAATGCCTTCAGAAACTAAACGTTCATTATATTGACTTTGATGGTAGCTTATATTAAAAATAGATCCCATATTTTGATCCATATACTTTTTAAAATTTGAATAAGGATCATTTTTTGAAAATGCTAAGGAAAAGATTATTACTTTTAATAGAACTATCCTTATCGACTTAATCATCTCTAATCATTTCTAGATAAGTTTCATCAACTAAAACTTCTCTAGCTTTACTACCAGTAAAAGGACCGACAACCCCAGTTTGCTCCATCTCATCAATTAGTCGTGCAGCTCTAGAATAACCAATTTTCAATCTTCTCTGAAGCAAAGATATTGATCCCTGCTGGTGCGTTATTACTAATGAAATAGCATCATTAAAAAGTTCATCTTTTCCTGTTTCGCCTAAATCACCACCTAGATCAGACAGTTGAGATTCTCTTACAGAGGGAAGTATTACTTCTTCACTTTTTGATTGCTTTGAAATATGATTCATTAATGACTGAATCTCATCTAGTGATAAGAAAGCATTATGCATTCTAAAAACATCTGAACTACCCGTCCCAAGATGAAGCATGTCCCCTCTACCTATTAATTTATCTGCACCGGGTTGATCAATTATTGTCCTTGAATCTATTTTACTGGCGACTTGGAAAGCAATCCTTGAAGGGAAATTAGCTTTAATGACTCCTGTAATTACATCGACTGAAGGTCTTTGAGTTGCTATAACTAAATGAATGCCTACCGCTCTTGAAAGCTGAGCCAGTCTTGCAATTGGAGCCTCTACATCTTTAGCTGAAAGCATCATTAAGTCCGCAAGCTCATCAACAACAAGCACAATGTAAGGCATAATTGCATCATTCTCATTTTTCATTTTTTCATTATATTCACTTATGTTACGCACCACAGCTTCAGCTAATACATCATAACGCCTATCCATCTCTTTTTCTAATGCTTTTAATGCTAATATTGCATGATCAACTGAAGTAACAATAGGCTCAGGAATATCTTCCATTTTGAGCAAGTGATATCCCTCTAATTTTTTATAAAGAGTCATTTCAACTTTCTTGGGGTCGATCATAACAAATTTCACTTCATCAGGTGTTGCCCGATAAAGAATTGAACAAATAATTGTATTTATGCAAACAGATTTACCCGAACCTGTAGTTCCAGCAATAAGTAAGTGTGGCATTTTTGATAAATCTAATGTACTGATCTCACCAGAAGTAGTTTTACCTATTGCTAAAGTAAGGAAAGATTCTGCCTCCGTAAACTCTGGGCTATTAACAACAGATTTAAAGAAAACAACTGCTGGGTTACGATTTGGAATCTCAATTCCAACAGATGACTTACCTGGGATAGGGGCGATTACTCTGACGCTACTAGCTTCCATTACACGTGCTAGGTCATCAGCTAAAGCAACAAACTTATTAACTCTTACTCCTTCTGCAGGCTCAACTTCAAACAATGTTATTACTGGACCTGGATGGACATTAACCACTCTTCCCTCAACTCCAAAAGTGGACATAGATTGAGTTAAATAATTAGCTCTTTCAACTAGCTCATCACGATTTAAATTATCTTTTATAGCCACTGGAGTAGCAAGTAAATCTGAGGAAGGAAGCTCATATTTTTTCTTTGGTATTTTTCTATCTATTACATCATCAATGTCAACTTCTTCAGTTTCAATAATTTTTTCGATTTTTAAATTTTCTTCAACTTCATCATTATTAGCTTTATCATTTTCAATTTCATCATTTTTAGTTCTTTTGTCTTTGTCTCGATGATTATTATCTGTTTTTTTTCTT
>JAOHKG010000066.1 GCA_028101095.1 Fidelibacterota bacterium | reverse complement strand
TTTTTAAATTAAAATTACGCATATCATCTAAAAAAAACTCTCCATTACCCTTAAACCGACTTTGTGCAACCTTAATAAACTCTTTGCTTAAATCAATCCCTGTATAGTCTAGCCCTTCCTCTAATATTACTTTTGACAGACGACCCGTACCCGATGCTAGTTCTAGTACTGGGCCTCTAATTTTTTGACTGTATTTTGAAATGAATTTTTCATCTCGAATATAGTTTGAATGAATAGCATCATATAGCTCTGGATTATTATATATATCAATCAATAAAAGGTCTTTAGTTAATTAACAATAACCAGCTCTTTTGTAGTCTTATTTAAGATTTCGCAATCATTATCACCAATAATCACATCATCTTCAATTCGTACACCGCCCCAGCCAGCTAAATAAATACCTGGCTCTATAGTCATCACGTTATTTTTTTCTAGTATCTGATCGCTTTGTGGACTAAACCGTGGAGAAGTATGTATCTCTAGTCCTAACCCATGTCCTGTTCCGTGTGTATAAAACTCATTATACCCCATTTGATCAATATAATCTCGAGTGGCAAAATCAACATCTTTACAAGGGACACCTGCTTTTGCGACTTCACATCCTCTTTTTTGAGCTTCTTTAACGATTGCATAAATTTCTCTGTGTTTATCAGAAGCTTCTCCAACAACAGGTGTTCGAGTCATGTCTGCGTGATAGCCACCATATTTTGCGGCTGCATCTATAACAATAAAATCTCCTTTACTAAATTCTCTATCTGTCGGTATTGCGTGAGGCAATGCTCCATTAGGACCAGTTGCCACAATTGGTGAGTATGCTTCACCTTCAGCATATTCTCTGTATTTTGAAACCATTTCATTAGCGACCTGTTTTTCAGTAAACCCCGGTCTTAGCATTGGGATTATTTCTTCATAAACCCTATCTGTTATCTCGACTGCCGTGCGAATACATTCTATTTCATAATTATCTTTAACCGATGCTAAATCCTCTAGAATCATAGAAGTATTTTCCCATGATGTTCCTGAAAACAGCGTCACCATACTTTCATATTGAGCAAAGCTCATATGACTACCTTCAAAAGCCAGTTTTAATCCATCCGGGTTTAATTTGTTATCTTTGATTTGATTAAAATGAGAAGACATATCTAAATATCGATCAAAACCTTTAACCTGTTCTTTTGATTGTTCAATATACCTACCATCAGAGATAAAATATTGCCCTTCAGGTGTAACAAGACATGATGCAGCTGACCCTGTAAAGCCACAGATATATCGAATATTTGTTAAGTTTGATATTAGAATTCCATCGAGTCCTTTCTTTTCTAAGACAGACTTCAGTGCACTTTGTCTCTTAGCATATATAGAAGTGTTCATTTATTAATCCTTTTGTGAATTTTTTATAAGAGTTTGAATTGTCTCTCTTTCCAAAGATATTGATTCTAAATTTTGACCTTTTATTTCTAAAGCATCCAATACATCCAATGCTTGGTCAAACAACCCTTGATTTTTTAGTACTGAGACAAGAGTAAAAGTTGCCAGTCTTGAGCTCACTTTTAGAGGTTTGCTAATCTCGTCCTCGGTTATTTTTATAGAAGATTTTTCTTCTTTTATAGTTTGTCTGATTAATTTTTGCTTATTTGGGCTCTTTTTCTTTTTTAATACCTCTTTCTCTTTAATCGGCTCCTCAACTTTTTTTATAAAACTATTTGCTATTTCATGGTCTGGATTTAAAGTTAAAACAAGCTTCCAAGATTTTAAAAGCCTGCTTGGTGCACGACCTAAAACAGTTTGTATTTCACAGAGCATCTCTGCGGCTGCTAAATGATTATTTGAATAAATTAATACTTTTTCGAGTAATTTTTCAGCTTCTTTATAGTCTCCCTCAATATTGCTTACTTGCGCAAGAATAAATAGACCAGCTGGGTCATTTTTATGATGCTTTAGACCTATATCACATACTTTCCGTGCTCGTTTTAGATCATTTTTTTTTAAGTATATATCTGCTAGAACAGGAAATAAGACTGTATCAAAATGGTCTGCAAAATATAATTCTAATTCAATTTGATTTTTTAAGTCCATATTAACGCCTATTTTGACTTACCCAATTTGATATATAATCAATCGTTTCTTGAACTGGCGTTCCCGGACCAAATAGTTTTCCAACACCTTCATTTTCAAGGTTTTCAATATCTTTTTGGGGAATAATTCCGCCGCCAACTAAAAGTACATCATCTAACTTTTTTTCTTTCATTAGATTTAATACATTTTTAAAAATAGTATTATGCGCATTATTTAAACTTGAAAGAGCTATGACATCAGCATCTTCTTGAAGAGCTGCATGAACGATCATTTCAGGCGTTTGTCTTAAACCCAAATAGATGACTTCCATTCCAGCATCACGGTAGGAAGAAGCGAGTACTTTAATCCCTCTATCATGACCATCAAGTCCGGGCTTTCCCATAACAATTCTTATTTTACGTTCCATATAAGATTAAGTTAATCGCTTCGATAAAAAATTCATAATTAAGTTTAGTTAATTTTAAGATTCTAAAATAAACGTTGCCGGACCATCATTAATTAATTCGACTTGCATCTCTTGCCCAAAAATTCCGGATTGAACATTAACAATTTTTTTTAATTCTTCTATAAAAAAATTATACAACTGAAATGAGTTTTCTGGATTAGCCGCATTTAAGAAGCTCGGCCTTCTTCCTT
>JAOHKG010000065.1 GCA_028101095.1 Fidelibacterota bacterium | reverse complement strand
AGTACCTTAAGAGCTTTCACTGATCAGGCAAAACATGCTCCTTCCGGTTTTGCTCATATGATTACAGGATTTATGTTTAACATCAAAAATCCAATTCAGTTGGTGATTGTAGCAGATTGTAAAAAAGATGATTTAAGTCAAGTTTTTGAAAAAATTAATTTGAAGTATTCTCCCAATAAGGTGGTTTTGTTAAAAGATATTTCAAAGCCAGCAGAGCTTGAAGAAATAGCTCCATGGGTTAAAAATTATAAAATGATGGATAATAAACCAACTTACTATCTCTGCGAGGACTTTGTATGTAAGCGCCCGACAACTAATCTAAATACCATTTTAAAAATTATTGATAAACATTAAGGTTTAATATTATGAGAAAAATAGAACTTCATTGGCAAATTATTATTGGTCTAGTCCTAGGCTTAGTCTATGGAATTATATCAACCAAGCTTGGTTGGGGTGTTTTTACTTTTAATTGGATTGCTCCATTTGGAGTGATTTTTATAAACCTTTTAAAGCTAATTGCTGTTCCTCTTGTACTTTCATCTTTGATTTCTGGGGTGGCTTCACTTTCAGACATGAATAAATTAAGTAGAATAGGTGGAAAGACTATTGCAATTTATATTTTCACCACTGCAATTGCAGTATCTATAGGACTTATCTCTGTTAATACTCTCCGACCTGGAGATAAAATTCCATCTGAGATGAAAATAAAACTTCAAAGTCAATATAATAGTGAGGTAAATAAAAAGTCCAGCAATGTGAATAACATCAAAGAAAGAGGTCCGCTGCAGCCTCTTATCGATATGATTCCAAGTAATTTTTTTCTATCAGCTTCCAACAATCGAAATATGCTGCAAGTTGTTTTTGTTGCTATTTTTATTGGTATTGGTATAGTAAAAACTCCCAGAAATAAAGGAAAACTTGTAAAAGATTTTTTTCAGAGCTTATCAGAAATAGTTGTTAAACTTGTAGATTTCATAATGATTATGGCACCATTTGGTGTTTTTGCTCTTATTGCCCAAACAATAAATAAAATTACAGGAGATAATCCTAATCAAATCCTTGAGTTATTAGGAGCTTTAGCATTTTATATGTTTGCAGTTATAATAGGTCTTATTGCCCATGCTTTATTTACTTACAATGGTTTAATAAAACTCTTAACTAATATGTCAATTAAGAAGTTTTACAAAGGTATTGCCCCAGCTCAACTCCTTGCCTTTTCTACAAGCTCTAGTGGTGCAACCCTGCCTGTAACTATGGAAAGATGTGAAGAGGAGCTTGGTGTATCTGAAGAAGTCTCTTCATTTGTATTACCTCTTGGTGCAACTATAAATATGGATGGAACAGCTCTCTACCAAGCGGTTGCAGCGGTTTTTATTGCTCAAACAATGGGAATGTCTCTTGGACTAGAAGAACAATTAATAATTATAATCACAACAGTCTTAGCCTCTATTGGAACTGCAGCAGTACCAGGTGCAGGAATAATAATGCTTGTCATCATATTAGAATCTATTAATGTACCTAGTCAAGGTATTGCACTTATTTTGGGAGTAGATAGAATTTTAGATATGATTAGAACTAGTATTAATGTAACTGGCGATGCATCTGTTGCTGTTATTATTTCGAGTTTAGAAGATAAATTTTCAAAGAAATAGATTTTAAGATAATTTTATATTTATATTTAACGATACTTGACGGGTAGGTTCTGTATTTTTTTGATCTATACTCAATAATTAGGTTCTGTACTTCAGGCTCAAAAAACAGGCCTTTCCAGTTGATCTGGATCAAGGAAGTTTGCTGACTTTGAGAGGTTCCTTTCATTCAATAAACAAAGAATGATCTAAAAAAACAATCTACCCGTTATTCAAAAAATCAAAAACGGATGCCTTCTCCAAAGCTATTCTACTACCCCTAATTTTCATTCTTATTAAGTCTTCATCATATTCTTCTTCAAGAACTTCTAGGGTATTCTTTATTTGGGAGATTGCGCGTCCTTCTGAATAAGACAACTTAATATTCAAGGTCTGATAATCTTTTTCCATTTTTTCAATTATAGCTTCTTTGAGCTTAGATAACATCAAATGTCGTTTCGCTGATATTATAACAGAATCGTCAAAATCTCTTGCTATCACATTCAACTTATCATTTTCAGTAATCAAATCAACTTTATTCAATACATAGATAAGTGGTATGTTTTTTGCTCCAAGACTATCTAAGACTTCTTTTATAACCTCTATATGATCTTTCATATAATCAGAGGAAACATCAAGTACCATCAAAATAAGGTCAGATTCTACAACTTCTTTTAATGTACTTTTGAATGAGGCAACGAGGTTATGTGGTAACTTTCGAATAAATCCAACAGTATCACTTAATAAAATAGAATGATTAGAATCAATTGAAAGCTGTCTAATTGTAGTATCAAGAGTAGCAAATAATTGATTTTTAATAAATACATCTGCTCCGGTCAAAGCTTTAAACAAAGTAGATTTACCCGCATTTGTATAACCGACTAAAGAGACTCTAAATTCTGAAGATCTTCTCAAACTTTGTATTTTTCTTTCTTTTTCAATCTGTAAAAGATCTTTTTTTAATTTTGTTATTTTTGTTCTAATCAACCTTCTATCAATTTCAATTTGAGTTTCTCCCATTCCTGCACGTGTTCCTATCCCACCCATTTGCCTTTCTAAATGGGTCCATTGCCGTGTTAATCTTGG
>JAOHKG010000064.1 GCA_028101095.1 Fidelibacterota bacterium | reverse complement strand
TATCAAATGAAGATTATTATGATAATCTATTTTTGCAACTAGATATACTTTCCTTAAATGGAGTTATTACTAACTTTGTGAAAGTAGTTTCAAACAGGGAAAGACCTAAATATAGATTTAATTCAAAAAAAAATAAATCAAATGAAACTTATAAGTCTTTTTTTAGCGGACATACTTCTACTGCTTTTTCTATTGGGGTCTCAAATGCAATTATATTAAGTGAACAATATCCAGAGCATAGTTCAAAAATTTGGCTTACCTCTATTGGTATTGCTACTGCTACTGGATATTATAGAATAGCATCAGACGAACATTATGCTTCAGATGTCATTGCAGGATCGATTGTTGGGAGCTTGGTTGGGTATTTCTTACACAAAAGAAACAATAGTAAAAAATTTAAATATTCATCTTCATTGAATACTCTTCACTTCACAATTCCCATTGGTAAATAATAAGAATCAATAATTGTTTAATTGTTTGTCCTTCAAAATAACTTTCTATATACTTAGTATTGTTATTTTAACTTGATTGGAGTTCTCTTGGAAAGAAAAACAGCTGGTATAATCACTTTTAGTATAATTACATTTTTAATGTATGCATTCGGGCTAGAAATTTTTGATGCTATTTGGTCTTTCCCTAGTAATAGATCTGTACCAATTATGGTATTAGCTTTAGTTGGTACAGGTGTTTACGTTACTTTACAACTTGGTTTTCCACAAATAAAATATTTAAGACATGGTATTAATGTAACGAAAGGAGTTTATGATGACCCTAAGGATGAAGGTGATTTAAACCATTTTAAAGCTTTAACAACTGCACTTTCTGCTACCGTTGGAATTGGTAATATAGCAGGCGTCGCCACAGCAATTTACTATGGAGGTCCAGGGGCTGTATTTTGGATGTGGTTAACCGCATTTTTTGGAACAACTCTTAAGTACGCCGAATGTACACTTTCTCTTAGATATAGAGAAATTGATGCATTAGGGAAAACTGCAGGTGGTCCGATGTATACAATTGAAAACGGTCTTGGAAAAAACTGGAGATGGATGGCTGTAGCTTTTGCTTCCTTTGCTATTATTTGTTCTTTCGCTACAGGTAATGCAATTCAATCTTTTACAGTTTCAGATCAACTATATTCTGAAGCATCAAGTATTATAGGTAATACACACTCACTTACATTTAAACATCAAATTTGGAATGGATTTGAACTCTCTATTTTTCAATTTATTATTGGTGTTATAATGTCAGTTATTGTTGGATCTGTAATAATTGGTGGAATAAATAGAATTGGTACATTTACCGGTTTTTTAGCTCCATTTATGGCTTTAGTGTATGTAACGGCGGCAGCTGTTATAATTTTATACAATTATGATAAAATAGCATCAAGCTTTGGTCTAATTATCCAAATGGCATTTAATCCTCCAGCAACTGTAGCGGGTACAAGCGGAGGTATTTTAATGACAATGCTATGGGGTATCAAAAGAGGTTTATATTCAAATGAGGCTGGTCAAGGTTCTGCTGCTATAGCTCATAGTACTGCGAAAACTAAATTTTCTGTCAGAGAAGGTGCAGTAGCTATGCTTGGACCATACATAGATACTTTGATTATTTGTACTATGACAGCACTTGTTATTATTTCTACAGATTCATGGAAGCATACTGAGTTCTATGTGAAAATCTCTGCTTCATCACTAGAAGATGTTAAACAAGCATTAGAAGTAGGTTCCTTTCAAGGTAGGGAATTATTGAATAGTAGCCTCCTTACCTCTCTGGCTTTTAAAAATGGTTTAAGTTTTTTATTTAGTTTTGGCGATAAGATTGTAACATTTTCAGTTTTATTATTTGCAATATCAACTGCAATTGCCTGGTCTTTTTATGGTAATAGAGCAGCTGTATACTTATTTGGAGAGAGTGCGATTAAACCTTACTTATATGTATATGTTCTTTTCGTATTTATTGGTGGGATTGCTGAATTAGAGACCATTTGGGCATTTGGAGATGCCTGTCTTGGGATCATGACATTTCCAAATTTGATATCAATTATTCTATTGGTAGGTACTTTAAAAATTCTTACGAAAGAATATTTTTCAATTAAACATGTCCCATATAAGCAAAAATAAATTACTAGATGTAGCAGTAGAAGCTGCGATTGCATCATCAAACGTCATCATGGGCGCATTAAATAATCCTAAGAAAGTTAGTTTTAAAGGGAGAGCTGATCTTGTAACTACAATAGATAAAGATTCTGAGAATATAATAAAAAATATTATAAAATCATTTTTTCCAGAACATAATTTTTTAGCTGAAGAATCAGGAAGAGATGGTAATAACTCTGATTTTTTATGGGTTATTGATCCTCTTGATGGTACAACAAACTTTGTTCATAACTATCCAAGTTTTGCGGTTTCAATCGGTTTACTATACAAAAAGAAACCTTTTATTTCGGTAGTATTAGAAATGCCTCATGTAAAGCTCTATTCTGCAATAGCATCGGAGGGCGCATATTGTGAAGGAAGTAGAATTTCGTGTTCTTCAACATCTAAACTTATTCAGTCACTTCTAACTACAGGATTCGGCTATGATCATGGTGATTTGTGGGAAAAAAACATGGTGCTTTTTAAACATTTCACCGACATAACTCAAGGTGTGCGAAGGTTAGGTGCTGCAGCAATAGATATATGCCACGTTGCAGATGGGAAAATAGATGGATTTTGGGAGTACGATCTATATCCTT
>JAOHKG010000063.1 GCA_028101095.1 Fidelibacterota bacterium | reverse complement strand
CGGGGATACCCGCTCTTCATCTATCAAATAGTACCGCCGACAAAATATTAGAGAAAGAAGGTTGGACAAGAAAAAAGATCCAAGACTACATGAATACAAAACTATTGCCATTAAGTTTTAATCTGTCTGAGACTATAGAAGCAAAAGTTAACCTATCTCTAGTTACTTCAAGGGCAGCAAATATAGTTGGTTTAATAAAAAGTGGAAATAGGGAGTTTCGAGATGAATATATCGTTATTGGTGCTCATTTTGATCATGTTGGAAACGGTGGTCATTCTTCCGGTTCAAGAAAACCAGAAACAATAGCTGTCCATCCTGGCGCAGATGACAATGCATCGGGTATAGCGGGCTTATTAGAATTAGCTCAAAAGTTAGCGTCTCAAAAAGGTCGATTGAAAAGGAGCGTACTTCTTGTTGGTTTTGACGCAGAAGAGAAAGGCCTTCTTGGTTCAAAATACTTCACAAAGAACCCATCCATTGATATTAGTAAAATAAAAGCAATGATCAATCTGGACATGATCGGAAGAATGAAAGATTCCACTTTTACAGTTGGAGGAGTCGGAACCAGCCCAGTGTTTGAAAACTTACTTGATAGTTTATCTGCTTATAAAAACTATAAATTAAATAAAACAAAACCAGGGTATGGTCCAAGCGACCACGCGTCCTTCTACTCTAAAAATATTCCCGTATTATTCTTTTTCTCTGGTTTTCACGATGAATATCACACACCAGAAGACACATGGAAGCTCATAAACCTGAAAGGACAGAAACAAATACTAAACTTAGTCTATGATATAGTTTTTAATTTATCCAGATCTCAAAACCCACCTTCTTTTTCTGAGGCAGGACCTAAAAATAGGAGTATGGAAACTAGATCTTCTTTTAAAGTTACCTTTGGAATAGTTCCAAGTTATAGCAGTACTGTTGTTGGACTAGAAATTGATCAAATCTCCGATTCTGAAGGCCCTGCTGCAAAAGCTGGGATTATTAGCGGTGATGTAATTAAATCTATAAATGGAAAAAAGGTTAATGATATTTATGAATATATGGAAAGACTTCGTGAGTTAAAGCAAGGAATACAAGTACCCGTTAAAATAAATAGAAATAACTTAGAAATAGAGTTAAATGTAACATTTTAAAATATTACGCAGAGTTCCTAGCTGCATTGATATTTCCAAAAAGAGACCTGATGATTAGTTTATCATAAACTTCTGTTTCTTTTTGTTTTGGCTGTCTTTTTTTATATAGTGCATACTGCTGTATAAGAACTAAAGGTGAAACAACTTTTTCTCTTAGTTCAATTGATGATTTAATTTGAGGCTTTTTTTCTAAAAGTGATTTTTGACCTGATATTTTCAGAACCATTTTTTTTGTTAATTCGAATTCATTTCTTACATCCTGCCAAACAGGATTATATATTTTTTCTTTTCTTATAAACGCACTTTTTAAAAAATCTGTTTTTGACATACTTTGCATTGAGTTTTCAATAATTGCTTGGAAAAAATCATATTCCAGATACATTTTTTTTAGTAATAATTCTTTACCATTCACTATAATTGAATTAATTGCAGTTCCTAAACCATAATAACCCGGAACATTCTGTCTTATCTGAGACCACGCTCCAACAAAAGGTATCGCTCTTAAGTCAGAGATAGAACTTGAACCTTTGTCTCTTCTGTCCGGTCTTGATGAAATATTTGCTTTTTGATAATAATTTAGAGGGGTCACATTTTCCATGTAATCCATGAAATCATTTCTTTCAATAAGTTTTATATATTTTTTTAAGGAAACTTTGCTTAATTCTTCCATTAAAACACTAAAATCTTTGTTTTCACTTTCTTCTTTCTTAGTTAGCACATGTAAGCCAGAGGAAATGAGCTGTTCTAAATTATATTTTGCAGAAGTTGGATTTCCAAACTTGCTTGAAATTGTTTGACCTTGAATTGTTAACTGTATCTGTGACCCCATAGTATTCTTGTTGAGCGAGGTATAGTAATCATGTGTTTCGCCTCCTCCTCTTGCTGGTGGGCCACCTCTTCCATCGAAAAATATTATATCAAGACCCTGTCTCTTTCCAAGAGCCATAATTACTTTTCTTGCCTGAAGAATCTTCCAGTTTGCTGTAATATAACCACCATCTTTTGTTCCATCTGAAAATCCAAGCATTACAGTTTGTGTATTATTTCTCTGCTTTAAATGTTTTAAATAGGTTTTGTCAGTAAATAGCTCTTCTAGAATAGCTTCAGCATTCTCTAAATCCTGCACCGATTCAAATAAAGGAATAAAATCAATACTAACTTCTTTATTAAATGCCGTTCCTTTAGCAAGAAAAAAAACACTTGCTATATCTTTTGCAGAACAACAATTAGATACTATATATCGATTGCATATTGATTCACCAAACTTTTTTTGTAAATCGCTTATCATTTTAAACGATTTAAGAGTATCATTTATAGTTTTATCTTTAACGCTTAAAAACGTAAGCTTTTTTGAAAAAGATAGTAGCTCTTGGGTTGACATCTCTAATGGTTTTTTATTCCTTAGGTGAACGAACTTTAATGATCTTATAATTTCTCTTCTATTTTGCCTTATGTCTATAGATGCAAAGAAGTAACCAAATAAATTAATTGAATTGAGTAACCCTTCTATGTCCTCTACAAAAATCCCATTATATTCCGCAAAAAGATTATTCTTAATGTTTGTCAATGCTCTTATAAATTTTTCTAGTTTATATTCTTTTGAATGGTTGAGGTGCTTAGTTAAGCTAAGCTCAATTTCTTCAAGCTTTTCATAA
>JAOHKG010000062.1 GCA_028101095.1 Fidelibacterota bacterium | reverse complement strand
CACAACTAATAATAAAGGCCAATACTATAAAGGTACTAATTAAGTTTTTAGTCATTTTTCCTCGAAAAAGGTTTAAAGATTTTTAAAATAAAGGTTAAAATATATAATGAAATAATATGATAAATAGTGATAAAATTTTTATTAACCAGGCTTCGTTGCAATAACTTGACCTACAAAATAATAAGCAAAAGAAACAAAAACACACATTGCATGCGTAGAAGACCATGATTGCATTTTCTTAGCCTTTTCATAATCTCTTTGCCAATCATTATATATCATTCGTTCAATTTTTTCTTTGTCTCCTAACCTCTCGCAATCTTCTACTATTTTTTTAAACTTTATAAGATCTCTTATAGGAATAGCTTTGATTCCTTTTTCTTCAGCTAGAAGGATAAGAGGGTGCTCACATGGTGTTGATTGAGCCAAATTATTTTTTTGACTGTAAATAAAGTTAAAGATAAATAATACTAAAAGTAATATTCTCATCTAATCCCATAAACAAATTTCATAGAGAATATCGGCAGATCATCTATCTTCATTTTGGGACCATTTACTTTCTGTCTCTGTACTCTCCAGCTTTCTTCATTATAAAAGTTATTCATGAATCCACCTTTAATATCAATTGCCATTCTTGATGACAAATAATATCTTAAACCTAGCATGCTTGAGTAACCAAGCCAATCATTTAACATGGCATCGGTTGCACCCATATCATTCAACTGATCACTGTCACCTCCAAAACTCGTAATAACATGATCCCAGTCTTCTTCTTTATCTCCCGGAGTAGTATCAATTTCAATTCTTCCTCTTCCCCAAATTGGCGCTAATGTAAAGTTCATTTCGATTTTAGGTTTCCATCTAAAGTACGTTTCAATGGGAAACATTCTATATTTAATAGAACGAGAATATGCCGCTTTCGATTCGGGCAGTAATACATTTTTCCCAATTTCAAATGACGTAAAAGAATTATAGCCCACTCTAGCATTATTAAAAAACTCGTAGTAAAAACCCCAATTAACTAATATATTGCGGTTAAATAGACTTTTTGTTGGAAATTGAACACCTTCATTTTGATCAAATCCTGTCAAGATCGGTTCATAAAAGCCCATACCCATATCGATACTCAATTTTGGTTGAGCATTTGTAAATGATCCAAATGCTACAGTACACATTATTATAAATACTTGAATTTGACTCTTCATAATCGGGTGGTAATTTAAGACCTATGAAACAAAACTGGTGCATAATCCTTTTATCTTTTTCTATATTACAAAGTAAAAATAAAAATTTAGATGTAAATCATATGTTTGTTCAATATGATGGACTAACAACTGAGTGTTTTATTGATTCTATGGATACTAATTTGCTTTATTTTGTTCCAAAAGATTCAGTTGATCAAAAGACCGTAAACCTCAAGGAGGTATATTATGCTTACAATGATTTTGATCGAGTATTTTATTATAGTTGGAGCTTTAATGAAAATTTAAATAGAATACAAAATACAACGGGAAAAGTTTACACTATATCGGGAGATACTATAGATTATATTGATATTAAGTTTAACAAAGATATGATTAATCCTGAGGCTTTTATTAAAATAAATGTTAATAAATCAACCTACGTAAATATGTTATCCATTGAACGTATTGAAACAGATTTTTCCATTCTGAAGCACTCGGTTAAAAGAGGATTTCATTATTCATATTATCCATTTTTAATTTTGACTTCATTAGATTTGTTTTTAAAGTGGGACTCCAAAAGGCGATATGTGCCTCAAATTTGGGATAATTATAATGATTTATTTCCTGGTATTGCAACAATTGGTTTACAAAAAACTGGAGTAACCTATCAGTCTTTTACATCGGTTATTCCATCTTCGGTAATTATTTCAATGTTATATGACTACAAAAAAAGAAAAAATATTTTCCATTTCACTCCAACCTTCAAACAGAAAACATTTGATCGAGAAATGAAAATATTTTCATTTAAACAAGTGTTGAAAGAGTTTTATCAAAAAATACTCTATAAAATAAAAAAATAGTTTATCCAAAAATGACCATGAGTAAGTAATGTATAAAAAATTTAGTAAATTCATAATATGAGCACCATAATCAAAAATATAATAGTTAGCTTAAACTTGATAATCTTTTTATCTATTTCATGCACTGATGAACCGTATGAAATTCCTGAACCGGATACAACCCCACCTCAAGCACTAGTGATTTACCCCATTGATGGAGAACCCGTTTCTGGAATTATTACTATTGAAGCACGTGCCAATGATAATGAAAAAGTAACAGAAGTTTCATTTTATATAAATCAAGAATTTGTTGGAAAAGATACAACTACAAAAAATGATATAGCCACTTATGAGTGGAATACTAGTATATCAGAGCTAAATAATGATGGAACCCTCGTAAAGAAGTATACCGATGATGAATTTCATTTTATATCAGTTGTAGCAACTGATTTGAGTGATAATAAATATTCTTCTGTACCTATCAGAAGTTTTGTTGACAATATTGATAGTGAACCCCCTAGTGCATTTTTTCTTACTCCATTTTCAGGACAATATATCACAGGTATTACGGATATAACGGTTGTTGCAACCGATAATGTTGGGATACAATTTGTAAGTTATTTTATAAATAATGTGCTTCAAGAATACGTTCTACCAGTTGAGAATTCTTCAACATTTGAATTTCCATGGAATACAACTCTCGTTCAAAGCGGTGCATACTATTCATTATACGCCAATGTTCGAGATATTAATAATAATGTAACTATTATTCCTCCT
>JAOHKG010000061.1 GCA_028101095.1 Fidelibacterota bacterium | reverse complement strand
ACACCAAGCGTATATCCTAGAATCTCTTCCAAGTCATAATAATTATAGCCACCAACTACAACTCCAGCAACTTTTAGACTTATCGCTTTTCTAAAGGTTTTAAGAGTTATAAAACTGCCACCCACTACAATTTTTCCATGATGTGACTTATTAATTAAATCTTCTGTTAATTCATCCTCTCTATTTTTAACCAGAACTTCAATATTTCCTCTAGCTTCGCCGCCTATTCCAAATATTCCTTGTATGAATGCTGCTGTTGTTTCAATCATCACACCTTCATCAGGAATAATATCTTTAACAATTCCTGACATATATGCATCAACTTCTACGGGGATTGGTTTCTCTCGCAAAATTATTTGACCTGTGACATCTGAAATAGATTCTATTGTTCCATCAATAGGTGAGAATAATTCTGATTTAAAAAAACCAAAAATTCCTTCAGTTTGAGCTATTAAGTCGCCTTTTTTAACTACCTCTCCAATTTGGACTTTTAAAGAATCAAATATATCTGCAGGTCCAATACTTAATATACTCGCAACTTTAATAATTTGAACATTACCAGGTAAATCTGTAGTAGCAACGACTTCATCTGGTAATAATTTATCGCCAACAGATTTTATAACTTTACCTTTAATCGGGAGTCTTCTCAATTTCCGAACTACAGAAGAATACAGAACTTTAAGACCAGGTGTATATGAATGTGCCATAATTAATCCTTTCGTGGATATTCATTCAAAGCTTCTGACCAACTGCTTAGATAATTCAGTCTTTCTCTAGGGTCACTTGGGATTGAAATGGGCCTATCTCTTCCATCTAGAATTATTCCTACTAAACCACCATAAATAGTCGTTTTTATAGGCTCACCAAAACCAGAACCAATATCCATTTTTTTATGAGGGGTTAATTCTGCTGTGATTTCTTCATAATCGGCTTTAATACGGTATAGCTCATTTCTTTTTATCTCTTTTTCAACTTTTTTTCCACTAGAAAAAGTGAGTTTCACTTTCAACACTACAGATTCTTTTTTCGCTTTACCAATAGGGGAAATACATGTTCCCAACCTTATTAGGCAATCTTTATGGAATACTTCTAGTGCTGCATTTCTTGCCTCCTCACCAAGATCTTTTTTATCAATATTGGCTAAAACACCTAACTGCGGCATCATAAAAATAGAATCGACAGCTATCTGGGTAATTCCTTCAGGCATGAAAGAATCAATTATCATTTTGGCAGATTGCTCACGACGTGGCGCATGACTTAGCACTCCTCCAGAACCTACAATTAAATCTAAATCCATCATATTCACTAAGGATTCACCAGAGCCTGATTGATCAAATGCATCAGATATAGTTCTTTCTTTCTGGACACCTTTCAGGCCTACCGCAAACTCTTTATGCTGCTTAAAAGATAATCGTAATGCTTCTCTTGCAATAGCTTGCTCTATGAAAAGCTCTTCAAGAGATTGAGGTACTGTTGTTGGACGAATCATTTTATTTCCAATTCTATTTGTAAGTTCTTTTCTATCAATATCAAATGGAACCCATCTTAAAACATTATCAAGACCAGCTTCTGCCAGAACATTACAAATTGAATAACTCATACCAAGGTTTGCGCTTACGGTTCTATTAAATTTTTTCTGAAAAACAGAGAAAATATCTGTCGTTGCTCCTCCTATATCAACACCAACAACTGATATGTTTTCTTTTTCAGCTATCATCTCAATTAGAGACCCAACCGCTCCCGGTGTTGGCATTATGGGAGCATCTGTCCATGAAGTAAGTTTTCTGTAACCTGGAGCCTGTTGCATAACATGTTCCATAAAGAGATCATGAATTTTATCTCTGGATGGTTCAAGATTTTCTGTCTCCAATACCGGTCTAATATTATCGACGATATCAAGATCAACTTTTTCTTTTAATGTTTTTGATATGTCAGGCTGCGCTACTTTATTACCAGCATAAATAACTGGAAGCTGATAATTTTGGCCTAATCTTGGTTGCGGATTTGCAGCTGCTAATATTTCTGCCAACTCAACGACATGAGAAACAGTTCCACCATCAATTCCACCAGATAATAAGATCATATCCGGCCTAAGATCTCTAATTCTCTTAATTTTTTCGTGCGGGAGTCTTCCATCATTTGAAGCCATTACATCCATTACAATGGAACCAGCTCCTAATGCTGCTCTTTCTGCACTTTCTCCAGACATCGACTTAACTACACCAGCGACCATCATTTGAAGGCCCCCTCCAGCCGAACTAGTAGATATGTATATATCTACACCTGAATCATCTTTAGAAGGAGTAATAATTTTTTCAGAATCTATGATCTTTCTTCCTGAAAGTTCTTCAATTTCAATTACCGCATTGAGGACGCCTTTCGTTACATCTTCAAATGGTGCCTCAACAGTAGTTGGTGCCTCCCCTCTAAATGTTAACCGATATTCCCCGTTAATATTTTCAATCAGAATCGCTTTTGTTGTAGTACTACCACAATCTGTAGCTAAGATAGATTTTAAGATCATTTATAAGTTAGATATGGTTCTTTTCACATTAAAAAATGGACATAAAGATAGGTTAAAGGCATGGCAAAAATCAATGAATCAAATCTATCTAAAACGCCCCCATGACCGGATAGCAGTGTACCGCTATCTTTTACACCAGCATCTCTTTTCAACATTGATTCAGTAAAATCTCCTATCTGACCAAATACTCCTGAAATTACACTAAAGACTATGTAATCTTTAAGAGTGAATATGTCTCCTAGAATACCGTTGATATAAAAAATATAAAAAACAAAAAAAGACCCGATAACACCTGAAATTGATCCAACCCATGATTTTTTTGGACTTATATGAGGTAGTATTTTTTTTCTCCCAAATTTAGTACCCATAAAAAAAGCAAATGAGTCACAAACCCATACAGAAATGACTATCGCAAAAGTAAGGTTTGTTCCCATGAAAGAATCGAATTGCCTGATATCTATTGATGTACCCAAAAGAACAGGAACAAATAAAATACCCGCAAATGTGGCAGATAGGTTTTGAGCAGGATTTAGATTTGGTGTAAATAATTGCCATATGCAGGATAAAATAACTAGCAGAACTATAGAACCCATTACTTGGTGAGATGTGTTTTCAGGTTGGACGTAGTAGTAGTCAACAATAAAAACAGAGGAAGCCATA
>JAOHKG010000060.1 GCA_028101095.1 Fidelibacterota bacterium | reverse complement strand
GTGCCAGATGGCAACATAAAAGCACATGAGGCAGCAAAGGTCGCTGGAATCATAAGAAGAAAAGGGTGAAAATCACCTGCAATAGAAATGCCAGCTAAAACAGGCAAAAAAATAGCGGTTGTTGCTGTATTAGAATTGACTTCTGTTAATAAAATCATGAATGTTACAACCAACACTAATATAAAAAATATTGAAATGCCTCCTAAATTCACTGTATCACCAACCCATCCAATAAGACCAGAAGATTTAAAAGAGGAAGCTATTGCTAACCCTCCCCCGATCAACATTCCAATTCCCCAAGGTATTGTTTTGGCATCTTCCCACTCTAATAGTCGTATCGGCTTACCATTCTTGTTTTTTTGCCCGCTTGGTAGTGCAAATAAAATAATAGCAGCCAATACAGCAACAGTTGAGTCCTTAACAAAACCACTTACTCCTAGTAATTCTGACCACCAATTTCTAAAAATAAACCCTAATGCGTAGAGTACAACAATAGATAAAACTTTTTTTTCAGCAGAAGACATTCCACCTAAATTATCATATTCTTTATGAATTATATTTTTATCACCATGCAGGTTACCTTCTACATTAAAAAACTTCACTAAATAAAGCCAAGATATCGGTAAAAAAATGCAAACAAAGGGAATTCCTATTTTCAACCATTCCGTGAAAAGTATGGGCTCGAATTCCGGGAAAAGTTCCTGAGCGGTGCTTACGAATACTAGATTAGGGGGAGTACCTACTAATGTTCCCGTCCCTCCTATACTAGCTGAATAAGCGATTGCCAGCATTAATGCGGGTGCGAAACTAGAGACATCAGCACCTAGCCTCTTCTCTCTGTTTATTATTGCAAGACCAATGGGTAGCATCATGAGTGTTGTTGAGTTATTAGATGTCCACATCGATAAAAAACCTGTAGCAATCATAAAACTAAGCATAATACTTGATCTACTTGTGCCAATCATTTTAATTGTTGAAAGAGCTATACGTTTGTGAAGATTATTTGTTTCTATTGCCTTTGCGACAAAAAATGCACCAATAATTAATATAACAATATGATGTCCGTAACTTGCCGCTAGTTGCTTCGAGTCTAAAATCCCTAACAATGGAAATAAAGCGATTGGTAAAAAGGAAGTTGCAAAAATTGAAATTGCTTCAGTAACCCAGAAGATTGCCATTAGAGAAGAAATTGCTAATGCTTTCATCCCAAGAGGGTTCATCCCGCTAGGAGGTGGCGTTATCAGAAAAAAAATAAAACAGAAGAATCCAAGAATTAATCCTATTTTTTTTCTTTTTTCCATGTTGATCTACTTTAAAATAAGCTAAAGTTATTTATTGTATAATAAATATAAAAAAAGGGCATTTAAGCCCTTTTTTTGTAGAATTTTTTTCTCATCAACCGAGATATCTACGCAGGTTTTTACTCCTAGATCTATGGCGCAATCGCTGGATGGCTTTTTCTTTAATTTGCCTTACTCTTTCTCTTGTAAGGTCAAACTCTTCTCCAATTTCATTCAGTGTCATTGCACTATCTCTATTGATTCCAAAATACATCTCTAAAACAATTCTCTCTCTCTCTGATAACGTATCCAATGCGCCTGTTACTTCTTCGCTCATTGATTCCATCATAATTTTAGCTTCTGGTTCTTCAGCTTCAGAATCTTCAATAATATCAAGAAGACTACTATTTTCGCCCTCTTGAAATGGAGAATTTAGAGAACTATGTCTACGTGAATACTGCATGGCCATGAGAACTTCATCTCCACTCATCTCTAGTTGTGCACCAATTTCATCACCTTTCGGCTGGCGCTCAACTTCAGCCTCTAATTTTTCAGCTGCTCTAGTAATTTTGGTAATTGTACCCACTCTATTGAGAGGTAACCTGATTAAACGTGACTGCTCTGCGAGTGCCTGTAAGATAGATTGGCGAATCCACCATACCGCATAAGAGATAAACTTAAAACCTCTTGTGTGATCGAATCTTTTAGCTGCTTTTATCAAACCCATATTACCTTCATTAATAATATCAGCCAGAGATAAACCATTCCCTTGGTACTTTTTCGCAACAGATACTACAAAACGTAAGTTTGCTTCGACTAGTTCTTTCATCGCAGCTTCATCATTATTTTGAATTCTAATTGCAAGTTCAACCTCTCTTTCTGGAGGAAGAGGATTAAATTGTCCAATCTCGGCGAGATACATACTGATACTCCCGCTTGAAACTTTACTTGGTTTAGCTTTTTTCTTTTTGGCTTCAGCTTCTAGAGCTAGGGCTGCTTTTTCTGCAGCTGCATTTTCAGCCGCTTCTATTTTTTTCTTTTTTTCGACTTCTTTTTTGATTTCTTTTTTTGCCAATTTAATGGTCTCCAATAATCAGTGTAATTGAAATTTTAACTACTAGTATAGCTGATCAAGTTAATTAAAATATTCTACTTAATAAATAGAATCTTCTGATTAAACACATTATTGCCTAAGTTAGCCTGAAGAAAGTATGTTCCGGAGGGAAGTTCTAATGATGGTATCCACTTGACAATCTCATTTTCCGCGATGTTTCTAGAAAGTAAAGACTCTACTAACTGACCATTTAAATTATAGAATGAAACATTAAGATCCATTGGCTCTGGAATATTTGAAAAAGAAAATTGCACTGAACTATTGAAAGGATTAGGGTATGCTGGGTTCATCACACTTAAATTTTCTGGGAAGAATGGATCATTCTGATTTTCAACTAACAAAAAATTAGGATAATTAACTAAACCAGAGCTTCCTATAACAACTAACTCTCCGTTTTTGATTCCCGTCCAGTTTAAAGCACCACTGTTTTCTGGTTGAGTCATTACAGCAAAGTGCTCATCAGATTCTGTATAAGATAACCCGTTACTACCTCCAAAACAATACAAACTAATACCATCTGAAAAGATCATATTTAATTGTATTGCGCTAATTCCTTGGTTAGTTATGCTTGATAAGGCTACTTGCAAACCTAGATAAACATCTCCCCTTTCTGATATTTGTTGTGCTAGGTATAACATTATCAATTCTGAGTCCACAACATTCTGCCAACCTACAGTTCTCCAATCGGAACCGTCAAATGTCTGAGGCTCATTATTATTTAGCCAAGATAGATCGGAACCATTATCCGTAATTAAATTAAAAAGCAACTCTTTATCCACAGTACCATTATGCATAAATGAATATGATTTATTATTATCATAGAACATCCATGGATGAGGGTTCGGAACTGAATTTATTCCCGATGAAGCTAACCTTAAATGGGCCAGGCCAATTTCTCCTGTTCCATTGATAAATAAAGAATCAATTATATTCCAATAAACAGTTGAATCCGAAAAAGCTGTTTTTTCAGATCTAAAAATTGGAGATACATTGTTTTCAGTATCAGTCGGATAATCAAGAATAGACCAACCATTACTCATAAAAGTAGATTGAATAAAAAAAGAGTTTAATTGATTGTAGGCTTTACTCT
>JAOHKG010000006.1 GCA_028101095.1 Fidelibacterota bacterium | reverse complement strand
ATTTGGCATGACCCATTCTTCCGTATTAATACTCACTTCTTGTCCAAAGTCCTGAATTCCAATTGAATTGAATAGGACTCTTCTATAGTTCGATAAATTCGTTTTACTATTTAAAAGATCAACTTTAGCTTGTCCCAATGAGACCTCAGCTTTTAATAAATCTGATTTTTTAATAACACCTAGGTCAAATTGCTTCTTAATTAGATTTACGCGTTGATTTGACATCTCTAAACTTTTTTCAGACACAGAAAATAATTCCTGTCCTTTTAATAAACTATAATAGGATTCAATTACATTTTGGATGACTTGAGTTACTAATATTCTTTTACTTAATAAAGCTATATTTAGATTATCTTTTGCTAAACTCACTTGATGAGTCGAACGACCTCCATTGAAGATTTTTTGATTTAATGAAAGTCCTGCTGACAAGTTCTCCGTTGAACTTGTTACAATTGTATCATTAAAAAATGGAATTATCTCGACTCTATCAGGGATATTAATATAATTTTTGTTAGAAAACAGTTGTATTGATGGTTTAAAATTGCTGTATGCACCATCAACATCTTTTCTTGCAATTTCTACGTTTAGTTTTTGAGAGATTACAGTTTTCTTGTTTTCTAAAGCCCACAAAATGCAGTCTGTGAGCGTAAAAGACTCGGCATTTATCAAAGAGAAGGAGAAAAGAATAGTTATTCCATAAGCGAAGAATGATGTTATATATTTATTAGCCATTAAAACTTACTCATTTTCAATTCTCTTATAGATTTCCGGGATAACAAAGTAGCCCGGTTTCACAGGCTCTGCGTATAGTTCTGGTATTTCGAAACCGATAGTTGTTCTTGGATTTCCAGGTTCTTCGAAAACTAAAAAGTTTATTTTTATGGAAGAGCCCGATATAGGCTTTAATATTGTAAGAAAATCCATTTTTTGTGTTAAAATATTGAATAAAAATCAAATATTAAAAAATTCATCTTTTTTATTTATCAAATATTGATATGAATCATCATAAGTATTTTGGATAATCCCTTCTAAGATAGCTTCTTCGATCGCTTTTTTTATTACTCCAACTTGCTTTCCTTCTTTTAACTTAAAAAGAGACATTATTTCATTTCCTCTAATAGGTGACTGAAATTTTTTCATATTATCTTTTTCACTTACTTTTGAAATTTTCATTTCAACTTTATCAAAATTATTTAAATATTTTTTTATTTTGTTTGAGTTTTTAGTTGTTATGTCTGCTCTACACAGAACCATTAAGTCATCTAAGTCATCACCCGCTGCTATCATCAATCTCCTTACAGCTGAGTCTGTCACTATTTCTTTTACAAGTGAAATTGGCCTTAAATGAAGAAGAGTTAATTTTTCTAAATAACACTTAATCTTTTTTGATAAGCGTAACCTGAAAGCGACACGGCTTATCATTCTTTCACCCACCGCATCATGCCCATGAAAGGTATACCCTTTTTTCTTATTAATGCGTCGAGTATTTGGTTTTGCAATATCATGGACAAGAGCTGCAAATCTAATTTCCATTTTATCAGTTAATTTTGCTGCATTATCAACAACTTGAAGAGTATGATCGAAGATATCTTTATGATTCCATTCTGCTGTTTGTTCTATGCCATACATATCATCAATCTCAGGAAAAACTATTTTCATTAATCCAGTTTCTTGCAAAATTCTTAGTCCAATAGATGGCTTTTTTGTCTTTAAAATTTTAAATAACTCATCACGAATTCTTTCCCAAGACACAATTTTAATTCTTTCAGATTGACGTTTCATGGAATCGATACATTTATCTTCAATTATAAATCCTAATTTTGAGGCAAAGTATGCTGCTCGCATCATTCTCAAAGGATCTTCAGAAAATGTTTCATCTGGGTCTAATGGTGTTTTTAAAATTTTATTTTCAATATCAGCTAAACCATTATACGGGTCTGTCAACAAGCCAAAATTCTCACTACTAATATGCATTGCCATAGCATTAATGGTGAAGTCTCTTCGAACTAGGTCACCATGTAAATCTGTATAACTAATTTTACTCGGTTTGCGTGATTCAGAATTGTATTTTTCTTCTCTCGCACTTGCAATTTCAACTTGAATATTTTCATTAGGAATCAAGGCAGTACCAAATTTTTCAAAAGGAACAATCTTCTTCACTCCAATTCCAAATGCAATTTTTTTTGCAAAATCAATTCCATCTCCAACTACCATGATATCTATATCATTAAGCTCTTTGTCCATGATTAAATCTCTAACAAACCCTCCTACTATATAAGCAGATTTATCTTCTTCTTCTGATACTTTTGTGACAACTTTTAAAATTTCGTGTATATACTTATTCTGTACTTTTTTTAAGATATCTTGAATGTTTAACATATAATAAATTAGCTAGTTTGATTGCATCATGCTAGGCAACTCAGTTAAAATATTAAATTTCTTGAATTCATTTTTTTATAAACAACTTGTAAACAAAAATGATCTTATTCAATTTCTAGTTATGGTTATAAGAAACTCATCCTTATTTGCAGTTTTTTTATTTTTCAATTTGCTTAATGCCCAATTTGAGTCGGTTAGGGTTACAATTGATGATCGGTTACTCCGGAGTGAAGAAAAACAAGACATAATAAATTTATCAAATGATGTGAAAAGGTTTGTCCAAACAACATCATGGGATGATAATTATTCTGATTTAAATATTAATCTCTATATCCAAATTATATTTGAGAGCATCACAGTCAAAGGAAACGAGACAGTATATAATTGTCAAGCCATGTTTTCAAATGGAAAAGATTTAAGGTACTTTGATAAAAGTACCCAATTTTATTATAGCTCCAGTACTAGTCTTTATTATGATCCTGTTCTTTTTGAGCCTCTAACAGGTTTTCTGGCCTTTTATGTTCACCTAATTTTAGCAGGTGAAATTGATACCTATGAATTTAATGGTGGTAATAGCTCCTATGAATTAGCTAGAGATATTGCAATCCGTGGCTCTGCCTCTGATTATAAAAAAGGCTGGAGTTCAAGATTAAGTGAAGTTGATGACCTAAGCCGTAATATTGGTTTAAGAAAAGCTCGACTAGCATTTTATATTGCTTCTGAATTATTTGAGCAGGGAGATGTTGAAGGAGCATTACAAGAGCTTGAAATTATGCTTAATGGCCTTGAAGAATCGTACCGTGATGTAGGTCGAGAAAATAGTACTCAATATTTTTTAAAAGTAAAATCAGATAAAATTGCAGAAATACTAACATTCCTCAATAAAAAAGAACTTTTGAAAGATATGAAAGAATTAGATCCAGACAGGCGTGATTTATATCAGTCTTTTTTAGAGACTATATCTGAATAAGTTTTTTTTCTAAATAAATAATGCTGCATGACAATCGAGTTTTTAGTCATATTTTCTATTATTTTTTTATCATTAACCCTTCTAATTTTTTTAAAATTAATTCTTTTCTTTATTATTGTAACTGGATTTATAACCAGCCATAACCCTGATTTTAATATTCCAATCATATGATTATAATCCAATTTTTTAATAGCATATAGAAAAGCAATAAATTCAAATATCAAACGCAGGCTTCCTAGATATAGTGAAAGAGGAATTGAATAATTACTTAGAATCATTATCAGAGAATTCCTATGATTTAAATAATACTTCTTTTGTGAATTCATTGGTAACGAAACAGCATTTTTATGAAAAACTTTTGACTTAGGCTCCACCCAAATTTCATATCCCATAGCTTGAAAACGCCAACAGAGATCAATTTCCTCCATATGGGCAAAAAATACTTCTTCGAATTTTCTCGCTTCAATGAACAGTTTTTTTCTGACAATAATTGCAGTTCCTGAAGCCCAAAAACATTTTTGAGGATTATCATATTGTCCTTTATCTACTTCTTGATCTAAAAATAAGCGGCCTCTTGCAAAGGGAAAACAAAAAAGATCCATATAGCCACCAGAACCACCAGCATAATCAAATACATTTTTTTTATAATAGTTTAATATTTTTGGTTGTGCTGCACCAATTAGGATATTTGAGTCCATACGATTAACTAGATGAAGAATCCAATCAGGATCTTGGGTAGTGTCATTGTTTAAAAATATTAAATATTGACCTCTTGCCTTTTCAGAACCAATATTGCATCCACCAGCATAACCAAAATTTTTTTTATTTTCAATCAAAATTACATCTGGATGATTATCTTTTATCCATTGTTGACTACCATCCGTAGAGGAATTATCTGATATAATTATTTCAAATGAATTAAAGTTAGATTTTTTTAAAGAAATCAGACATTCAGACAAGACATTAATACCATTCCAATGTGGAATTATAATTGAAACTTTCGGTAACTGACTATCGATATCTATTAAACCTTTTATCCGCCAGAGCGAACTTCATCTAATATTTTCTTTGCATTATTGTCAGAAGGGTTCCTCGAAACCCACTCTGTTAGAATCAACTCCGCATCTTGATTTTTATTATTCTCTCTATACATGAACACTAATGATGAAACTATCTCAGGATAGGCCTCTTGCCATTTTTTCCATTGAGATTGTTGAAGAGTCTTCTTATTAAATCCTTGTGTTTTTAACATGGATTCTATTCCAAGGTAATCTATTCTCATTTCTTCTAAAATTGAAGTCGCCTCATTAAAATCATCCAGTTCTTTATAAATGGTATTTGCGTATTCAATTCGATTAAGAACTCTTCCATCAGTTCGAGAAATTAATTGATCAAGGATTTTACGCATTGATTCCTTTTCACCCAGATCACCGTAGATGCGAGCAACCTGATAATGTAGGTCTTCTGATTGAATTGGTATCGTTTCTTCCGGAATATTTTGACTCATTCTATTTAAAGTACTTATTATCTTCAGCTTCAAATTTGCTAGTTCTTCTACAGGAATATTTTTCTTTTGCTGCTTTCTCTGAAAATCCATGTAATAGGTAACAGCTAGCTGCATATAAGCACTTCGGTAATTTTGCAGTAATCTCTGAGTCTGTTGATTAAAGAAGATTTTTGAGTTTCCAAGATTTCTAAAAATATAACCAGGTTGATAATCTCTTGACCAGTTCAAATCTGTTTTGTTATTCATTGGCTCATAAAAAGTACTGCGGTCAAAACCTGTCGACCAATCACTTGTGCCAACTTTTGTCATTAAATTTTCATACATTTTTTCAGAATCAACAGGTTTTGTTTTATGACTTTTTAGTTGGAAGGTTAGCCCTTGCATATCTAGATACTGGTCCAGACCAATTCTGTTTTGCTGCGAAACAGTAACAGCAAAATAAATAGGAACACGCCATTTTCCATCATTTATAATTCTCATTATCATCATATCCTGAACTCGTATAGCTTGCCCTCCATAAGTAGGCTTCATTTCCCATTCAATAAACCCTTGGTTATTCAAACTATCTTCATAAACGGGAATTTTAACATTTTGTTTTTCCCATCTCTGTAAAGTCGAGGTTAGCTGATCAATTCTTTTATCCGTAAGATTAATAAAACTAGTCTCCTTTGACCTTTTATCTCTCCATTGTTTTATATACCACGGAGTGTTAAGTAAGCTCAAATTCACAACCGCTACATCGGTTCTTACTTTCTCTACCTCTTGCAGATACCATAGAGGGAAAGTATCGTTATCTCCATTTGTAAACAAAACTCCATTTGGACCACATGATTGAAGAAGATTATAACTATAGTCCCATGCAACAAAATTACCGGACCTATCATGCGAATGATAATTCGCTTTTGCCATTGCCATCGGAACAAAAATAGTCTGTAATATAATCGATCCTACAATCAATCTTTTACTTAAATCTTTGTTTTTTATATTGATTGAAATCCAATCGCTAATTGCGGCAACACCCAATCCAATCCATATCGAGAATGCAAAAAAACTACCAACATATGAATAATCTCTTTCTCTAGGCTGTGGGTTATCTTGGTTTAAATAAATAATAATTGCATAACCAGTCATCGCGAATAAAGAGAGAATAGAAAAAGCCATCCGCTCATCTTTATAAGCATGGTAGAACATACCAATTAGACCTAATATAAAAGCCAATGGAAGTCCAAATTGAGTAAGGTCAACACCATCTTCTCTTGAATTAGCTCCCATGCTAATGACATTAGATTCGGATGCTGGACCACGTCCAGCGAACTGCCATAAAAAGTATCTGTTATACATTTTTCGAATTTGATAATTCCAAAAATAATCCCATTGTTTATCAACTTTATAATTTCTGTATTTTTTATTTTGAGCTCCTGAGAATTCTCTTTTAGGTCCTTCAGGATAGCCGACTACCTCGTGAATTGGCTCGATACCTTTAAATCTTCTGGGAAGCAACCCAACGCTGCCATATTGTTCTCTTTCTAAATAAGAAATAAATGCTTCAACCGTTTCGGGGTCATTTTCATCAATCCCGGGGTCTTGATTTGATCGTATGAAGATTAAAGCATATGTTGAATATCCAATTAGCACTAGTACCATTGAAGTCGTTATTACAGAAACTAGCTTTTTTTGATTTATAATAGCCCAAATCATAATCATGAATATTGCTAAAATTAAAAGTGAAGTTGGATAAGGGCCAATTGTCGCTATAATCTTTGGCATTCCCTTAACAATGATGTTATGGATTATAAAAAAAGTAATAGCTGTAAATAGCATTGTAAGCCCAAAAGTCATCCATTCAAATTTGTACTTACGAAAATAAATCACTAGAGCTACAAATGGTAATGTTAATAGATTTAATAAATGAAGACCTGTAGCAAGACCAATCATATAAGCAATAATAAGAATATACCTTTCATGCCCCTCTTCATCTGCTTTTTCGCTCCAGTGCAATATTAACCAAACAACTATTGCTGTGAAAAATGTACTAAAAGCATACACTTCAGCTTCTACAGCATTAAACCAGTGACTGTCTGTAAAGGCAAAAACAAGCGCTCCTACAAAACCACCACCAAAAGCAATTAATGCATCGGTTGAGTTTTGTATTTTACCACGCCAATGTCTCACACATTGTACCACAATTAAGTATAAAAACATCACGGCAAAAGAACTAGTCAGGGGAGATAATAAATTGACTCTGAATGCTATATCAGTACCTATAGGCAATATCGATGCAATTCGTCCTATAAGTAAAAAAAATGGACTCCCAGGAGGGTGAGGAACGCCTAATGTGTTAGCAACGGCAATAAATTCTCCACAATCCCAATATGAAACTGTTGGAGCCATGGTATCATAATAGATAATAAAAGATATAAAAAAAGAAAAAAAAGCTAATACTTTATTCAGGAGGCTATAGTTCGTTTGCATTTAAAATTCCTTTTAACTTTTTTTTGATCTGTTTTTGAGAGCTTTCTGTTCGATTAGTTTTATTCTTAAATCGCTTAGGGTATTTAATAACATTTGCTTTTCATATTCAGAAACATTTCCTTTCGTTTTATTTTCCAACATTTCTAATAACTTAATATAGTAAGAAGCTTGATCTAAATTTTGGGCTACTTTATTACTCATCGGATTTTTAACGACACCCAAGGAAATTAAAGCACTTGTTTGGAATGTTCCTACGAGGTATGCGTATAGCTTTTCTTGCTCTTTAGGATCTTTATTCATTTTAATTACTTGTTTATTTTTATGTTTTATCAGAAGCGGAACTTAAAACTCTAATTATTGATAGAAAATATGTAAAACTAACTAAGAGTTAAGATTATTTAATTTAGAAGAATATGTTTCTAATAACATTTGTTTTATTATTTTATTGTTTTTTGAGATCAATAAAGGATCTTTTTTAATTATGTTTATAGCGGTTTCTCTAGCTAACTGAATGATTTTATCGTCCGTAACTAAATTTGCAATCTTGAATTTTAAAAAGCCTGATTGTTTTAATCCAAAAAATTCTCCTGGCCCTCTTAATCTCAAATCTTCATCTGCAACTTTAAAGCCATCGTTTGTTTCTTCTAAAACCTTTAACCGTTTTATAGATGTATCCGTGATATTTCGCCTCACTAAAATGCAATAACTTTGGTGAGCACCCCTTCCAACTCTTCCTCTTAATTGGTGTAATTGAGTCAGACCAAACCTTTCTGCATTTTCAATCAACATAACTGTCGCATTGGGGATATCAATACCAACTTCAATTACTGTAGTCGAAACAAGAATATTAATTCTTTTTTTTGCGAACTCAGTTATAACATTCTCTTTTTCTTCTGAAGTCATTTTACCATGCACTAGCCCGACCTCTAAATCACTAAAAACATTATTTTTTAATTTTATGTGTGCTTGAATAGCCGCTTCTAAATCTGATTTTTCAGATTCATCAATTAAAGGAAAAACAATCATGCATTGCCTTCCTTCAAAACATTCCTTCTTAATAAAATCATAAATACTTTGCATTCGCTGAGGAAGAACAACTTTTGTTCTTACTGGTATTCTATTAGAAGGTAGTTCATTTATTAAAGACAGATCCATATCACCATGATAAGTAATTGATAATGTTCTTGGAATAGGTGTAGCTGTCATTGAAAGTGAGTGTGGATTTTTACCTTTTTGAATAAGAATAGCTCTCTGCTTAACTCCAAAGCGATGTTGCTCATCCACAATTACTAGACCCAGTTGTTTGAATTTTACATCTTGCTGAATCAATGCATGAGTACCAATAATTATTGGAAGCTTACCATTTGATAACCCTTTTAAAATCAAATTCCGGTCATTTTTTTTCATTTTCCCTATCAATAACCCACATGCTATATTATTTTTTTCTAACTCTGTTTTGAAAGAAAAGTAATGCTGCCTAGCTAGAATTTCAGTGGGTGCCATTATAGCCACCTGAACATTATTCCCAATAGCAATAGCCGAGATCAAAATAGCAACAATCGTTTTTCCACAACCAACATCCCCTTGGATTAGCCTATTCATCTGACTATCTTTTTTTAAATCAAAATGTATATCTTTTACCACATTTTTTTGAGCATTTGTTAATTCAAATTTTAGATTATCAATGACTGTACCAAAATATGGACCAATGTCTTTTAAAGGCTTTGTTTTGTTTGTTCGAAATTTTTCTTTTTTGAATACCAATAATATTTGTAAAAGATAGTGCTCATCAAATTTCAACCTTCTTATTGCATCATTTAACTTTTTTTTATTTGTTGAAAAATGGATGTTTTTTAATGCTTCTTCAAGTGAAACTAAATTATTCTTTTTTAAAAAAGATTTTGATAAATAATCTTCAATTAAAACTGGAGAATCAAGGACCTGCTGAATAATTTTCCTCAAGAATCTTTGTTCAATTCCAGTTGATTTTAAATCCTGATTAAGAGGATAAAGCGGTATTATTTTTCCTGATTGAAAATTGCCTTCTTCACTTTCTAAAAAATCTACTTCTGGATGAGTAATTGAATAGCCTCGATACCATTCAACTTTTCCATGTATTGCAAGATTTAATCCAACTTTTAATTTTCGTCTTATAAAATGAATTGAGTTAAACCAAGAAAGTGTTAAAAAACCCGTGCCATCTGTGACGATAGCTTGAAACAATTTCCCTCTTCTTATAGGCCTTTCTCCAAAGCTTTCAACACGTGCGACTAACGATATAGTTTGATTTTTTTGAAAATGCTTTATTGGAGTAACATTTGTTCTATCAAGATAACGCCGTGGAAATGTGTACAATAAATCCCTTATTGAATCAATACCACTTTGAGTAAAAGAGTCAGATCGTTGCTCTCCAACTCCTTTTAATATTGAAATAGGATCAGTTAAAATCAAAGAATTAAACCTTAGTCATCTACTTCCATTCTTTTCTGTATGTATAATAAATGCTTCTTGTTTCACCCGCATTAAGAGATAAGGGGAATTGGATAGTTGAGGCATCTTTTTTCTGATAATTTAATGATTCATCTTTGATAACCCAGTCACCATTAATATGTTCGATCAGGAGAACGTCGACTTCCTCATTTCTTCCATTTGTGACTCTTATTTCTATAACAGCTTCTTCACTTTTTCTCTGCCTATCATAATTTAAAACTTTCCGATTACCAAGAACGTCAAATGCTCTTCCGGATGTAAGTGTAGTAAATTGACCTTTTGGCACCTGGCCCATATTATCCGCGCCAATATATTCAAGCCCTGTACCTGGCTTAAAAGAATACATTTCTACTTTCCCTGCGGGTAATGAGATACCTAAACCATTAGACTCTATATTCTCCATTGTAAGTTGAACCTCTAGTGGTTCTTCTTTTTGTCGTCTTTCAGTATTTTCAAAAACATATTTTTTACTATAGCCTACATCTAATGGCCCATACATTCTAACCGTAATATTCTCTTTTGCCCCTAAATCATGTGTACCGTTTAAACTATATATATGATAATCTCCAAGTTCTTCTGACTCCATTAATTTGGACGCATCTAATTGTAGTGCCGAAAAAGATCTTCCTGAACGCTCTGGTGTGTTTCTTTTTGATCTAAGTTTATTCAAATTACCTTCCACTAATTGAATTTTGGAAGATTCGAAACCCATATCAGAAGTATTCGAAATTACTGCTTCTGCAATTAGCCCTCCTTTCTCCTCATTCTTCATGATCAACCTGTAAACAGTCGCCCACGAAAAATTATTTGATTTATATACTAATTCACCTTCAATATTTTTAGCTGATTTTGATTTTAGATCCCAAGATAAAAAAGGTTCAAATGTCGGTAAATCAACTTCATCATATTTGCTACCTAAATATTCCAATTCATTCCTATTAAATGTAATTATTCCAGAAGAGTGCTTCACCGTTATGAATCCTGCACTGATTTCTAATAGGACTCCTTTTATTAATTTACCATTCTTAGGTTTAACTTGAATAAGTTCACCTTTAAGATCACTAAAAAAACCTGTTCCAGTAAAAATATTACTATTAAAACGCTGAGAGAGAATATCGACCCCATTAATATTTAGAAATGGAGTTTCTTTGTCGATCCCACTTGGAAGGCTGTTCCATGTAATATAGCTTAGTCCGGAAGGAATTGACCAGCCAACCGGTTGCTTTATAAGGGCAGTTCCATCTTTATAAATTGTAAGAGTTGCATCATCAGATTGACAAAATAAAAAAGCTGATAAAATTATTATGTACAAAAGTTTCATTCAAAAATCTCCAGGTTTGCGATGAGCTTTTCATTCTCTTCAGTTAGCATCTCTTGATTATTCTTTTCTCTTGATATAACCTCTTCAGGTGCCCTATCAAGAAAATTTTGGTTAGATAGTTTACCACTGATTGAATTTAATAATTTCTCTATCTCGTCGAGTCTTTTTTTCATCCGCTTTTTTTCTTTTTCAAGGTCAACCAACCCTTTAAGAGGGACATAGAATTCTATTCCATTCGAAATAACAGTTGCAGAGTTAGCAGGCTTCTTAGTATTTTGATCAATAAATACTTTTTCAGCTGCGGTAAAATTTTTCAATAAGCTCATTTGACGGGATAAAAAGTTTTCTTTTTCTTTATCACACTTGACATAAATATTAATGGGCTTCGAATTTGGGATATTCATACGACTTCGAACACCTCTAATTGCTGTGATGATATTTTTAAGAGCTGAAATCTCTAGTTCTATTTTATCATTGTGATAATCAATTGGACTTGGCCATTGAGTAATAATTAAATCACTCGCATTTTTAGGTTTAAAATTCTGCCATAATTCTTCCGTAATAAATGGAGCATATGGGTGTAAAAGTTTTAGAATTGTTTGAAGGCATTTAATTGAAACTAATCGAGCAGTATCTGCCTTTAATGAGTCTTCCCCGTAAAAACTTAATTTTGCAATTTCAACATACCAATCACAAAAGTCATTCCACGTAAAATCATATAAGACTTTAGCGGCTTCATTAAAATGGAATCTATCTAATTGATGATTATAGTTTTCTATCGTTTTTGTTAAACGGCTTAAAATCCATTTTTCTGAAATATTTAGATTGCTCTCTAACAGCTCCGTTCTATAGTCCCATCCTCTTGGAATGTTCATATCTACAAATCGACAAGCGTTCCACAACTTATTCATGAAATTCCGACCAATTTCCAGCCTATCTTCGGAGAATAAAACGTCTGAACCCTGTGGCGACATTAGCATTACTCCAAAGCGAACTGCATCTGTTCCAAATTTCTCAAATAAATCAAATGGGTCCGGAGAATTACCCAAAGACTTACTAAGTTTTTTCCCTGTCTTATCTCTAAGGATAGAAGTGAAATAGACATCTTTGAATGGTAACTCTTTTTGAAACTCATAACCCGTTATTATCATTCTAGCAACCCAAAAAAAGATAATGTCAGGTCCAGTAACAAGGGTATTTGTTGGATAAAATTTACTTAAACTTTTACTCTCTTCTGGCCATGAATGTACAGCAATTGGCCAAAGCCATGAGCTAGCCCAAGTATCTAATACATCTGGATCTTGAACCCAATTTTCAACATCATCTGGACCTTCCACAGAAACATGAATGACACTTTTATCCTTTTTAAGATACCAGACTGGAATTTGGTGCCCCCACCATAATTGACGACTAATGCACCAATCTTTTATATCTTCCATCCAATGGTTATATGTTTTTGTCCAATGACTCGGATGAAATTGTATTTTTTTATCTTCCACAGCAGCAATCGCTGGTTTTGCCAACACATCCATTTTCATAAACCATTGATCTGATAAATAAGGTTCAATCGGAACTCCACCCCTTTCAGAATAACCTACTTTATTTAAATAATCCTCTGTTTTATGTAATAGACCTAATACTTTGAGGTCTTTTATTACTTTTTCTCTTCCCTCTTCTCTTGATAAACCCGTGTATGATTCGGGTACATTTTGATTTAAGGTAGCATCATCATTCATTATATTTATGATATCTAAATCATGATTTTTATAAATCAAAAAATCATTTGGATCATGTGCCGGGGTAATTTTGACACATCCTGTACCAAAATCAGGATCAACATAATCATCGAAAATAATAGGAATTTCTCGTCCTACTATTGGAAGCAATATTTTTTCTCCTTTTAGATGCTTATATCTTAAATCGTTCGGGTTAACAGCAACAGCAGTGTCGCCGAGCATAGTTTCAGGTCGCGTTGTAGCTACGATAACATATTCATTCGAGTCTTTAACATTATAACGAAGGTACCATAAACTTCCGTTTTTTTCTCTGTGAAAAACCTCTTCATCACTAATGGCAGACTTGGAAATGGGGCACCAGTTAACTAGCCTGTGCCCTTTATAAATCAGACCTTTATTATAAAGCTCAACAAAAGCGGTTAAAACAGATTTGGTATAACTTTCATCCATTGTAAATCGTTCTTTCTCCCAATCGCACGAGCAACCAAGCTTCTTAAGTTGCTGAATTATAATACCACCATACTTTTGTTTCCATTCCCAAGCATGTTCCAGAAATTCATCTCTCGACAAATCATTCTTACTTATACCTTTTTCTTTTAACATCGATACAACTTTAGACTCAGTTGCAATTGAAGCATGGTCTGTTCCGGGAATCCAACAAGCTTCTTTGCCTTCCATCCTTGCTTTTCTAATTAGAATATCTTGTATTGTATTATTAAGGACATGACCAACTGTTAACATTCCAGTAACATTAGGCGGTGGTATGACTATTGTATAAGGCTCTTTCTCTGAGTTTGGATCAGCAGAAAAATAGTCCTTATCCATCCAATGTGAGTACCACTTATCTTCTACATGGGTCGGGTTATATACTTTTTCTAAATCTGCCATACTATTGCTTAAAGGTTTTTATTAAAATGTTTGAAATATATTCATCTAATTTTACGTTATTTAAAAGAACCTTTCATTCTAAATGATATTACAATTTACTTTTATTTCTAACCATCAATTGGCTTTAAAATTATCTTCATTGAAGTTTGATTATTACTAGCCAATTAATGTATTCTTTAAATGTATTATATCCTTTTTAATAACTTTATAATAAAAACGTCACATGGTCTCTAGATTTTCTCGTTACATTATTGCTAAACCACAGAAAACATTAATTATTGTTTTTATGGTTACCTTATTTTGGTCCTTCTTTATACCAAATCTTAAAATCGATTTTTCTATAGAACATTTATTCTCAAAAAAAGATCCTAATGTGGAAAAATATTTTTCTTTTCGAGAAGAATTCGGTCGCGAAGATAATATTATTTCACTTATTTACAAACCCATTGATTACCTCGACCAAACACTATATCAAGAATTAGAATCATTAATATACGATATAGATGAAATAAAAGGTGTTAATAGTATTATTTCAATTTTCAGTATAAGTGACCTAGATGAGAAAGCCTGGCTTGGGAAAATAAATGGAACCAAAGATAACTGGAATCACGATAGCCTTTTATTAAAGCTTAAGTATATACAAACTGATCCTTCTATTGGTTCACGTATCTTATCAAAAAATCTTGAATATGGATCTATCATTTTAAGCTTGAATGATAATGTAAATAATCATCAAGCTCGCTCAGAAATATTAGAAAGAATAAAAGTACTAACTTTAAAAACATCTCCAGAATGGACTTATTCAGGTGTTTCTGTTTTAAGAACTGAATATGTTAAATACATGGTAAGAGATAACTTTTTATTTTTACCACCAATTGCAATATTATTAATTTGTATTTTAAGTTTTTTATTTAAGAATTGGGTTAATGTTTTTCTACCTATTATAACTGTGATTATAACTGTGATTTGGCTTTTAGGGTTTATGGGACTAGTTGGGCTTGATATAAATATTATGACATATATTGTTCCAACTCTACTATTCATAATTGGTATTGGTGATGCAATCCATATACAAGCTTATTTCAGAGAAAAACTATTTAATAAGAATTTGGATCCTGCTGAGGCTATGCATGAAACAGTAACGCAAATGTTTAAAGTGATTTTTTTAACGAGCATAACAACATCTATAGGTTTCCTAGCCTTAACATCTACAAGCATAAAAATTCTTCAAGAATTCGGACTTGAAATAGCTTGCGGAGTAATGATTGCATGGATTATATCTATAATCGTTGTTCCATCGGGGATCATTTTGTTAAATCGGCTAGATTATCCAGCGAATCGGTCTTTTTCACCTTTGCTAAATTGGCTATCAAGAACTATCCCAAAAAACCCATGGGCTTTTATTCTTATTCCAATTTTAATATCGGGGACAGCTATTTTTAAAATTAAGGACTTGTCTACTGACTCTTCATTAATGGATGATTTAAGACCTGAGAATAAACTTTACCAGGATTTAAAACTTACAGAAAAACATTTTGGAGGAGTCTTGCCATTTGAAGTTTTACTGAAATTAAATCCAAATAATTTAAGCGGTATAAAAAAAATTACTGATAATGAGAATCTTTCTTATTTAAAAAAAATCCAGACTCTCCTAAATAATAATTTAAAAGAAAGTCGTTTTTTTTCAATTAATGATTTGATAACATCCATAAAAAGAATCAGGAATGACAAAGATAAGTTGTACAATCAAGAAATACTTGATCAAATTGCACAAGATCAAAATCAACAAGAGCTAAAATTATTAAATGCTAATAACACCACATTAAGAATATCTGGCTTAATCGAGAATAAAACATCTTCAAAAATGGAAATTTTATATAAAAGACTTGATTCACTAGCTCTTACCTTACCAAAACACTTGTCAATTGAATATACAGGGACGACTGTGGTTGCCTTAAAAACAAATAACTATTTAGTCAAATCTTTGGTTGATAGCCTGAGTATTGCAATTGGTCTAATCGCAATAATTATGGCATTTATGTTTCGTTCAAAATCAATGCTTTTCGCAAGTTTAGTAACCAACCTTATTCCTATTTTTACAGTCTTAGGTATCCTCTCATGGCTTGGAATTTCAATTCGGCCTCCAACAGCCATGACATTTTCGGTGGCTTTAGGCATCGCGGTTGATGATAGTCTTCATTTTCTTTTAAGATACAGGAAAGAGCTCTCAAATGGATTAAATAAGCGCGAAGCAATCCAAGAAACTATTAAAAATACGGGGTCGGCATTGATGATAACAAGTAGTGTGCTAGTTGGTGGGTTTTCTATCTTATTTTTATCTGCTTTTTTACCAACTTACCAATTTGGACTACTCGCTGCAAGTATGATAGCCTGTGCACTTACTTGTGATCTCACTTTACTTCCTGCACTATGTCTAATTTTACCGAAGCCTACTAATAATTAGTTTTTTAGAAATAATTATTTAGAAAATAAAATAACCGTTTCAATATGGGGAGTATGAGGAAACATATCAACCATCGTTGCTTTTTCTATAGCATAACCTTTTTCTGCTAATATTTTAGCATCTCTAGCTTGAGTGGTTGGGTTACACGAAACATAAATAATTTTCTTTGCTTTAAATTTATGTAAATAATTTGTCATATCAGGGTGCATTCCTGCACGTGGTGGGTCAACAATTACAACATCTGGTTTAGGGATTTTCCTTGATAATTGACCTGACTTAAAAAACGTGTCTAAATTTGATTTTAGAAAAAATATATTTTCTACTTTGTTCTTTTCAGCATTTTTTTCTGCATCCTCAAGAGAAGAGCGGATAACTTCAAACCCATATATTTCTTTCGCTTTTTTCGCAAGAAAAAGGCCGATTGTTCCAGTCCCACAATATAGATCAAAGATTACTTCATTCCCCGTAAGTTGAGCTGCTTTTTCTACTTCTTGATATAATTTCAAACCTTGATAAGTATTTGTTTGAAAAAATGAATTTGCAGAAATTTCAAATGTAAGATTCCCAATTTTTTCTTCAATATATGGATTCCCAAAAATTAATGTCTCATACTCTCCAAAAGCTACATCCGCTTTTCTTGTATTTACATTATTTACCATTGATGTTATCTGAGGTATTTTTTTAAGTAATGTATCAGTAAGTGGTGAGAGTTTATTTAAATCATTATAGGATGTAACTATATTAATCATTAATTGGTCCGTATTCGCCCCATATCGAATCATTAAATAACGTAAAAAGCCTATATGTGTTTTTGGATCATATGGTTTTAGATCTGGATTTAACAAGCAGACCTCTCTTGCAACTTCTAAAATCTTATTTCCTATCTCTGGTTGTATATGACAGTTTTTTATATCTAATATTTTATCATACCTACCAGTCATATGTAAGCCTAAGGCAAATGATTTATTAACACCTTCTGGTTCAGAATCAAGTACCCATCTATGTGGTGAAAAAGTAAATTCCATTTTATTCCGATAGTTAAAAATCTTTTCAGCTCCAACTTTCCCACTAAGTTCAAAATTAGAAAAGCCACCGAGTCTTCTGAATGCATCTTCTACCTGGTTTGATTTTTCTTTAAGTTGTTCATCATATGACAAACTCTGCACTTTACTACATATGTAGTAATGGTTACATTTAACTTCAACTGCATTGGAGGATTCAGTTAGAAGGGTTAATACTCTTGCCTCCGCAAAACCACTTTTTTTCTTATATATTTTAGCTAAAACTTTCTGTCCTGGAATTGCACCTTTTACAAAAATAACAAAATTTTCTTTTCGAGCTAATCCCATTCCTCCATATGCAAGAGACTCAATTTCTAGCTCAAGTTCAGATCCTTTTTTTATTGCTGGTGTATTCAAATTTTCATTCATGTTTTATAATGTCTTTGTTTATATTAACTCTTTGATGCTTTTAATTAAGCTCAAAGCACTTTCTTGATCAGAAGCCTCCGCATATATTCGCATGATAGGTTCTGTGTTAGATTTCCTTAAATGAACCCATTTATCTTCCCAAGTAAATTTAATGCCATCGATTGTTGATTTTGAGGCTTCTTTAAATAATGATTCAACCTTATGAATTAAGACTTTGGGATCAATTCCCTCTAAACTGATTTTATCTTTAATTATTTGAAATTGAGGTAGAGATGCGTGTAATTGGCTGAGGGGGTCTTCTGACTGCGACATTCGGTTTAGGACCATCGTTGCCGCTACAAGGGAATCTCTTCCTAAGTGAGACTCTCTTAAAATAACTCCTCCATTACCTTCTCCTCCAAAATTTGAGGACAGTTCATTCATTTTATTTACGACATTTATTTCCCCAACAGCAGATCTCTCTACTTTGATATTATTTTTAATACTAAGCTTTTCTAGAGCCATCGATGTAGATAAGTTCACAACAAATGTCTCATCTTCTTTTTTTACATTTTTCATATAACCATCGGCAGCTAGGACAAGAGTATATTCCTCTCCAAGTGGTTTACCGTTCTCATCAACCACGGCCAAACGATCAGCATCTGGGTCTACTGCAAACCCAGCATTTGCATCATGTTGAATTACAGCATTAGATAAGTCTTCTAAATTTTCAGGGAGAGGTTCAGTACCTCGATTAAAGATGCCACTCGGTTCACAATTTAATTCAACCACATCACAGCCTAGTGATTCTAAAAGTGCTGGTAAGGCATTTGAGCCTGCACCATTAACTGCATCTATAACAATTTTAAATTTCTTTTTTCTAATATCATTCAAGGAAATACATTTAAGGCTTACACAAGAGATCACATGTTTTTGGATAGCATTTTGATCTTTCCAAGCGATACCAGGTGCACCCTTAAACCTTGGGGTAACTATTTTATCAACAATTTGGAATAGTTGCTCACACTCATCCGGATGAAAAAAAGTACTATCTTGTCTTATAAATTTAAATCCATTCCACTCGGCCGGATTATGACTTGCTGTTACCACTAAGCCACCAATAGCTTCGGTACTATGAACCATAAACTGAACAGTTGGTGTTGGAACAATGTCACATTGAATAATAGATCTTCCTAATCTCACTAATTCATCAATCATTGATGCAAGAATTCGGTCCCCAGAAGCTCTACTATCTCTTCCCGTAATAATTGCACCTTCTGGTAAAAATTCATTTAATGCTTGTGAAAATGTAACCGCTAATTCTGGTGTTAGGTGGGTTTCTGTTATTCCTCTAACTCCGGATATACTTCTTATTAACATAAATGTTTAATAGGTGTGGGGTTTATGATAAAATTTATAAAGAAGGAAAGCTCTGGAATCCAGAGCTTTCCCAAGAATACTAAGTTGAGACTTACTTACGCCTTCTTCGACGTCTTTGTCTACTAGCACGCGGATCGTTTCGCAATGCTTCAATCCTAGCCAATCTTTTAATTCTACGAACCGTTTTCTTTTTTTCTTCACGTTTCGCATCGCTGGGTTTTTCATAAAAAGCTCTATTTCGAACTTCTCTTAAAACACCTGCTCGCTCCCACATCTTCTTAAAACGACGAAGAGCTCTTTCAAAAGATTCTTTATCTCTGACTTGAACTTCAACCACTTAAATCACCTCCAAAGTGTTTGTGGTATTTTATTATAGTGCTACAAAGCGGGCGATCTTAATAGGGATGAAACTTAAATCCAAGAACTAAACCATCGAAATAAATTCTTCAACTGTTAACGACTCTGGTCTTCTATCAAAACCAATTTTATTTTTAATATCTTCTGATATATCCCAACCTTTGAGTGTATTTCTCAACATTTTTCTTCTTTGTGAAAACGCGGTAGCAACTAGTTTGTTGAACTTTAAGTATTTTTCATCTTGAATAAGAGGTTCGCTTTTCTTAGTAAATCTCATTATTGCAGATTCAACTTTTGGCTTAGGAATAAAAACATCTGGTTTAATAGTGAAACAATATTCAAAGTTTAAGTATGCACTTGTAACAACAGTTAATCGACCATAGGCCTTGGTGTTGATTTTTGAAGCTAAACGTTCCGCTACTTCTTTCTGCATCATAATAAAGGCATCTTCCCAATAATTAAGTTGCTCAATTAACCAAAATATTATTGGCGATGTAATATTGTAAGGAATATTGCCTATAATTCGAACCGGGGTTCTTATCGGTATGTTTTCAATCTCTTGCAAAAGAATATCCCCTTGTATCAATAATAAGTTTTGTAAAGTTGGATGGTCTTTTAAAAAATTTATTAGTAACGGATCAATTTCTATTGCTGCCATTTGATTAACAAAAGGATATATCCTCTCGGTAAGTGCGCCCTCTCCTGGTCCAATTTCAAGAAAGTTATCTTTTGATTGAGGGTCAATAGTCCTTGCAATTTTATTTAATAAATTATTATCTGTTAGAAAATTTTGCCCCCATTTTTTTCTGAAAGGATGTTGATTTATTTTCATCTGATTAAACGATTTTAAATAGTTTTATTGCGTTTTCCGATGTTCTCTTCGCAACTTCTTCTAGGGTACAATTGTTTATATCTGCTAATTTTTCAGCAACATATCTTACTCGTGCAGGCTCATTTGGTTTTCCTCTAAATGGAGTCGGACTTAGGTAGGGAGAATCTGTTTCTACTAATAGGTTCCTCAAAGATATCTTTGAGGCGACCTCCGGAAGCTTGCTATTTTTAAAAGTTAAATTACCGGAAAAAGAAATTAGAAACCCTAATTCAATTAATTTTTCAGCTGTTTCTATTGTGCTTGAGAAGCAATGTGCAACCCCTTTTAAGCCTGGAAAATCTGATAGAATCGAGATGATATCTTCATCTGCTTCTCTATTATGAAATACAATTGGCAGGTCCATTTCAGCTGCAATCTCAAGCTGCTTTCTAAAATATTTTTTTTGTATTTTTTGATCTGTCAACCCTCTAAAATAATCTAGTCCAATTTCACCTACTGCAACTATTTTTTTATTATTTAATAGACTTTTAAGTTTATTTTCAAATTTGATAGGTGCACTTTTTGCATCATGGGGATGAATGCCTGCTGTCGCCCATATTGGTTCAAAATTTTTAGCTAGTTCAATACATTCTTCTGCATCATTCAGATTTGTTGAGACACAAATAAATTTATTAACCCCTAAATCAGATGCTCGATTGATTACATTATATATATCGTTTTTTAAATCTTCATAATAAAGATGACAGTGCGTATCTATTAACATTTATTTAACTTTTTTGTACTCTATTTTTTAATTTCATACTAGAATTACTTTATACGAGGAAATAGTGGCGCATGATCATTTAATTGAGTTCCGGGTTTTAGCCCTCCCCATTTTTGATTTGAATCGAAAGCGTCTAAAATATCAAGTAACGTTTTAGTTCTATTTGGCATTACAGGTGAAAGTAGTAGCGCACTTATTCTCAAGGCCTCACCTGCAGTATATAAAACTTTCCCAGCCGCTCTTTTATCTTCTTTCACCAATTTCCAGGGTGCATTTTGTTCCATGTATTTATTAACACCACTAATAAAACGTATAACTAACTCAATAGCCTCATTCAATCTCATATTTTTCATCAATTCATCAAACGATAAACATAAAGAAATTGAATCATTTTTTATATTTATCTCTGAAGTATCTAAGTCTCCAGGATTGGGTATTTTTCCACTGAAATTCTTATTAATTAGCGTTGTTACTCGACTTAATAAATTTCCAAAATCATTTGCAAGGTCACTATTATATCTACTTTTAAATAATTCTATTGTGAAATTTGCATCTTGCCCTAGAACCATTTCCCGCATTAAATAGTATCTAACCGGATCAACACCATAATCATCGATTAAGTTGATTGGATCTACAACATTACCAATAGACTTGCTCATTTTTGAATCACCCATCAACCACCAGCCATGTGCGAATATTGATTCTGGAAGATCAATTCCAGCGGACATTAACATTGTCGGCCAATAAACGGCATGAGTAGTTAATATATCCTTACCAATTAAATGGTGCGAAGCTGGCCACCAGTCTTTAGAGACCCCATGATCTTCATCATATCCTGGGGCAGAGATATAATTTATCAAAGCATCAAACCACACATATGTAACATATTCAGAGTTAAAAGGGAGTTCTACACCCCAATTTAACCTTGACTTTGGTCTTGATATACATAAATCATTTAAAGGTTTACGAAGAAAACCTAGAATTTCATTTTTCCTATGATTTGGTTGGATAAATTTTGGATTTTCTTTTATATGCTGAATCAGACGCTCTTGATATTTGCTCATTTTAAAAAAGTAATTTTTCTCTTTCAATTTTTTAATATCACGAAATTGACCCGTCTCAAATTCTTTCTCAGTTATAAATCTTTCTTCTGATACTGAATAAAGGCCCTCATATTCAGCCTCATATATATCACCAGATTCAAAGACTTTATTGAGTATCATTTGAACAACTTTTTTGTGCCGTGGTTCAGTTGTTCTTATAAAATCATCATTCGAGATGTGAAGCTTATCCCATAAATTCGTGAATTGTGGAACCATCTTATTACAATGTTCCATCGGGGAAAGGCCTTTTTCTTTTGCGGCCTCTTGAACTTTTTGACCGTGTTCATCAAGGCCTGTTAAAAACAAAGTAGGAGCACCTTTTTTTCTATAATATCTCGCAAAAACATCCGCTAAAATTGTCGTATAAGCATGTCCAATATGAGGCTTATCATTAACATAGTATATTGGTGTTGTTATAAAAAATGGTTTTTTCATTTTATATTTATTTTTCTTTGAATTTTTAATAAAAAAGTTGTCAAAGATAGTGGCATGAACAAATTTTGAGTTAATGCATTTTTTAACTCTTCAACTTCAGAGACAATACCTAGATAATCAACATTTTTATATAAGTTAGCGAAACGTTCCATTCCACTTTTCAGTTGAGTCTTATGCAAATGGTGACTAATGTTAATAACAAGGCGGTTAGTGCTTTGAAACCATATTTTCAATAGAGTTAAGTGAAATAAAAACATACCAAGATCGTCTTTTGATAACTTTGAATAGGTCTGAACAAATTTTCTCCACATAGACGAATTTTTACTCAATAGAACCTTGATTAAATCATTTATCAAGTCTACTAATTCTTGCTTTTGAAATAAAATTAATTTTTTTGCCATGTGAATATTTCCATCGCTTAAACCTACAAAAAAATTGACTTCATCGATGTTAGATATTTTGGAGGAAAACCATTCAAAGATAAATTCATCATCTAATCTTGGAAAGCTTATACTTTGACATCTTGAGGTTATAGTGCTCAGAACAAGATTTATCTGATCTGTTACTAAGATAAAAGAAGTTCTTTTAGGTGGCTCTTCTAACAACTTCAGAAGAGCATTTGCAGCTTCTCCTTGTCCCATGGATAAAAGATGAGCGTCAAATATTAAGATTATCCTTCTTCCCAAATTATCCGACTTAAGGTAGATACTCTTTCTCAAATCCCTTATTGAATTAATTAATATTCTATTCGATCCTGGAACTTTGATTTTAAAGAAGGAATCTTTAGATTTTTCAGCAACCAGCTTTGTCACTAATTCTATATTTTTACTATCAATTAAATTTCCTGGAGAGCTACTGTTATTTGCTGGAGCAGGGAGGGGAAATATTAATTTTAAATTTTCATGCTGCAATTGTAGTATTCTTAAACACGAAGAACAATTATCACATCCAAACTTATTAGGGTTTTGACAATTAAGAATTTTTGAGAACTGGATGGCAAGGCTTTCTTTTCCTGATCCAGCAGGGCCCGAAAATATATATGCATTTGGGACATTTTTTAATGTGTGCGATCTATATAATCGATCCCATACCTTATCTTGGAAGCCTCTCATTTAAGGTGTCTCTATTTTTTCCTTAGCCATTTTTCAGGATCTAACTTTTGCCCTTTACCCCAAATCTCAAAATGTAACTTTGATCCGTTAATTGAGCCTGAATCGCCCATATAAGCTATAACATCTCCATTTCTAACTTCACTGTCTACTGTTGCCTGTATATTAGTTACATGGCTATAAACAGTATAAAACCCTCCGCCGTGATCGATAATAATTGTGGTACCATATCCTCTTATATAGGTTATTGTGGTGACGACTCCACCTAAAACTGTACGTATAGCAGAACCAGGTTGTCCTTTAATATCAATTCCAGGATTTTCAGTTGTAGTTTTCAACTTAGAATTCCACTGTCTACCAAATTTAGCAATAATTCTACCAGAGGCAGGCCAGGGTAATTGCCCTGCTAAAGATTTAAAGCTTTTTGTTTTTAATGCTTCTTGTTGCTGACGTATTCGCGCCTCACGCTCATATCTAGCTTTATCTTCTAAGACTTGTTTAATTATATTTTCTAACTGACCAACACCAGCTTCTTTTTCATTAATATAGCTGGATAATGCTTTTTTATCAGTTCTAATACGATTTAATTCTTTCTCTCTATTAATCCGCATGTTTCTATATGAGCTCATCTCTTTTTCTTTATCACGCTTAAGAATCAAGTTATCTCGTAATGCTGCTTCTAATTCTAATTTTTGCTTACTTATTTCAATAAGAAGCCTTTCAATTCTTTTTGTTGTTTTTCTTTCAATATCTGATATAACCTTAAGATATTGAGTTCTATACATCGCTTGTCTCCATGTTGTCGATGAGAAAACCCTTTCTAAATCAGTTAAACGACCTTTGAGATAAGAGCTAACAACTCTTTCTTTGTATCTGAGTCTTAGCGATTCCAGCTTACGTTCATTTGTTAAAATTTCATTTTTTAGTTGAAAAATTTTCTTGCGAGTCTTTTCTTCCTCATTTTTCAATGATTTTATTAATTTTGCGGTAAGAGATATTTCTTCATCAATGGACGATATTCTACTTGAGGCAGACCTCTCCCTCGATTCAGCGGTTTTAATTTTTGAACGTAGTTGCTTTATTTCAGTTTTCAGAGAATTAATTGCATCATTTTGATATCTTAATTCTTCACTATAATCACGTTTATCTGATTGTGAAAATAAAAGCTGAAAAAATAATAGAGTAAAAACAAATTTAATTGAATCTTTCATTTCTAAGAAAATACCGGTTTTTAAGCTTCTAGACAGTAAAGTTTTGACCAAAAATGATTAAAGTTGTTCAATTCTAAAAAGAATGAAGTCTATAAATGTTAAATGTAATGATTTCTCATTCATGAAATAGATCCATAACTGTTCTTTAAAATTTTGACCATTTCTACTAATAATTTTTTCGTGCGGCTCCCCTAAAAGGTTCTGAACCTGAGGGATTGTTTGTCCAACTTTTAATTTTTCTTCTTTGCCTTTTTGTATAATTGAACGAGCACTTTCCATTTTCTTATTGATAATTAATCTAGAATTATATTCATCAAGAGATTTAATCTTTTCTTTTAATTGGATAAGCAATTCTTCATTTTTATTACCAATTCCACCAGATAATTCTCTTGCAAACTCTAAAGAATAAATAGCTAGCTGAACCTCATCAAACTCGTCCGCCTCTTGTGCAAGCTTTGCCATTTGAATACCTGCTCTATATTGCAGGGCATTAACTTCAAATATCAAATCTCGATTTAATTCTAATCCTTCTGCATACTTCCCCATCGCCTTACCAATAAAACCAAATTCTTGATACTTCTTCCCCTCGCCGAGCAATACCCAAGACTTGAACCTTCTTAATTCTTTTTGTCCTTCAATACTAAATTCCGCAACATGCTTTACTAAATTATAAGCTTGAATATAATTGCCATCTCTTAATTTTTTTTCCGCCTCGATCATCCATAAAAGAGCTATTTGATTAATCCTTTTATTAAGAATAGGTACTATGACAGTGTCAGTTTTTACTTTAGAAAGTGCAAATTGATACTTCACAAGCGCATTCTGAGTCTTACCTTTTTTCTCCAAGAGAATGCCCTGTTCTAAAATTTGATAGGGAATTTTATATTCACAGTCTACGATATACTCTAAAGCTCTATGCCGATTTGCATGTGTTGGATAATCAGACAGGAAACCTTTAAAGATATTAAGAGACTCAACATAATCTTTTCTATAATAGTATGTTTTTGCTTTATCTCCACTTGTTTTTTTACCTCCATAAAATGAAGAAAGTGTCAAATAAAGACCATAATTAGACAAGTCAAACCTATTTATTGGGGTTTTGTCTAAAGGGTCATTAATTGTATGGATTTTAGAGTATGAATAGCGAAAATCAAGCCCTACTGAGAATCTACTTTTTTTTCCGGGGTCAAGAATAAAACGTATCCCCAATGAACCAGCTGAAGAAGTTCCTGAACCTGATAAATTATCGTCCCACTCTTCTTTATCGAGAGTGTAAAATAATGCAGAAGCCAATCCATAAGAATATCGAAAATTTAAATACCAATTATTGAAGGGTTGATATTGAAAATGAGTTGTGGCCAAATATTCTGTTACTTTTGGTGAGAAGAAAGCTGTATCACTCCAACTTGGATTAGTATTGGTCCAATCTCCATGAGGAACTTTTGCTGGTGAGAAAAGAGTGCTTGTTCTGTAGGTTACACCCGTCATAACATTTAACCAGCTTGTCCCAACCAAATAATAAGGAATATTCAAAAGTCCAACGTCAATTTCTAAAGATGAGCCCCAAATATTTTTTGTCTCTTGACTAATTGCCGTGACATCCGAGTCATATCGAATTTTCCCAGGATCATCTTTGAATGAATCAGGATTAAAGCTATAAACACTCCCTTTTGATTTACCCGTCGCTCCAACCCCGTACCTTATCTCAATTGGCATAAAATTTATCGGTGCAGCAAATTCTCGAGAATAAAACCATTTATTTATCCAAAAACCATCTTCATAAGGAGACTTATTGTCAAATTTTAATAAACCAAAAAAATACTTTTTTTTATCATCTTTATTAATTTCTTGTGCACTATAATAAGAGGTAAAGGCCACCATTATGATAATTATGATATTTTTTGTTTTATTCATCTTGGTCTTAAAATTGTAATATTTCATGGATTTTTACAAGAAGAGACTTAAAAACTAGCTAACTTTTACTTTCCATTTTAAGGAACAATTGAATCGATTCTTACATTATAATTATATGTACAATAAAATAATATTTTTAATTACACTAGCTTGCTGCCTAAATATATCAAAATCTCAGACATTTTCTATTGCAAGGATACACTATAATGGAGGAGGAGATTGGTACAGTGACCCAAGTAGCATACCAAATCTCTTAGATTATTTAACAGCGAACACTCCTGTTTCAGCCCACCGAAAGGAATTTCAAATAAAGCTAACAGATGATAATATTTCACAACATCCATTTCTGTACATGACTGGGCATGGAAACATTAAGCTAAGTGATGATGAAGTAATCTCACTAAGGTCAGCTCTAATGAGTGGTTCTTTTTTACATGCAGATGATAATTATGGTATGGATGAGTCTTTTAGAAGAGAAATAAAAAAAGTCTTTCCAAATAAAGATTTCGTACAATTGCCAAAAGACCATGCAATTTTTAATTCATATTATAAATTTGAAAATGGACTTCCTAAAATACATGAGCACGATAAGAAACCCCCTCAAGCACTTGCGTTGTTTGAAGGTGAAAAAATTTTAGTTTTGTACACATATGAATCTGATTTAGGAGATGGTTGGGAGGATGCAAGTGTGCATAATGACCCTCTAACGCTGAGAGAATCTGCATTAAAAATGGGTGTAAATATTATTTATTTTTCCCTTATACAGTGAAAATGAAGATTAAAAAAAAGATCAATGATGCTCAGACTTTTTTAATCAAAAAAAGGCTCATCACTCTTTTCCAATGGCTTACCTTTTTCACCTCGCTTTTATTTTTTCTTTCTCTCATACTGGAATCAATATTTTATTTTTCTGTAAATACAAAGACTTTATGCTTAATAATATTTTTATTGTTTTTGATATCTTTTTTAACGTTTGCGATTGCGGAGACAATTAGAGGGAAAAAAAATAAAATAAAACGATATAAACTAGAAACTATTGCAAAAGATCTTGGAAGTCTGACATTCCCAAAAAAGCCCGATACAGTGCTTAATGCATTACAATTAGAATCCGGATTAAATAAGAATGAATCGAACGATTTAGCTAAAGCTTTCACAGAAACAATTTTATCAAAAATCAAGAATTCAAAGACTCACATAAGTAATCAAACAGAAAAATATAATTATCTTAAAAAATCTATTTTGGTTCTTTGGGTAGTAATGATTTCATTCTTCTCTCTCAACTATAACCAATCCGCTGAGTCATTTTTTAGATGGAAACACCCATTAACTAATTTCTTAGCTCCAAAACCATTTACTCTTTCTAGTAAAACAAATGATATACATATTTTAGGAGGAGAAAAAGTAAACATTGAAATTTCATCGAGTCTATTAATCCCTGATACTGTAAAATTGAATTTAATACCAATTCAAATTGCGACAAAAAAAAGAGATTCACTTAAATTATCATTTAATAGCGTTTTAAATGAAGAGGGCGTTTATTCTTTTTTATTACCTGAATTGTATCAGGATTATTCTTACCAAGCCGAAGTTAAAGCAAAATATTTTTGGCAATCATGGGAAAAAGTAGCATCAGAACTTGATACTATTTTTGTTACCGATCGTCCTACATTAGAAAAATTTAAAATTACATTGATACCTCCAAAATATTCAAAGTTACCAGCTTTAATTCAGGAAGGAAACAATGCAGTAATCCAAGGATTAAAAGGATCTCGTATCCAAATGGAAATCAAAGCAAACAGAAACCTTAAAAAAGCATATCTCTTGTTGGACGAAAAGGAATCCATTTTAGAATCGAACTACAAAGCTGCTTCGGGATATCACATTGTTCAAGAACAAACTACTTTTTCTGTTAACCTTGTAGATGCTAGAGGCATAACAAATAAAGACCCTATAATATATAGTATCGAATTAATACCTGATTTCATGCCAACATTAGTAGTTTTACAACCACCATCTTTTATTGAACTTGGAGATGATCAAAGTATTCCACTCCAACTAAATATTCAAGATGATTATGGGTTTACAAATCTTCAGATTACATATGAAATTATAAAACCCTCTATTTTAAAATTAGACCCATATGTATCAATGATGGCTATTCCTGGGATTGAAAAAGATTCTATTGCACAAAACATCTCATACCTTTGGGACCTTGGAGACCTCTTTCTAATGCCTGATGATGAAATACATTTTCATATTGAACTAACAGATAATGATGTCATTTCTGGTCCTAAAAAAACTATTTCTTCAACTTTCATCGCAAAAGTTCCTTCTCTAGAAAGTCTGTATGAAAAAGCAGAAATTGCTGAAAATGACTTTATAGAAAGTCTTTCTAAAGAAGTTGAAGAGATGGAGAAACTAAAAGATCAGTTTGAACTTCTTGAAATGAAAGCGTTAAAAACTGAAGAACTCGATTGGGAGCAACAGAAATCGGTTAAAAACTCTATAGAAGAAGCAAAAAATGAAATAAAAAAATTGGAAGACCTATCTAGGGCAATAGATGCGATGAAAGAGCAAGCAGATAAACATAAACTTTTTTCGTCAGATTTACTCAATAAATTTGAAGAACTGTCTAACTTAATAAATGACATTGTTCCAAAAGATATGTTAAAAAATATTTCAGAATTAGAAGAAGCATTGGATAATATGGATATGGATTCTATTGAAGAATCACTTAGTGAATTAACAAAGAATATGGACCAAATTGAAAAGGAGCTTGAAAGGTACCTTGAAATTTTTAAACAAATTCAAATGGAACAAAAATTTGACGAACTTAGAAACCGAATGGAAAAGCTGACAAAGCAACAAGAGTCCTTAGATGAAGAGCTAGTTCAAAATGAAAATACAAATTACAATAATCAGAGGTTAGCAATTGAAGAGCAAGGGATATTAAATGAGTTTGAAAATATTCAATCGCTTCTTGAAGAAACAGCTGATTTAATTAAACCATCAAACGAAAAAGTTTCTGAAGATTTATTAGAGCTATCTGAAAGCGAACTTGTTGAAAGTATTAACCAATCACTTGAAGAAACTGAAAATAATATTTCAAACCGAAAATTAAATTCAGCTCAAGCCAGCAGTCAGAAATCAATTGAAAATATGAAAAAAATGATTGAAAAAATCACATCTGCACAAGAAAAATTTCAAAATCAATCACTCAATGAAATGACAGAAAAATTTGAAGAAATAATTCAAGATATTCTGTACTTGTCAGCTAAAGAAGAATATTTAAATAATGCCTTGAAAAATATTACTAGTCGCTCTCCAAGAATTAAATTTTTTGCTTCTCAACAACAATTAATCCAAGATCAATTAAGGTCTGTAACAAGTAAAATGATAAACTTATCAAAAGAAACTTTTGCTATAACTCCAGCTATTGGAAGAGGAATAGGGAAAGCTAGTTCTAGTATGGATTTAGCAAAAACAAAACTTGCTGATCGGAATATTCCCGAAGCTAAAAATAATCAGATGATAGCAATGGAAGGACTGAACCAAATAGCAATAGAGCTATATAATAACATGCAAGATATGCAAAAGTCTGGGTCTGCAAGTGGTTATGAGCAACTTTTAAAAATGATGGAAGAAATGGCTGGTAAGCAACAAGGCTTAAACAATAAATCGGATCAATTAACTTTAGGCCAGATGGCTGCTGCCGCAAAACAACAGATGTTGCAAGAAATGTTATCTGGGCAGAAATCCGTTAAAAAATCCTTAGAGCAGTTAATGAAAGAGATGGATGCCTCTGGCGGAAATAAATTAGGTGATCTTGATGGAATCGCTCAAGAAATGGATAAAGTAATTGATGATTTAGAAAAAAATGACTTTAAAAAACAAACTCATAAAAGACAACAGAAAATTTTAACTAGAATGCTCGATAGTAAAACATCAATGACACAGCGAGGAGAAAAAGAAGAAAGGAAATCCTTTTCTGCAAATAGCGGAAATATCTTTGATGGACCGAGTGGACTCCCCATTGAAAAAGGGCAACGAGAAGATTTGACCTTAAAAGCGCTAAATAATGCTATTAAGGCTGGTTATTCAAAACAATATCAAGGAATGATTAAACGCTATTTTAATTCATTAACAAAAACTGATTTAGATAATGAAAATTAAAGTTTTATTTTTATATTATTTTGCATTTGGTGCTCTTTTATCATCTCAAAGTCAGTCTTCTTTTAATGGAACTCTTAGGACTGCAAGCATGCTTGAGAGACAGGGGGAAATAGATGCAGCTATTTCAGTATATAAAGGAATATTAGAAAGAAGACCTGATCACTATCAAACACTCAATAGTTTGAAAAATTTGTTTAAAAGCAATCAATTATATAGTGAAGGAATACAGTTTTTAAAAGAGCACGCCACTAAAAACCCTGATAATATTTCAATAAATTTAGATCTTGTTGAGTTTTATTTTTTGAATGGACAAAAAGAAGAGTCTGAAAAAATACAGATTATTGGCTTACAAAGATTTAATAATAAATCATATTATCGCCAACTCACTACTCTCTTGACGAAATATGGTAGCGAAAACGATTTTATATCTATCTTAAGTAGAGGAAGAAACAAATTTGGAGATTCTTTTTTAGCTTATGAAGCCGGACTTTATTATCAGCTGAAAAAAGATTATGAATCAGCAATGAATCAGTTCATGCTATATCTATTAAACGAAGAAAAAAGATCAAACTTAATCGAAAGACGAATACTTCAAATGAGTGATGAGAAAGAGGCCGTTAATATTATTAAGTCTAAATTAATTTTTTTCTCTGAAAAAAAACCAAGGAGAATATTAAACATACTATGTGATTTTTATTTTAAACAGCAAGAGTATCTTCTTGCAATTCAGACTAAAGAAGCTTGGACTTCTTCAGAAGATAGAGATTTGGAAAGTTGGCTAAAATTTGCGAATAGTTTAAATAGAGAGAAGCAATTTCAGCATGCGGCATATGCATATAATTTTATTTTAAATAAAAATATTAATTCCAAAATAGCCGAAAAAGCTTTACTCGGACTCGCGAAAACATTTGAAGACCAAATACTACCATTTAATGATAAATTTTTAATTTCTTTTTTTTATGATAATAATATCTTTTTTGAAGACCCTTTCGCTTCAAATAATTCTATTTCAATAGAAAACCTAAAAGCGAGTCTCTCAATATATGATTCTTTAACAACTTCTATAAAAAATCCGGCTCTTCTGACAGAGGTTTATTATAGGCTAGGTGAAGTTCAATTTAGAATATTACATGACTTTGATAAGGCTCTTCAACTCTACAAAATGGCACTAAAATCCAGTAATAAAAAATCTCTAACTAGCTCGATCAAGCTTCGAATAGCAGATACTTATATAGCTAAAGGAAACCCTAAAGAGGCTAAAAAAATCCTTTTAAATTCTGAGAATAAAACTCTTTCTAGTGAAATACAGGAGCGAGTTATTTTGACTGACCTTTTCACTAAAAACCCCAATGATGTATTAAGTTTAATTGATCCTATCTTAGCCGATATTGGACCCAAAAGTTTATTGTTTAATGATTTAATAGAACTAAAAACAATTCTTAATAAATATAATTTAGACGATGAAAATAATAAATCTTCGACCCAACATTTTTTGAAATCTGAGTTTTTGATACGACAGAAAAAAACAGGTGATGCCATAAATGAATTAACTTATTTAATTAATAACTACCCACAATCAAAGATTGCTCCTCTGGCGATTCTTAGAATAAGTTTGTTGAATTATAAAATAAACAACTTTGAAGAATCACTACGCTTTGCATCAAATCTTAAAAACACAGAGTTTGAAGATCGAGGAATAATACTTTCGGCTCATATATATGAACTTAAACTTTCAAATATTGATGAGGCTCTGAAAAGATACATGAAAATAATTAATGATTTTCCACAGTCAGTACATTTTGAACCAGTAAGATATCATGTCAGAAAAATTAACCAAGGGAAAAACATATGAGATTATCAAAATTCTCTGCTTTATTTATATTCACAAGTTTTATTTTTGCTCAAAAAATCATTATCCCAATGGATCAATCTCAAAACAATCATTTAAAAGCTTACGGTGTTGTCTATAAAATTTTAGATAAAAACATCAACGTTGAGTGGCTACTTAATTATAAAGGTGGGGCATTCTTAGTTGATTCCTATTCATTTATTGAAACTGATTGTAAAATTAAAGGTGTTACATTTAATTCTATTGATTCCAGGGTACTTCTCGAAATTTATTCTATGATTGATCAAAATAACATGGATATCACATTATTAGAAAAAAAGCCAAATATTGCAATATATACCCCCCCGAATAAACAACCTTGGGATGACGCTGTCACCTTAGCACTAACATATGCTGAGGTGGAATATGAAACTCTTTGGGATGAAGAAGTTCATCTTGGTGAACTTAAAAAATATGATTGGCTGCACCTTCATCACGAAGACTTTACTGGTCAGTTTGGAAAATTTTACAAAAGTCATAGAAATTCACAATGGTATAAAGAACAAAAAGTCCAATTTGAACAAGTTGCAACTAAACTTGGGTATTCTAGTGTCCATGAACAAAAAAAGGGAATTGCACGAAGGATAAAAAATTATGTTGGTAGTGGCGGCTTTTTATTTGCAATGTGTTCTGCTACAGATTCTTATGATATTGCCTTAGCTATGGGAAATGTTGATGGCGTTCATTCAGTTTTTGATGGTACTAAAATTGATCCTCATATTCAAAAAAAATTAGATTTTACACAAACATTGGCATTTTCTAATTTTAGTTTAATCTCAGACCCTATGGTTTATGAATTTTCAGATATTGATTATCCCCCAAGTAATAATCCAATTACTCGAGGTGCAAAGGCTGATTATTTTACATTGTTTGAGTTTTCTGCTAAGTATGACCCTATACCAACTATGTTAACACAGAATCATGTTTCCATCATTCGAGGATTCATGGGGCAAACAACAGGGTTTAAAAAAGATAAAATAAAGAGTCATATTGTTATCTTAGGCAATGACCCGGCATCCGAACAAGTTAAATATTTACATGGGAATTTTGGCAATGGAACGTTTACATATTACGGCGGTCACGACCCTGAAGACTATCAACATTTCGTTGGAGATCCAACCACAGATTTATCATTACATAGAAATTCACCAGGCTATAGATTAATATTAAATAATATTTTATTTCCTGCAGCAAGAAAAAAAGAGAAAAAGACTTAAATAAATATTGACCTCTAAAAAAGTAATTTCTTTAATTAAACCTCTAAATTAGAACTATTAGTCCTATTTCTTATTTATTTACATTGACGTAATAATCGATTTTTATTGTAAAAAAGAGTTTGAAATTGTTATTTGATTTTTGCCATTTCCCAAATTTCTTCCATTTCAGCTAAGGAGGCATCTTTAAGCCTTTTCCCCCTTTTCTCTAAAACTTTTTCTATTACTTTGAACCTCTCTTCAAATTTAATATTTGTTTTACGTAACATGTCTTCTGCAGGATAGCTCAAAAATCGGGAGATATTTACAACTGAAAAAAGGACATCTCCGATTTCTTCTTGAATATTTTCTGTATCTTTATTTTTTATAGCTTTTTTTAATTCTTCAATTTCTTCATACATTTTCCCCCAAGCATCATCAATATGATCCCAATCAAATCCTGCATAGGATGCTTTTTCCTGGAGCCTTTGCGCTCTAGTAAGCCCCGGTAAGGAGATTGGGACACCATCCAACCTTGACTCTCTTTTTTTTTCATCATGTTTGATCTCTTCCCAAGTTCTTTTCACATCAGAAATGCCTCTTGAGACTTGATCCGAAAATACATGAGGATGTCTTTTAATTAGCTTCTTATTTAGTGTTTTAATTGAATCTACAATAGTGAATTTATTTTCCTCAGATGCAATTTGAGACTGGAGCACTACATGCAACAGCACGTCGCCTAATTCTTCTTGAAAATTCTCCCAATTTTTTTTATCTACACTTTCTATCACTTCATAGGTCTCTTCTAGAAAATATGGAAGTAAAGACTCTGCTGTTTGTTTTTTATCCCAATCACAACCATCTGGACCACGTAAATGCTCTACTATTTCTAGTAATTTAAAAAAATTTTTAGATGCATTTTCCTTATTCATTTATTCCCCAAAAATATTTTTATAATCAAAGTTTTCTAAACTTTTATCTTCTAAAGCCGTCATGTTTTCTTTATTCTTTTTTGTATTATCATTAAAACCTATTAAATGAAGACAGCCATGAGCAATAAGACGAAGAACCTCTTTAGGATATGGCTCTTTATAATGTTTTGAATTCACTTCTGCTCTTGGAAGACTTATATAAATTTCACCATCTATGTTTGATTCATTATAATTATTAAGGCGAAAAGCAATTACATCAGTTAATTGATCTTTTTTAAAGAACTCTTGTTTTAGTTTGGTGAGTAGCTTATCTCCAGAAAAAATTATAGAAATCTCATATTTTTCTATGTTATGATTTTGGAAAACTTTTGATACTAGTTTTCTAACAATCTCTTTCTTTGGGGATGATAACGAAGGATCGCAGTCAACTTCAACGTGTCGCATTATTTTATTTCTTACTTTTTAGGTTCATCTGGATATTCTACCCTAATATGATAGATCCCTCTCAAAACGGGAAGCATACCTCTTGTTCCATCAACTGTCCCTTTAATTTTATTTAATTCACTTAAGGTTAAAGGGCATTCATCTAATTGTCCATCTTCAATTCTTTGATTAATAATTTTATCTATCATTGATTCAATTTTGAAAATATCTGGTTTTTTGATTGATCTTACAGCCGCTTCAACTGCTTCACAAATCATAAGGATGCCAGTTTCTTTTGTATTTGGTTTAGGCCCAGGATACCTAAAAGAAGATTCTTCTACCTTGGTTCCATTTTGTTCAGCATCTTTTAAAGCCATTCTATAAAAATACTCAACTCGCGTGGTACCATGATGCATAGGTATAAAATCAGAAACTATTTTTGGTAGACCATATTGACTCGCTAGCTTAAGACCTGAGTTAACATGTGCTCTTATAATCTTAGCACTCATTGTATTAGTGATTTTATCATGTTTGTTTTCACCACTAAATTGATTCTCTATAAAATATTCAGACTTTTCCATTTTTCCAATATCATGATAATAAGCCCCAACTCTACACAATAATGAATGCGCTCCAATCGAGTTAGCGCATGCCTCAGCTAGGTTCCCAACAACAATACTGTGGTTAAATGTACCATTTGTTTCTTGCTGAGCTTTTTTTAATAATGGGTGATCATAATCCAATAATTCAATTAAAGTAAGGTTTGTTGTTACTTCAAATAATAATTCAAAAATCCCTATTAACCCATACGTCAAAATAGGAGCCAGAATACTATTAATTGAAAGAAATTGAATATCTCTGATAATAACTTCCCAATCATGGCCTTTAAAAAGACCTAAACCAATAATTACAAAAATACTAGCTGCGATCAAGGCAAACATTGTAGTAAATAACTGACTTCTTTTTCTTAAGTCTCTAATATTATAGACAGCAATTGTTGCTGTAAATAATGAGACAATAACTAAATCAATATTCTGCCCCATCATTAAACCCATCATTATAGCCAAAGAGGTTGTCGCAATAAATCCTATTCTAGAATCAAATAAAATTGTTAGCGACATTGCACCAACGGTAACAGGGATCAAAAATTCAGACCACCCCAGTTGTATTACAACAATATTAGCTAAACCTATCTGTAACAAAAATATCACTGAAATTAAAAGCACCATTTTCCAATCGTGAAAAATAGATACTCTATAAACAACCAAAAAAGCAAAGAATAATGAAACAATCACAGATAAAAGAATTACTCTACCTACGAAACTTGCAAATAAACGATAAAAACCAGATCTGTCTTGCTGTAATGCAACCGCAGATGATAATGAATTTAGCTTTGATAATACTTCATCCGTGATACGAATATTTGCATCGACAATTAACTCATTTTCAAGAACAACACCATGACTTCTAGGAACTCTAGAAAGACTTTCAATTTGCCTTCTCTCTGTTTTTTGTAAATCATACAATAGATTTGGTAACATAAACTCTACTATAATATCATAACCGAGCTCTTTAAAAATATCATCATCTTCGGATATTGCTAATAGTTCTTTTCTAGCTTTTATCCATGCCGCTTCTAGATCATTAAAAGCATTAGGAGATGCTAGATCAGGTACATCGCCTTGTATAATGGTAACATCGCTACTGAAAATGTCTTGGATTGAAATATCATAAATCCCTTCTGCCCAGCGATTACGGCATATTTGGGTTACAACTTCTTTATTTCTTTTAATATCATTTGAACTTTTCAAATCTGAGTCTATTTGAATATATGAATTCCAATCATTTTTCAATGAAACAAAGGGATATGTAAGTCTAAAATCTGAATTTAAGATTGCATACTTTGTACTATCAGAAACAAATTCAGATCGTGCTTTTTCATACTGTTTATGATAACGTCTTTCATAAACCAATCTTTTAGATTCATTTAATCGAGAACTCGCAGACCTAAGAAGCCCAACAAATGAAAAGAATTCTTCAATCGCTTTAGTTTGATTTTCTACTATCTTAATATTTCTGTTAAATACATATGGAATTGCTTTTTTTGTTTCTTCAAGGTCAAGATTAAGTTTATCTTGAGATTTCAAAATTGGGTAAGTAAAAGGTGCAATTATTGGGCTTCTTGTAACATCATTTAATTGGTAAGAATATTTAAGAGATTTCCCTTTAGGAAATAAGAGTGCAATAATGATGACAAGTCCAAAAATAATACTATATTGGATCCAATATTTATCCAGGTATAGATATCTAGACAAAAGGTCTTTTACTTTGTTTTTAAGCATTATACATGTATTTCTTTTAATATCTCTCTTGAAATGATGAGTCGCTGTATTTCGCTTGTTCCTTCACCAATCTCAAGAATTTTTGCATCTCTAAAATATCGCTCTACATCATAATCTCTTACATAACCATATCCACCATGAACTTGGATTGCATCACTTGTAACCGCCATCGCTGTTTCGCTTGCAAACAATTTTGCCATGGCTGCTTCTTTTGTTATATCTAAGTTATTATCTTTCATCCAAGCAGCATTATAAACCAATAATTTTGATGCTTCAATTTTTGTTGCCATATCAGCTAAAGTGAACCCTATTGATTGAAACTTATTAATTTTCCGACCAAAAGCCTCTCGCTCAACAGAATAAGCTAATGCTTTTTCATATGCTCCTTGAGCGGTTCCTACGGATAAAGCTCCAATAGAAACTCTTCCGGAAGTTAAAGTTTTCATAAATGTTTTAAAACCGTCTGCTGGAGATCCCAGCATTGAGTCTTTAGGAATTCTCATATCTTTAAAAAAAAGTTGACGCGTATCACTCGCCTTCCAACCCATTTTTTTTTCTTTCTCTCCGATTTCTAGCCCTGGAGTATTTGTTGGTATAATGAAAGCGGCAATACCTATTTTTTCGCCGTGTTCATACACTTGAGAAGTGAATGAAAGGACTTCGGCTTCTCCTGCATTTGTGATAAAAATTTTTCCGCCGTTAACAATATATTCGTTCCCTTTTAGTTCTGCTTTTGTTTTTGTCGCTCCAGCATCGCTCCCAGCTTGGGGCTCCGTCAATCCAAAAGCTCCTAATGTTTTCCCTGATGCAAGGCCTGGAAGATATTTTTCACGCTGTCGCTCATTACCAAATAATAGTACGGGCAACGTTCCTAATGATGTGTGCGCTGCCATCGTTATCGCAACAGATGCATCTGCTCGAGCAAGCTCAATTATTGCGGTTGCAAATGAAACCATATCAAGACCTGCTCCACCATATTTTTCAGGAACATTAATTCCCATAATACCCAATTCACCCATTTTTTTGACTAGTTCTTTTGGAAAAGTACTTGTTTTATCAAGTTCTCTTGCAACTGGAGCAATTTCATTTTGAGCAAAGTCTCTACACATATCTTGGATCATGTAGTGATCCTGATTGAAAAATAATTTATTCATATTTATTTTATATCTTTTTATTTACAATTAATATAGGGGCAAACTTACAAATTATAGAACATTATATAGATAGCCGAATAGCTTGAGCATTAAACTGAAATCTCTTCTTCCCTTTCCAAATATTAATCTCCGGAAAACCTGCAATATCTATTAATTTTCCTAAGATTAAATATTTGTATGATTCAGCAAGTCCAAAAGCAACAACATCAATCAATTTTTGATTTTGTTTTACTTGAAACCTTAAATGAGATCCATTTCCAATTATTTTAGGATTCCCTATTATGTTCAGTTTTTCTAAAGCAAATCTTGGCTTCAAATTTCCAGCCCCATATGGAGCTAAATAATTTATTGCATTAATGAATTGATGATTTATATCGTTTAAATAGAGCTTACCATCTAAAATTAATTTTTTTTCAATTATTTCAAATTTGGTTTTAATCACGTGATCTAAAAGATCTTTTTTAAATAATTCAAAATTCTCTTTTTGTAGTGTAAACCCCACCGCAAATGGATGACCTCCAAAACTATCAAAATAACCTTTAAAAAGAGATAGAATTTCATAAATGTTAAACCCTTCCATACTGCGAGCGGAACCATTACCATTTCCGTCTTGATCAAATGTAATAATTATGGAAGGCCGTTTAAATTTATTTTTTATTTTTGCAGCAATAATTCCAATAACTCCGGGGTGCCAATCATCATTCTCCAATAAAATTAATTTTGTTTCTTTATCCATTAAAGAAGCTCTTAAGAAAGCTTCTTTAAGCGCTATCCCTTGGAGAACTTGACGCTTTTTATTTTCCTTAATCAACCTATCTCCAATATCAGATGCTCTTCTAATATTCTTTGTTGTTAATAGGTCTACAATTATGTTTGCATCATTCATTCTACCTGCAGCATTAATTAAGGGTGCAATTTTAAAATTAAAATTTGATACATTTATTTCATCTATATTTTTAATATTTGTTGCTTGAATAAGAGTTTTAATACCTGCACAACTATTTGACTTTATTTTTTTAAAACCGTGATGAACTATTAATCTATTTTCACCTGTTAAAGGAACCAAATCAGATGCGGTTCCTAATGCCGCAATATCTATTATTTCTCCTATTAAATGGTTTGATTTGTTTAATTCCAAATCCAAGGCAGAGACCAACTTAAAAGCAACACCGCTACCGCTTAATTCTTTAAAAGGATACTCACATTCTTTCTGCTTAGGGTTTAATATTGCAACGGCCTCCGGTACATTTTCTCCGGGTATATGATGATCCGTTATTATAAAATCTAGGCCAAAATTATTTGCTTCTTTTATAATAGTGGATTCATTAATCCCGCAGTCACATGTAATGAATAAATCTGCGCCACCATCTATTGCTTTTTTAATAGCTCTTTTAGAAATACCATGTCCATCAATTTCTCGATTAGGGATGAAAGGCATTACCATTCCGCCTAACTTTTTAATTGCCAAATATAGTAAAGAGGCCGCAGATGTCCCATCAACATCATAGTCACCTAGAATAAAGATTGGTGTTTTCTTTTTTATATTCTTAATAATTCTTTCTACTGCGGCATTCATACCTTTCATCAAAAAGGGGTTATGCAGCATGGACAAGTCCAGTGAAAGAAATTCCTTAATAAGCCTCGGCTTATCTATTTTTCTTTGTAGTAAAATATTAACTACTTGTTTAGGGAGATCCAATTTATCTTGGATCTCTTTTATCTTTTCAGACTGAAGCGGGGGGAAAATCCATTTCATAATATATGTGAGTCGGTCTATAAGCCGAGTTCTGTCCTCAAATAAGTAAACTTATTTGAGAGATGGTCATTCATCTAACCTTTGCATTACCACAACGATTTAGCAATCTACCCGCTCTTTGATCAATGCGAACAACATCTCAGAGCCTATTCGATCTTGCACCAGATGGGGTTTACAAGTTGTTTGAATTTCTTCAACAACTAGTGGTCTCTTACACCACTTTTTCACCCTTACCCGAAGGCGGTATATTTTCTGCTGCACTTTCCATGAAAGACAAAAGTCTAACTCTCCTTATTATGGAGCATCTTGTTCTGCGGTGCCCGGACTTTCCTCTCTAAAGTTGAACAAACAAGTCTAGAGCAACCATCCGACCGACTCAAATTTAATTTTTACTAATTATCTAATTTTGTATTGTTAAAAAGATATCGTCCACAGACACCACACCTATGGAGACCTTCCTTAGCCCTAACTTCTGTAATAACTTGTGGTGGTACATGAGCACCACAACCACCGCATGCACCTCCAGAAATTTCAACTACAGCAATACCATTTCTATGGATTTGAACTTTATCATAAATTAACATTGTGCTCTCATCGACTCCAACAAGCTGAGCAGATCTTAAGTCATCAAGTTCTTTTTTCTCTTCCGCTGATTCGGAGATTGATGATTCTAATTTTAATCTTCGCTCCGATAAATCATTTGTAAGATTATCCAATTCTGATTCCATTTTTGTGACAGATGCTGTGAGAGTTTCTTTTTCTTCCAGAAAATCAATTGACTCTGATTCAAATGAAGACCTCTTATCTTTTCGATGATCAATTTCCGTCATTAATGCATCATACTGCTTATTATTCGTTACTAAAAATAGTTGGTCTTTTAATTTGGATATTTTATCATTTACCTGCGTTACGTCTACTTCTCTTTTGTGTATTTCAACTTCTAATTCTTTTAGCCTTTCTTTATTTGAAACAAGCGAATCTTTAATCGATTGTTCTTGATGATTTAACTCTTCCACTTTTGCCGGAAGGTCTCCTAGGAGATCACTTAAATCTTTTAATTTTGTATCAGTTTCTTGCAAACCAACTAGCTTATCTATAGACATATATTATCCCAATATAAAAAAAAAGCACCTTGAAGGTGCCTTTTGTATTTTTAAAAATTAACTACTCTTGTAGTTTTTTTTATCAGATCCTTGAAAACAAGGTTTTTAATTTCAATTAAATAGTGATCGTTCATTTTTAATGTTAGAAGTTATCAAATAAATAATTCATTAAGGAAACATAAATTAGCAATGCTCCTTATTTTATATATTTTTTTAGAAGAAAGAAGTTAAAAAAATAATTTGTCTTTAGACTTAGCAAGAAAGTTTATTTAAGCTTTATCATGTTATTTACCAACAAAACAATTATTTAAAACATGCCATTTCCATTTTCAAATAGACACATAGGACCAAAAAACTCAGAAGTAGAAAAAATGCTTTCTGAATTAAATTATTCATCACTAAACAATTTCTCTAATGATGTTGTACCGAAAAATATTCAGATCAAAAGTAATAATAATCAAATTGTTGGAAAGTCTGAAACCCAAGTGATTAAACGATTACGTGAATTAGCAAATAAAAACCAAGTTTTTCAATCATGGATTGGTATGGGATATTATGGAACTAATGTACCAACAGTCATCCTTCGAAATATTATGGAAAATCCAGGTTGGTATACCCAGTATACACCTTATCAAGCTGAGATTAGCCAAGGAAGACTTGAAGCTCTTCTTAATTATCAAACTATGGTAACGGACCTTACTGGTTTACCTCTTGCAAATGCATCTCTATTAGATGAGGGTACTGCTGCTGCTGAAGCAATGATAATGTTTTTTAACAGTACCCGAAATTCAAAAAAAAATACGTACCTTGTTTCTGAAAAATGCAATTCTCAAACTATAGATGTCCTGAAAACAAGAGCTGAGCCTGTGGATATCAAGATTGTTGTTGGAAAAATTAATAAAGACACTCTGACTGATTCTGTTTTTGGTATTCTTATCCAATACCCTGACACTGATGGTCGTATTCGTGACTATTCTGAAATTTGCGATCTGGCGAAGTCAAACAAATCATATGTTTGCATGGCAACAGATCTTTTGGCATTAACACTACTGAAAGCACCTGGTGAAATGGGCGCAGATGTTGCAGTTGGTAATTCTCAACGGTTTGGAGTTCCGATGGGTTTTGGCGGACCCCATGCAGCTTTTTTTGCGACAACAGAAAGTTTTAAACGAAAAATTCCTGGTAGAATAATTGGTGTTTCTCAAGATAGTAGTGGCAATAGAGCTCTTCGAATGGCACTTCAAACTCGCGAGCAACATATCCGAAGAGAAAAAGCCACATCTAATATTTGTACAGCTCAGGTATTACTGGCCATCATGTCTGGAATGTACGCTGTATACCATGGTCCTGAAGGCATTAAAAAGATTGGATTGCGAGTGAATAAATATGCTGAAATTTTGGCTGGCTCATTTATTAAAGCAGGATTTGAACTACAAAGTTCGCATTTTTTTGATACGATAAGAATAAAAGCTCAAGGTTGGAAAAAAGAAGCTTTATCTAAAAAAATAAACCTTCGTGATTTCGAAGACGGATCCGTCGGAATCTCATTAGATGAAACCACAACAAACGAAGACGTAACTTCAATTCTATCTATTTTTAATATTAAAAAAAGTGATCATTTACCTGATTCTATTCCTGAAAGCCTTAGACGAAAATCTTCCTTTTTAGAGCACCCTGTTTTCCATAAGTATAGATCAGAAACTCAAATGCTTCGCTACATGCATGTACTAGAATCAAAAGACTTATCTCTTAATACAAGTATGATTCCTCTGGGTTCTTGTACTATGAAACTTAACAGCACGACCGAAATGGTTGCAGTTACGTGGCCAGAATTTGGGAACATTCACCCATTCGCACCCGATGAGCAAGCCCAAGGATATTTTGAATTAATTGAGGAATTAAATAACTCACTTATTGAGATTACTGGCTTCGATGCTATTTCAATGCAGCCAAACTCTGGAGCTCAAGGCGAATACACGGGGCTAATGGTTATACGTGCATACCACCAGTCTCGTGGTGATAACCATCGAAATATTTGTTTAATTCCTGCTTCGGCTCATGGTACAAATCCAGCATCTGCTGTAATGGCTGGAATGAAAGTTGTAGTTATACAATGCGATAATGATGGAAATATTGACGAATTAGATTTCAATGAAAAAATAAAGACACATTCACAAAATCTTTCTTCTGTAATGATAACCTACCCGTCAACTCACGGGGTTTTTGAAGAAACAATTCAGGAATTATGTGAAACAGTTCATCAAAATGGTGGTCAAGTTTACATGGATGGAGCAAACTTAAATGCATTGGTCGGATTATGTAAACCTGGAAAGTTTGGTGCAGATGTAATGCATATTAATTTGCACAAAACATTTTGTATTCCCCATGGTGGTGGTGGACCTGGAATGGGCCCTATTGTTTGCAAAGACCATTTATCTCACTTTTTACCCGGGCACTTCCATTCATCAAACAATGCAAGACATGCAATTTCTTCAGTTTCGGCAGCACCTTTTGGTAGCAGCAGCATTCTTCCCATATCATGGGCTTATATTTCCATGATGGGGTCTGATGGTCTTAAAAAAGCAACTCAGGTTGCAATCTTAAATGCGAACTATATGGCAAAAAGACTAGAAGACCATTATCCAATTTTATATCGTGGTACCAGCGGACTATCAGCTCATGAATTCATCATTGATATCCGATCTATTAAAGAAGAATCTGGAATTAGCGAAGAAGATATCGCCAAACGCCTTATGGATTATGGCTACCATGCCCCTACTATGTCTTGGCCCGTTCCAGGGACTATGATGATAGAACCCACGGAAAGTGAATCCAAGTCTGAACTCGACCGTTTCTGTGACGCAATGATCTTAATTAAAGAAGAGATTAATAAAGTGGTTTCAGGAGAATTTGATAAAACAGATAATCCTCTTAAGAATGCTCCTCATACATCTCAACATAGTTTATCTGATGAATGGAATCATAAATACTCAAGATATCAAGCCTGCTTTCCTGGTGAATGGCAAAAAGAACATAAATATTGGCCATCCATTGGAAGAATTGATAATGCATTCGGAGATAGAAACCTAGTTTGTACATGCCCACCAATTGAAGACTACGAAACAGAATAAAAGAGTTTTATCACCAACGTTATCTTCTAACCTAAATTTTTTGTAATTTTCAATTAATGAAAAAGCAATTTATAGCCTTCGCAATAATTTTATTATTTTTGTCCTCTTGTGGAGATAAAGGAACAGATAATAATAATTCTAATAATGATGCCTCTGGTATCTTAATAACTTTTCCATTGGAGGACTCTTCTTTAATGGACACCGTATTAATTCGATGTGATTCTATTAATGAATTAGAGTATAATAAAATATCACTCTGGGTAAATGGTGATTCTATTACAGAGACAAAGATCCAACCATTTATTTTACCCTGGATAACCACTAATTTTGAAAATACTTCCCATTCATTACTTGTTAGAGCGTATGATAACTCAGGAAATCAAACAGAAAGTAATCCACTAATTGTAAACGTTAACAACTTCTTGGTGTTTTCTAATACATATGGCGAAGAAAATATTCATGAAGAAGGCCTCTCTATCATACAGACAAACGATAGTAGTTTTATCATTTTAGGAAATACAGCAGAAGATCTCCTTCTGTTAAAAACAGATAGGTTTGGGAATAAACTCTGGAGTCAATATTTCGGAGGTAGCCAGGTTGATGTTATTCGATATCTTAGCCAAACTATCGATGGAGGTTTTTTGCTATCCGGAAGCTCGGAATCTTATGGTCCAGGAGAAAGTGATATTTGGGTCATAAAATCTTATCCGTCTGGCTTGATTGAATGGAATAAAAATTACGGGACATCAAATAATGAATATGGCGGAAAGGCTTTAGAAAATACCGATGGGAGCTTGTTCCTTATTGGAAATGGAGATATTTCAAATACAGGAGATCAAGATATTTGGTTAATAAAAACAAATTCTCAAGGAGATTCTTTATGGAGTAAAACCTATGGTGGTATCGGAGATGAAACCGGCCATGATATTATATCACTTGGCGATAGTAGCTATATAATTTTAGGAAGTACATCTTCATATGGAAATGGTGGTGCAGATATATTGCTTATGAAAATAGATACAGAAGGAGCAGAAGAGTGGAGTCTGAACTATGGAGGAACTAGTGATGAATATGGGCAATCAATTATAGAAACTTCTGATAATGGTTTTGTCATATTGTCCTCTATTGAGCCTTATGGCGATGGAAATAATGCTGTAAATGTTTTGAGAATTAATTCTTCTGGTGAAATTATTTGGGAGAAAACATTTGGTGGCGGAGATGGAGTTAAAGGTAGCAACATGATTCAAAGAACAGAGGATGATAATTTTATTCTAACATATAACTCCTTTGATCATCTAAAAAACGGGTATAATACATGGGTCATTAAAATTAATGATAGTGGATTCATTGAATGGGGAAGAAAATTTAGTAACGATGATAGTGACTTTGGCTATTCTTGTGTCTCAACTCTTGATGGAGGGTATGCAATTACAGGAAGCACATTTAACCTTGGAAATGGAAATAAAGATTTTGGGGACCTTTGGTTATTAAAGACAGATGAAAAAGGCGTAGCAGCTCTTCCATCAAATTAGAATTATTTTAAGAGAAGCATCTTCTTTGTTTGGCTGAAGCTTCCTGTTGACATCCTTGCAAAATATACTCCCGTAGCCATTGCTTTCCCATATTGATCAACTCCATTCCAAGTGATAGAATGAACTCCATAGTCTTGATCCTCATTTAGTAGTGTTCGTACTTCCTGACCTACGACATTATAGATTGATATTATAACTCTCGATCTTTTTGGAAGTTGATAGTTCATCTTTGTTATTGGATTAAAAGGGTTTGGGTAATTTTGGCTTAAAGCATATTCCTCAGGTATATTTTCTAAGATGTTCTCGCTTTTTTGAATAACATAATCTAAATCGCCAGCAACAAGCTTAAAATCATAAGACAAACTTGTTTTATGTTGTATTTCTATAGAGCTACCTGGAAAGTCATATTCAATAGCCCGTTTCTGTATATCTACGATGGATACATGTAAATCCTTTGAAGTAGGCCCTTCAAATAAACCCGAAAAAAGAATCATATTTTCATCACTTTCAGATTCGATTCTTAAATCCCAGACTCCATTAAAATCCTCTGTAGATCGTATATCTCTTATATAACTGTTCGTTTTTAAACCATCCAAGTTTGTAACAATCGATAAATTATTATTCAAATCAATTAATCTCGGGGTATCATATGAATCAAGAGTGTTAGAAGCATGATTTTTTCTTCCCACCGTAGTAGAATAATTAAAATAGGATTCACTATCTAGTCGCAAGTTTAGTACCCACTCATCTGAAGCAATTATTCTTTCTGCTGAATTTTCTATTTCCCCAAAAGGGAGGAGAGTTATTTTTGCTGTATCAGTAGCATAGACAGCATACCCTCTCCATGACTCTAATGTATTTTGAGAACTACTCCAACCATCTTTATCTTGATTTCCAAAAGTAAAGAGGTCTCCAACTGTACTATCTTTTTCAAAAGGCACAGAGAACGAAAAAGGACTACCAATCATGTTCCAACCTTGCTTTAAAGAGATCTTATAATTCTCAAGAGGGAGTGATGAACTTGTATCTTCTTCAAAAACTACGGGTTCATCATACTTATGCTTAAACCAGTAAGCGCTTCCAATTTCTATTATACCTGGAATAATATATTCCTCACTTAGTGGATTATATTGGTAAAATATATGTCCTTCTTTCAATTTAGATTTGGCCAAGCTTAAATCTTGAGGAACTCCAGGCCATGAAATTAATCGCCAACCACCCTTATCAATACCTTCAGGATAAGAACTGTTCCCATGTGCCATTGTCATTTCACCACCGATAAATTTCACCCCCACTGTTTTATATTCACTACTAGAAATATTTTCCATGTTATCTACAGCAATGACTCTAGCTCTAAAGTTTTCTACACCAATTAAAGAATCTGGTATTGTGATTTGATATTTACCTTCTAGCCCTTCAACCATCGTTAATATTAATTCGTTAGCAGTTCCTCCAACCTGTAAATAAAGTTCTGCTTTGCTTATTCCATTTAAGTCAAATAAAGTCGCATCAACATTTATAGAGCCAGATGATTTATTAATGAGATTTGGGAAATTAAAATTTGATATTAATGGTGGTTCTGAAAAAACATTTTGAGATGTTTTTAAAAAACCTTCTCCAACTATAAAAGAGTCTGAAATACTTTCTTGCGATAGTAGTCCTCCGATACTATTTAAAACCCCAAAAGAATCTCCAGTCGCTAGTCCTTGTCCTGTTGGGATTGTTGCAAATTGTATTTTATAATCCTGAGAACAAAGTATATTAATAGAATATAAAATAAAAAATATTTTTATTTGTAGCTTCCATTTCATTAAGAGGAAGCTCCTTTGATCACTGAAAAGTTAACGACAATCGACTCTGAAAGACTGCCACCACTAATATTCCTAACTGTTATATTAAAACTTCCTGAACCCATAGTGTTTGCCTGTACAAGATATGCACCAGCTGTTCCAGCAGAACCATGAACAGCGACAACAACGTCTGTCGCAGCAACAAGAGTATTTGTTACTACAAATGTTACATTCGCTTCATGCGCTAGTGCTGCATCATTAAGAGTAATCTGACCAACATATTTACTTAAAGTTACACCTGTGGACTTACTAGTGCTTTGAGTAAAGACCCCGCCTGATGGTGATGTTGCTGTAATATAAGTATTTATATCTGTCATAGCCACTTGAACCATTGATCCATCATCATTTAAAACAACCCTATCTGCATCTACTACTGTTGTTCCTGTTGCTGAAGTACCACCATCTATAATATTTAATTCTGCTGCCGTGGCGTCA
>JAOHKG010000059.1 GCA_028101095.1 Fidelibacterota bacterium | reverse complement strand
GTTTTATACATGGAAGGTGATGATCGTTATGATCATCGTATTTTGAGAGCAGCAAAAAATCGATTCGGAGCAACTCATGAAGTCGGAATTTTTCAAATGGATGAATCTGGACTAAAAGAAGTCACCAATCCAAGCGAAATGTTCCTAGCTGAAAGAAGTGTTAATATTGCAGGTACGACCATTTATCCATCGCTGGAAGGGACAAGGCCAATCCTTGTTGAAGTCCAAGCATTAGTAACAAATGCTAATTATGGAAACCCTCAACGTAACGTTAATGGTTTTGATTTTAAAAGACTCGGAATGTTAATTGCCGTGTTAGAGAAAAGAATGGGTCTGGCTATGGGTACTAAAGATGTGTACGTCAATCTTGTGGGAGGATTAAAAGTAGATGATCCTGCTGCAGACTTATCGATAATTTGCTCAATCGCATCAAGTACAATGGATAAGCCAATAGGAGATAATATTATTTTATGTGGAGAAGTTGGATTAGCTGGTGAGATAAGATCTATTAATAGATTAGAACAGCGGTTAAATGAGGCTGCTACGTTAGGCTTCAAGAAAGCAATTATACCAAAATCTAATTTGAATGATAGAATAAAAAAAATTGATATACAAATCCATGCAGCTCAATCAGTTAAAGATGCTTTTATTTTGATATGAACTTCATTATTGAAACAAATGATGTGGGTACTTCTGCTAGAAAGGGAATATTAAAGACAGAGCATGGTAATATTAAAACTCCAATATTTATGCCGGTTGGAACTATAGGAGCCGTAAAAACAATGGCTCCAGAAGATTTACATTCTGTGCAATCTCAAATAATACTAGGGAATACTTATCACCTATATTTAAGACCTGGAACCAAAGTTTTAAATGAAGCTGGAGGCTTACATAAATTTAATAGTTGGGATAAACCAATACTTACAGATAGTGGCGGTTTTCAAGTCTTCTCACTTGCGAGACTAAACAAAATATCAGATGATGGAGTTGAGTTTCAATCGCATTTAGATGGAAGTAGGCATATGTTTACTCCAGAGTTCTCTATGGAAATACAACGGAATATTGGAGCAGATATAATAATGGCTTTTGATGAGTGCCCGCCGGGTGATTCAGAAAAAAAAATTGTTGAAAAAGCTGTAGAAAGAACTACAAAGTGGATAGAGAGATGTCATAGATGGCTCAATAAAAACCAAGAACTGTACAACTATAAGCAAGTTCTATTTCCTATTGTTCAAGGTTCCATTAATCATAGACTAAGAAAAAAAAGTATTGAAGAATTGATTCCATTTTCAACCTGTGGAATAGCGCTGGGTGGTCTTGCTGTAGGAGAAGAAAAAAATGCAATGTTAGATACAATCCAATATTGTACAGAGTTACTTCCTAAAGATCAACCAAGGTACTTAATGGGTGTTGGAAAACCATCTGATTTATTACATGCAATTAGGAATGGAATTGACATGTTTGATTGTGTTATGCCAACAAGGAATGGGAGAAATGGACATATTTTTACATCAAATGGGGTGATTAATATTAAAAATGAAAAATACAAACATGATTTTTCCTCAGTTGATGAATCGAGCTTCCATCCATGGGGCGCAAAGTTTTCTAAGTCATATGTGCGCCACCTCTTTAATATAAATGAAATTTTAGGATTAAGAATAGCATCAACTTTAAATCTTGCTTATTATCTAAATTTAATGAGAGATGCGAGAGAAAAAATCTCCGAGGGTAGTTTTAATACTTGGTCAAATTCTTTACTAAGGCAAATGAAAGATATGAAAGGAATGTAATGTCTGGAACAGAAGTAAGGGTAATTGATGCTTACGTATTTATTAAAACAAAAAGTGGTCTGAAATACTTATTGTTAAAACGCGCTGAAGAAAAAATATATGGAGGGCTTTGGCAATGTGTGACGGGAAAAATTGAAGCTGATGAGCCTGCATGGAAGACAGCGGTTAGAGAGTTAAAAGAAGAAACGGGGCTCACGCCAATAAATATGTTTGTAGCAGATCATGTAAGCCAATTTTATGAGGCGAATAAAAATAGAATGAACCTTATTCCTGTGTTTGGTATTGAAGTAGAATCCGATGAAGTTAAATTATCAGATGAACATTCAAAATTCGTTTGGGCTGATTTTGATTTCGCATTTAAAAAGCTTGTCTGGAGAGGTCAAAAAGACGGTCTTTTTTCAGTTAATAACATGTTAAGTTTGGATGATGGTAGGATACTTTGGTCAAAAATTTTATTATAATTAGGAGGTTCTATGTTAGAAATAGGTGAAAAAGCTCCAGATTTCACGTTAGAAGATCAAGACGGAAAATCTGTTAGTTTAACTGATTTTTTAGGTAAAAAAGTATTGGTTTGGTTTTATCCCAAAGCAAGTACTCCTGGTTGAACAGTTCAAGGTCAAGGACTCCGGGATGAGTTCGAAAATTACAAAGAGAAAAATACAATAATTATTGGGATGAGTGGTGATTCTGTAAAAAAGCAGAAAAATTTTTGTGAGAAACAAAGCTTTCCTTTTTCATTACTTTCAGATCCTGAAAAAAGTGTAATAAACAAATATAAAGCTCTAGGAATCAAAAAAATGTATGGTCGTGAATATGAGGGTATATTTAGAATTTCATACTTGATTAATGAAGACGGTTTTATTGAAAAAGTATATTCAAAGGTGAAAGTAAAAGAACATGCTCAAGAAGTCCTAGGAGATATTAACTAAACTTTAATATTTAGAGATCTGTTGTAAAAAGATTTTTGATTTTGGCTTTCGTTAAGATACCCCATCATAACAGAATGTCCAGTAATTCTTAACTTACGATTATCTATTGAAAAACTGGTGAGGTGTATAGGCTCTGATCCTAGTGATAAACATCCTGAATTTTCAGGACATATTCCTATATCCGTTATCGAAAAGTTTAGAATTGATTCTAAATCATATCTAATGTTGTAATCGCATCCTTTTAATCCTATTGTGATCTCGGGATTTGAATTATCGATGATAAGACCTGAATATATAGGAAGAATAGAGCCGAGTATTATCCAGCCTATTGAATCACAGGGAAGCTGGATGGAAATACGAGATTGGCTGGATAAGTTTAATAATTTAGAAATACTATTTACATTTACCAGAAGATTATAATGCGATAACCGTATGCCAAGACCTTCCTTAAATATTACAATGGCTTCTTCATTTAATAATGGCTTGTGAGTTGGAATAAAATTATCGGATAATTTAGAAATAGCATCAAAAGATTGTTTATTTATTGAGATTTGATGTTCAGATTTTATCTTTTCTTTAACGTCGCTTAAATCTATCTCTCCTATTAAAACTGCTGTCGCTCCTAAATGCCATATACCAAAAAGTAAAAGAGTTGTTAAAAAAGGATCATCACCACTGATAATTATTCGACTTTTTGGTTTTATATCCATTTCCAAAAGCCATTTGGCAGTTTTTTGTACTAAAATATAAAATTCATAATTAGTAATTGATAAATTCGAAAAAATAAGCTGTTTTGAAAATTTTATGTTTTGCCCTT
>JAOHKG010000057.1 GCA_028101095.1 Fidelibacterota bacterium | reverse complement strand
TTTTCAACTTTGTATTAAGTGGGACTGGTAAATGGTTGATTTTAGCACCCATACAGTGCATACCAATTTGAGTATGTACTTGAAATCCAAAATCGACAGGTGTTGAGCCAACAGGTAGTTGAAATAGGTCACCTTGAGGAGTAAAGACAAAAATTTCTTCATCATACAAATCAATTTTTAGAAGATTCATAAATTCACTCGGATCTGTTGATTCACTTTGAAGTATCTCTAGTAGATCACGTAACCATTTAATGTTTTTATTAATTTCGGGTGAAGTATCATTCTTATATAGCCAGTGTGCTGCAACACCAATTTCTGCAGTTTCTTCCATCTCTTTCGTTCGAATTTGAATTTCTAGTTTTTGACCATTTAAACCAATAACAGTAGTATGGACAGATTGATATCCATTTGATTTTGGTGTAGCAATAAAATCTTTAAAACGATCTTGCAGAGGAGCATAGACACTGTGAACTATTCCAAGAGCAAGGTAACATTGTTCAATTTTTTCTACAACTATTCGTATTGCATAGAGGTCATAAATTTGATCAAACGTTTTGCCTCTCTTTGACATCTTTCCAAATATTGAGGAGTATGACTTTGCTCGGCCATAAACAATAGGGTCAATATCATATTTCCTTAGTTCTTTTTTTATAGGTTTAGTAATCATGTCAATAAACCTTAGTCTTTCTTTTCTAGTAGATGTAATTCTTGTTTGAATCTCTTTATACCCAGTTGGATCGAGCACACTGAATACTAAATCTTCTAATTGGAGCTTAACTGAGGACATTCCTAATCTATTAGCAAGAGGAACATATACATCTCTTGTTTCAATAGCGATCCTATGTCTTTTTAGATGTGGCATAGATCTTATTGTTCTCATGTTATGTAACCTATCAGCAAATTTAATGATAATAACTCTTAAATCCTGAGCGACAGAAAGCAACATTTTCATAAAGTTCCCCGCTTGCTTCTCTTTTCTTGAAGAGTAAGTCATGCCTGCAATTTTAGTTAAGCCGTCTACTAGGCCAGATAAATCATTACCAAAAATATCTTCAATTTCATTTAGAGTTGCATCCGTATCTTCAACAGTATCATGAAGTAAGCCCGCAATGATTGTTGTAGTATCCATTTTCCAAGAAGCCAACGTTTTAGCAACTTCCACACAATGAGAAAAATAGGGTTCACCAGACCGTCTTTTTTGTCCTTCGTGATACCTATTTCCAAAATCATATGCTAACCAAATTTGAGATTTAACATCATCATAATTTTGATTGGGTAAAATTTGTATTAGTTCAATTAAATCTAAGAAATCTTTTGGATATTCTCCAAATAACTGTGGGGCGAGTTTTGATAATGGGTTCGATATCAAAATGGTGTTTCAGATTGTGAAAAATTTTCAAACCGAGCATATTTACTAATAAATGATGCTTGAACAGTTCCAGTTGGTCCATTTCTTTGCTTAGCAACTATAACTTCGGCTTTCCCCTCATCTTCATCTTCTTGGGAATAAATCCAAGGCCTATATAGAAAAATAACAACATCTGCATCCTGTTCAATTGCTCCACTTTCTCTTAAGTCTGATAGTTGAGGTTTTCTATCAGCTCTTTGTTCAACAGCTCTGGATAATTGGGATAAAGCAATTACAGGAATATTTAATTCTTTAGCTAATGCTTTTAGAGACCTAGAAATCACAGAAATTTCTTGTTGACGACTTTCGACACCTTTTGGTCCTTGCATTAATTGTAAATAATCTACAACGATCATTCCTATATCGTGTTCAGCCTTTAGTCTTCTTGCTTTAGCTCTTAATTCTAAAACAGATAATGCTGGTGTATCATCTAAAAAAATTGGGGCATTTTCTAAATCACCAGCTGAAATTCCTAAATTCCTCCATAATTTGGAAGGCAACTTACCTGTTCTAACATAATGGCTATCTACTCTTGCTTCTGCACACAATAATCTCATAGCAAGTTGATGATTTGCCATTTCAAGGCTAAACATTCCAACACCAACTTTTGAATCTAATGAAGCATTCCTAAGCATCGATAATGCTAGAGCAGTTTTCCCCATTCCTGGTCTTCCTGCAATGATAATTAAATCTCCATCTTGAAAGCCAGATGTCATATCATCTAAATCAATTAATCCAGATGGAACTCCAATAACAGATCCTCCCGATGCTCTAATTATTTCAAGTTTTTCTAATGCATCAACAACAACATTATTAATCTGCGTAAACCCTGTTCGCATTCTATTATTTGTAATTGCAAAAATTGACTGTTCAACTGTATCTAAAATTTCAGCAATATCTTGAGAATCATCATAAGCCTCTTTAGCTATATCATGTGAAAGAGTTATGAGATTTCTCAATAATGCTTTTTCTGTAACAATCTTAGAATATCTATCAACATGGGCTGCAGTAGGGACAGATTCAACTAATCCAGTAATAAAATAAGAACCACCAACAATATCCAATTGCTTTTTCTTTTTCAATATTTCAATGACTGAGATCGTATCTATTGGTATACCCTTATCAAATAAAATAAGCATCACTGAAAAGATTTGACTATGTGCACTCTTGTAGAAATATTCAGATTTTAAATGCTGAATAGCTTTACTTACTGCCTCTTTTGACGATAGCATAGAGCCTAAGACAGCTAGTTCAGCATCTTCTGAATGAGGTTGAACGTTAAGGTTTTCTTTTTTTTTTGCCATTTGTAATTTAATTAATTAAAAAATCTCTGACCCATTGGAAATCAATCCATGTTGGTTTTTTATATTCTGGATTATGCAATATACTATTAATGTCATATGTAACTCTCAGAGGTATACCGTCAAAACTTGAAGTTAAATTGCGCATATTATTTATTGACATATTTTTTTTTATTAGACATTCACCAACTACTTTTCCAAGAGCTAGTATCAACCGAGGTCTATAAAGATTGGTAACAGTACTTAACCTTTCTTTAAAATCCAAGATCTCTTCTTTTAGTGGGTTCCTAACAAAATCTGGTCTTTCTTTAAATACAGTAACTAACAATACATCATAATCAAGTTTTTTTCCAATTGATTGAATAATATTATTTAAAAGCTTTTCATATTTCCAATCGATAGGTTTTTGTTCTATTGAGCTAAAGTTGGAATATTCAGAGACTAAAATTAGATCAAATCTATTTTTATTTTTGATCCTATTGTAATATAGTTCGGAACCAAACAACAACTTTGATTGACCTAAATATTTTTCTAATAAAGTATTGTTTTTTATCGCTCTAGCTGTATCTTTTTCCATTTAACATCACCATCAAGAAATTTATCAACAGCTATTGTAGTAACTTTTTCCATTTCTTCATATTCTTCTGGTTTTTTTTCTTCATAATCATCAAAAACATCTAACTCTTCTTCTTGATGTTCTAATATAGTTCTACTTACAATTCTTTCTTGAAGTTCGACTCTTGCTTGCCCAGACATAGCAGCTACAGCTTCATACATATTCTTTGCTTTATTCTCTATTTCGCGAAATGGTATGGTTTTCAAACCCATTTTAATCTCCTTCTTTTACTTTATTAATGATATTTGTAAGTTGCAATTTAGCACTTTCTAAATCTTCATTAATCATTATTTGATCAAAGTTCTCTTTTAAATTCATTTCCTCTTCAAATCTCTGTAATCTGACCTCAATTCTTTCATCAGAATCAGTACCTCTTTTCTTTAATCTAGCGCGTAAATGATCAATACTTGGCGGAATAATAAAAATTGAGTATGAATTTTCAGGGTAACTTTGTTTCAACTCCATTGCTCC
>JAOHKG010000058.1 GCA_028101095.1 Fidelibacterota bacterium | reverse complement strand
AAACAAGGAGAATAAATGTCTACATTTGATAAAGTAAAAGAGGTAATAATCGATAAACTAGGTGTTGAAGAAGATTCTATAAAATCAGAAGCTCATTTTGTAAATGACTTAGGTGCGGATTCATTAGATACTGTTGAACTTATAATGGAATTTGAAGAAGAATTTGGTATCGAAATACCAGATGAAGATGCAGAAAATATCACAACAGTTGGTAAAGCAGTTGATTATATTGAAAAAACTAAATAAATAATATGAATCGTGAAAAGATTGTAATTACTGGCCTTGGAGTATTAGCTCCGAATGGAAATAATGTAAATGAATATTGGTCTAGTCTTGTAAAGGGGAAAAGTGGTATCTCCCCTATTACATATTTTGACTCATCGAACCATAGAGTCAAAATAGCAGGAGAGTTACGAGGTTTTAATCCGGAGAATGTATTAGACCCTAAAGAACTTCGTAAGCTGGACCCTTTTTCTACATATGCTTTAGTTGCTACAAATGAAGCTGTTTTAATGTCAGGATTAGATTCTGAAAAGTTAGATCTTGATCGAATTGGAGTAACAATCGGAACAGGTGTGGGAGGAATTCAAACCCTTGAAGAACAACACTCTAATATTGAAAATAAAGGTGCACGAAGAGTTTCTCCTCAATTTGTACCCAAGATGATCTCAAATATAGCTGGTGGACATTTATCAATAAAATGGGGGTTCAGAGGGCCTAATCAAACTGTTACGTCTGCTTGTGCTTCTGCAACAGATGCTATTGGTATGGCAATGAGACTAATAATGTCTGGTGATGCAGATGTTATGATAACTGGTGGCACTGAAGCAAGCATCACTCCTCTTACCATTGCAGGTTTTGCAAATATGAAAGCTCTATCTCAAAATAATGATAATCCTGAAGAAGCAAGTAGGCCATTTGAACTTTCACGAGATGGATTTGTTCTGGGGGAGGGTTCAGGGATGATAGTAATTGAAAAAGAATCGCATGCTTTGAACCGTGGTGCAAATATTTTAGCTGAATTAGCAGGTTATGGCGCTACAGATGATGCATTCCATATAACGCAACCTTCCATCGGTGGAATAGGGGCTTTAAAAGCAATGGAAAGAGCAATATTAGATGCAAAATTAAACCTTGATGAGATAGATTATATAAATGCACACGGGACTTCAACTCCATTTAATGATAAAAATGAATCTGCCGCAATAAAAACCTTATTTAAAGAACATAGTAACAATTTAAAAGTTAGTTCAACTAAATCAATGACAGGACATTTACTAGGAGCAGCCGGTGGAATTGAAGCAGTTGCCGCAGTCAAAACGATAATGGAACAAGTAATCCCTCCTACAATAAATTATAAAGATCCTGATCCCGATTGTACCCTTGATTATGTTCCTAATATATCTCAAGAGCATAACGTGAATGCAATTTTGTCTAATACGTTTGGTTTTGGAGGGCATAACGCTGTAATCTGTATTAGGAAATATGCTTGAAGTTCTTTTTCAAGCTCAAAAGATATCTAAGAAATATAAAAAGCCCAACCACACGACTTGAAAGAAAAATAAATTATAAGTTTTATAAAAAAAATTATTTAACTCAAGCTTTTACTCATAAGTCTCTTGATTCATCTCCACGAGCTAACTACGAAAGACTTGAATTTCTAGGTGATGCTGTCATAGATATAATTGTAAGCCGAGAACTAATGCGGGAATTCCCTGAAGGTGATGAAGGTCTATTAACTCAAAAAAGAGCAGCACTAGTTCAAAAACCATTTTTAGCCTCAATTGGTTATTTATTAAATCTTATGAACTATTTAAAAATTGAAAAAAGTGTTGATCTGAAAATCCAAAAGATTTCTGAGAAGCAATCTGCTAATTTATTTGAAGCCTTAATTGGATCAATGTACCTTGATGGTGGTATTGAACCGTGTAGGAAATTAATTTTAGATACAATTTGGGAGCACCGAGAGGAAGCTTGGAAATCGACAAATTATAAGGGGAAACTTATTGAATATTGTCATTCTTTAGAAATTGAAAGTCCAATTTTTATTGTTAAAAATATAACAGGACCAGAACATCAAAGAATATTTGAAATTGTGGTTAAGATAGGATCTAAATCATACTCTTCTGGTGTGGGAACTAATAAAAAAACTGCCGAACAAACTGCAGCTCAATTAGCATTAGAAGAGCTTGGTGCTAACTATTAAACTTCTAATTTATTTATCTTATCTCTTAATTCCGCTGCTAACTCGTACTCTTCTTTTTCAACAGCTAATTCCATTTCTTTTTTAAGCCTCGGTAAAGGGTCCTCATTTATTTTTTTACGTTTTTTTTCTTGAAATAGTAATTTTTCTTCTACTGAGGCTTTTTCAAATACTTTTTTTGAGACTAACATAGGGGTATGCATTCTGAGAGCTACTGCTATTGCATCACTTGGTCTTGCATCAATAATTTTTTCACCCATACGCTCAGAAACAATTATTATTTTTGCAAAATATACACCCTCATTTAGGCTATAAATTTTTATTGCTTTAAGAGATACATCTAATGCAGTAATAAAATCACAAATCAGATCATGAGTAAGAGGTCTAGGTGTCTCAATCTCTTCAATTGCAAGAGCTATTGATTGTGCTTCAAAGGATCCAATAATTACAGGCATACATTTGTCACCTTCAATTTCCTTGAGAATAATAGCATAGCTCTTACTTTTTGAATGATAAGATATTTTATCTACTTTGACAGGAATCATAACTTTTCAGATAGTTCATTTTTTAATCTTAAAATTTTATTGACTGGGCTAGGATCAGTCTTATGCATTATTGCACACCAATAACTTAACCAGTCTCCATAATTTATTAAATGAAGAAGTCTTTCTTGATATGTATTTCCATCAACAATGATTGTATCCTGCTCTACCATTTCTTCATTTAAGATTTGACTAGTTATATCCTGTCTAAGTTTTGTTCTTTTATTATCTGAGGAATCTTTTAACCAAATTATATGAAGGTGCTTAAATAAATTTGAATTATTTTCCCAGCCAACAATTTCATTGTGGTTTAATTCAGGTAAATCATTATGATAAGTTAGCATTTTTGCATTTTCACAGATTTGCCCTTTTAACCTTGTTGCGACTACACTCAATGTAGAATTATCAGCATATATAATTGGTATTTTTTTATAAATTTTTTCGGATAAACAATAAACTGGATTGTGTAGGTTTTCCTCTGAATAGATTTTTCGTTTTTCTTCTAAATTTATAATTAGAGACTTAAGCCATTTATTAATTCCAGGTTCAAAAATACCAATTTTTTCTAACAACTTTGTCATCGGAACAAATGAAAAGGCAAGCGCAGCTCTAGGCTGTAGCCCTGATGGTATCTTTACCAAATCATATCCTAAATCATTGATTTTTTGACCAATTTCACCACCAGTAGTTATACCACATATTTGAGCTTTTTTATTTATTGCATCATCTAAAGCGCTAAGTGTTTCTTCCGTATTTCCTGAGTAGGATGAACAGATTACAAGAGTTTTATTATTTACCCAGTTAGGTAATGTATAACTACGACAAACAATTAAAGGGATATCCAACTTAGCAGATTCTAAAGAAGCTAAAACATCGCCTCCAATGGCAGAACCTCCCATACCAGCAACAACTATATTACTGATATCTGTGTATGTATTTTTTAATTTTATTGTGCTTCCCAATTCGAAAGCTTCATTTAAATTATCAGGAAATTCCCAAATTGATTTAAACATG
>JAOHKG010000056.1 GCA_028101095.1 Fidelibacterota bacterium | reverse complement strand
CTGTTATTCTTCAATTTTTTAATAGTATTGATAAGGTTTTCGAATGGTTTATAATAATTCAAGTCAAAGTATCCTCTTAAAAGAACTAAAAAAGAAACAATTATAAATAGGAAAGTGCCCAATTCACTAAAAAAAGAAATAAATAATTCGGCTAAGTTGCCGCCAATTAAACCGGAGGGGAGATAGTTTTTATCTTGAGGTGAAATGTAATTTATAAATGTTCCAATGGTGAACGAAATAAGAACAATTGAAATGAAAAAAAACTTTGTCATTTTGAACAATTGATCTATTTTTTTCTTTGAAAAAAGAAACCATCCCCACAAGAATCCACAAAATGGGATCAAAATAGAAACATACCCAAAACCTAGTTTTATGAAAATATGTGAAATAAATACACCAAAAATCCCCATTGAATTTTCTATCACAATGTTAGGTGATATCGAAGGTTCTTCATTAGCGTTGTAACCTACAAAGCTAATAAAAAAGAAAAGTGATATTGTAATTAAGAGTATTCCTAATATTTCAAGACGACGTTGATTATTCATTATTCTAGATTTAAGTTGAACCTAATTAATATTTAAAAAAAATGGCTAATTGTTCGTCAATAAAAATAAGTGTTGAAAAACATCTGCTCTTCATGGCAATATAATTTAAGTATAGCTTAAGCATGTAAAATTATTTTTTTCGATATAACTCAAATTAATCATTTATTGATCCATCTTTATAAAAAGGTGGTTTAATAATAACGGCCTCAATTTTACGACCTCTTATATCGACAATTAATTTTTGACCAACGGAGGTATGGTTCACCTCAACATAACCAAGTCCTATTCCTTTATTAATAGAAGGACTCATCGTGCCACTAGTGACATATCCCACTTTTTTTTCATCTATGTAAAGCACACAAGAGCTCCTTGGAATAGCTTTTGAAAGCATTTCAAAGCAGACTAATTTTTTTTTAATATTATTTTTGACTTTAATACAAGTTTCTTTTCCAATAAAATCTTTTTGATCAAGCTTAGTTATCCATCCTAGTCCTGCTTCAATAGGATTAGTCTTAATATCAATATCATTTCCATGTAAACAATATTTCATTTCCATTCTGAGAGTATCCCTGCAACCAAGCCCAGCAGGTAAAAGACCATATTGGGTTCCTGTCTTGATAATAAGATCCCAAATGTTTGTAATGTTTGTATTATCAGAGAATATTTCAAACCCGAGCTCTCCCGTATAGCCAGTTCTAGAAATCATTACCTCAAATCCATCTATTTGACAATTTAAAAAATTATAATATTTTAACGCTTTTATGTCAACGCTAATTATTTGTTTTAAAATCTCTCTTGACTTAGGACCTTGCAGAGCCATTAGACCCATTTTATCACTTAAATCATTGATGAAAACTTCTTTGTAAGAATTATTTTCAAGCCACTTTAGAACAATTGATTTATTAGAAGCATTAACAACTAATAAATAATTTTCTAATTGTTTATAAATTAACAGGTCGTCAATTATACCACCAGATTCATTGCACATAGCTGTATACTGTATTTCTCCATTTGACAAATTATCAAGGTTATTAATGGTTAAGCTATTCAAAAATTGATGAGAACCACCACCGGAGATGATGATTTGTCCCATGTGACTGACATCAAATAAACCTGCAAAATTTCTTACAGCGTTATGTTCTTTTTTTATACTAGAATAGTGAGTAGGCAGTAAATAGCCTGCAAAAGAAACTATGTTTCCATTATTATCCACATGCTTTTCATAAAGAGCTGTTTTACTGTTATTCATAAAATAATCCATCCTTTGAGTACTTTATTTGTATAAATAGCTTTTATGACATTATTGTATCTAAAGCTTTTTTTATAACAACTTCAATGGCACCATTCAATTCTCCTTGTTTTTGAAGAGAATAGCAGGCATCCTTTGCAATGTTTTTTTTATAACCTAATGAAATTAAGGCATTGACTGAATCTGAAAATAATTGTTTATCTTTAATATTACCTAGATTTAAATCTTGACTAATGCCCTCAGATGAGACCTTGTCTTTTAATTCTAATATAATTCTATTGGCAGTTTTAGTGCCAACGCCAGGAATAGCGGTTAAGGCTTTTCCATCTTCATTTATTATATTATTATTTAATTCAGATGAACTCATACCTGATAAAATTGTTAGTGCCAGTTTCGGACCAATTCCATTAATTGATATTAAAAGTAAAAATGTTTCCCTTTCTCGATTTGAATAAAATCCAAATAAATCTAGAGCATCTTCTTTTACGTGAAGATAAGTTAATACTAGGACTTCTTTTCCAACATTAGGCATCGATTCAATCGCATTTTTCGACATAAGTAATTTCAACCCAATACCATTCATCGATAAAATAAGAAATAAATCATTTTTACTCTCAATAACACCTTTTAATTGCTCGATCATCTTAGTCTCTCCTGATTTATAAAACATAAACCTACCGCTATTGAATCTGAAATGTCATATGGTTTAAGTTGTTTTTCTAACCTTAAAATCTTCATGACCATAAATGAAACCTGCTCCTTTGAAGCAGCCCCAGATCCACATACTGATAATTTCACCTTTCGAGGTGCGTATTCATGTATTGTCATGTTATTCAGCGCAGCTGCTAATATTATTGATCCTCTAGCATGGCCTAAAACCATTGCAGATTTTACATTTTTACTAAAGAAAGCATCTTCAATAGCCAAAACATCTGGTTTGAATTTTTTAATTATTTTATCTACTTCTTCGAATAGATATTTTAATCGATTTGGCATAGAATCTTTAGTATCTGATTTAATAGTACCATATGCATGTAAATTTATTTTCTTCCCATTAGCCTCCAAAAGACAAAATCCAGCGATAGTAAGCCCAGGGTCAACACCTAAAATTATCATAAGTTTAAAATAAAAGAATTAATCAATAGCGATTTTAAAATTTGTATACAATTTATTCACATCATCATTATCATCAAGTTCTTCAAGTAATTGTAAGATAGGATTAGATTCAGATTTTTCAACTAATTGAAGTGTATTTGGAATTAAATCTACCTCTGAAGAAATCAATTCAAAGCCAGCTGTAGTGATCAATTCACAGACTTCAAGTAGTTGCTCTGGCTCTGTATCAATAATATACAAACCATCTTCATTTTTAAAGTCTTGAGCTCCACAATCGATTACTAAATTCATAATATCTTCTTCTGTTCCGCATCTTGAATCCATAATAATTATTCCTTTTTTTTCAAACATCCACAGAACACTCCCATTCTCTCCAAGTTTACCACCATATTTTGATAGAAGATGTCGAATCTCAGCTACAGATCTATTTTTATTATCTGTAATAATTTCGAGAATTATTGAAACGCCATTTGGACCGAATCCTTCATAGACCATTTCTTCATATGTAACACCTTCTAATTCACCCGTTCCTTTTTTAATCGCTCTATCTATTTTATCTAAAGCTAAATTACTAGCTTTAGCTTTAGTTACAGCTTTCCTCAACCTAGGATTTGAACTAAGGTCACCTCCTCCAATCCTTGAAGATATTGTTATTTCTTTAATTAGTTTTGTAAAAACTTTCCCTCTTTTGGCATCCTGAGCACCTTTTCGATGCTTAATATTTGACCATTTACTATGCCCTGCCATATAAAACCCTTCCAGATTAGTTTACTTTAGATGAATGTTGCTTTTGACAATCCAAACACTTTTAAAACCTTTTCTTAACATATTTTTTTTTTCGATCTCAGCTTGTTCCCTTGTAGAATAATTTCCATATCTAACCTTGTAAAAAGGTGCTTCAAAAGACATATAAATTGAGTCTCTAAGGGCTTTTTTAAATTTTAATATCTTTTTATTAGCTTCTTCCACGGACGACGTTTCATAAATTTGAAGTCTAAACCCTTTAGCATCCGATAATGTATTTAGTTTCATTCTATCTAAATTCTTAAACTGGCTTTTAATAAATACTTTGTCTATCACTTTTGGTGAATCAGGTATAGAGTCTATTACATCAGTTGTATTGAACCAAAAAAGAGAGTCTTGGGCA
>JAOHKG010000055.1 GCA_028101095.1 Fidelibacterota bacterium | reverse complement strand
GAGCCCGACGAAAGCCGGATAAAATACATGCCAGTTGAGACGATTTGCCCAAGTTGATTCTCAGCATTCCAATTCAATTGATATCGCCCAGGACTATATTCTTCTTCAGTGAGCACATCAACAAGTTCTCCATTTAGATTGTAAACTGAAACTGTTAGGAAGCTTTGTTTTGGAACTTCAAAATTAATTTGCGTTACTGGATTAAATGGATTTGGATATGGTGACTTTAATAAATAGTTAACCGGAAAGAAGTTTTCTTTCTCTTGCTCCAACATCTCCGAAATACTATATACAACTGAATTGAATTCTAATTCCTCTATCCCATATAATGTATCAATTCCATCACGGTTTGGAATTAAATCAATAATTTGAAATGAAGAATCAAGAATAGCACCAGATGGAATAAGCATGTATTCATCTCTAATACCTGAGTATATAGATCGATCAATTCCTTGATAGCCTATAATAATATCATCACCTAGCCGTCCATTAAAATAATTTGTAGCCGAATTACCTTCTAGCCTATTATCCTTATCATTTCCCAGTACATCTGCGGATAAGATACCAGAGAGCGAAACATTATTTAAATATTGAGACTTATGAGTGTAAGGGATTTCAGGGCTATAATTAATTGAAAAAGTCCCTTCAAAATCAACAGGAAGTAGAGGAGTATATAATAATGTTTCTCCAAAAAAATCTTTTATAAGCTCATATAACTGAGGATCACCTAATTCCATCGCCCGCCTTGTATTGAAAGCATATTCGTTATCGCCAGAATACCCATCATTATTAGGGTTGTGCGCCCATAAACCAAAATAGCATTCTAAACCCATAGCCAAATACTCTTCATCATAATCATCAACCGGCAAATCTGATAGAGGATTGTAATAATCATTTTCAATAGCTTGATTCATTAAAGCTAATAATTCAGTTTGCATCCATGGAATTGCTGGCTGGATACCATAACCATGTACAAAGTGTAAGATCTCTTCATATGTCGCATTCCTAGCTGAGTTTTGATTATATTCCACAACACCTTCCGGGAAAATCTCAGTCGAAAGTAAGTCTTGCCCTTTTATTCCAGAATCAAAAAGAGCAACTAAATAGGGGGATTCATACTCATCTTCATCGTTAAGCAAAAACATAATTGCATTACTTGATGCAATTGAATTGGCTACTGATGATTTATTACTACCATAGTTAGAATTTGGAATATTTGATAGAAACGATTCAAGTACACTTCTTACATGCACTACCATTTCTTCAGTTATTTGATCTTGAATTAAAAACTGGATATAATCACCATTTGGTGTTTGGACATGAGTATATCGACTAGCAACATTTAAAAATATAGAATCTATATCATTTGGCAAATCGACAATCCCTGTATTTGATGAAGAAATATCCAATACAGGAAGTTGCGGAATAATTACACCATCAATAATATTCAAAGTCACAGGGACAGAAACTGGATCTGCATCTAAAGATGTGACGTTAACCGATGCAGTGTATGTACCTTCAGAGAGATCATCAGTCACCAATTGAAGATTGATAAAATTTGATTCTTGGCCATTTAAAATTCCAATAAGACTATTTGTTTCTGAGGTGAGTACCCCCCATGGAATTTCATCTTCAACAGCTTTAACCATAACACTCATATCACTAGAGATGTACTGTTGGTTTGCAACAATCTGAGTGCCTTGAGAGCCATCTTGATTTTGGTAACCCACTGTTCCAGAATTTAGAGTACCGTTCATAGTTTTGTAATTGATATCAAAGGATCCGTTGGGATACAAGATGATCTGAAAATCATACTCACCCCAATCAGTAGTATTCCAACGAACAACATTATTAAACCAAATTATAACTCTTTCATCATTTGAATGATAGTAAATATCGCCTGCAGAATTAGAGTTTCCATTAGTGTTATTTGGATTTAGATCATCAAAAAATCCAAAAATTGCAGGCATAGGCAAGCTACTTGATGGCAGCTCATCATTTAACCAGACTTGCTCATTCGCACTATCCCAGCCAATCCAACCATTAGCATTCACTTGTACATAATCATAGGGTTCATTAAAAAATGTAAAATCAAAAGGAAGATCGATTGTTTGACTAGCAAAATAATCGTTATGATTCAGAGAAAGTGGAATTCCTAAATCTGTTAAATCAACCCAGTTAGATGTAGAGCCCTCATCCTCGTCTGAAACTGTAGACCAATAATAGCCACCTTGGTCAGGACCCCCCTGTGGATTATTAAATGGAACCTCACCTACTAAACTTGCCTCATAATTCAAGACTGTCTCAAAATCCCCATTGTTTATTATTTCAATTACTTGACTTTGACTCTGTCCTAATTGCAGATCAAAACTAAGATTCTCAGGAAAAACAACTAACTCAGGGTAACCAAAAGAAACTGTAAAAGAGATTGTTTCATCAGAGCTGGAGATATCGTAAATATTAAGGCCCCCATCAGCTGAATTACCATTATTGTATAAAAAACATGCTGGATCAGAATTATCATTAAATTCAGTTAAACCGTAATCTGAACTAAAAGGTGCTGTTTCAAAACTTCCATTACTATTAATCGAACCACCCGGTCTATAGACGTATAACTCATCAGGGGGTCCTTGAGCATTACCATTACCCGCCTCCGTATTAACTCTATAAATAACTAAACCTGATCTGTTACCCACAGCGTTAGCATCATACATCCCTTCTTGCTTTCGGTACTCCACAACAAAATATTCGGAATCAGAATTAGCTGAAGCAATTTTAAATGCATTATTCTCTACTTCATGTAAGGAGTTTAATGTATACCTTCCACTTTGTGTGATTTCCGTTAGCTCACCCCAATTAAAATATTTCCAACGAGTAAAAGCACTCGGAAACTGTGGAGGATTACTATTTGACGCCATAAGATCCCAACCCCCTACTGGTGTAGGAGCACCGCTTGAGGAGTAATGATAATAGTCTGGAGCCCCTAGAACATGACCAAATTCATGACATAGAACCCCAACATTAAAATACCAAGATTCAGAGAGCATAAATAGATAATCGTAAACTTGAGCACCATTAATAGTCACATCTTGTGAATAAAGATTCCATCTATGTGGCCATAATAAATCAGACCAATCCCCAGGTGTTCCGTATACGACAAAAGAAACTGCGTCAACAAAGCCGTCATCATTAGCATCTACATTTACCGAGGGTGAAATATTTGAAGATATTGCATTTAGAGCGTTCGCTAATAGCGCATGCTCTCTTTGAGATCTTTCGGCATCACCATTATAACCTTGCGTATTTGCTGTTGTAAAAGGTTCATAGTATGCTCTATTGTACGAATCTATGTAAGCGGTATTAGAACCTGTAAATGTTCCTGGATAATGTTCTGTGTTAACTGTTAAAGAGTCATGAGATATATCAAGAAAGTAATGTTTCAGAGAAGGCTCATCTAATTCTGTTTGAAAGACTTCATCATAATAAGACCTCGGTTGAGGAAAATCAGGGTCATCTGCAAACCTTATAAAGACATTTATTTGTGAAATTTCTCCAGAACTAGGAGCATCCCTATTAGGTCTAGATCCACTATTGTCATCCTCATAAAAATTTTTCTTTGAAATATATTCATCATACCCAAATGAAAGACCGGCTTCAAAGCCTATTTCTCTAGGATCAACTGATTCAACTTTGAACGCTGAAGGGACTAATTCATTCGAAGAATTTTTTTCAGCATAATAATAAAAACCATCATTTTTATTCAGTACAATTGTATAGTTGTCCTCATCATGTAATCGCCTAAGATATTGATCACCAGTCACGTAGCAATCAAGCATACTACCATCTGGAAGTCTTATTTCTCTTGGTATTTCATCAAACCAGGTAGCACTTAAGTACGATAAAAAAGGTATTGCGACTAAAACATATCGCACAGCATGCAAGAATTGATATATCATCTATAAAAATACTAACTTATACTTCCTTAGTTCAAACTATAATTTAAGTAAGTGAAACATTACTTACTTAATCATCAGCATTCTATTGCTGCCAATTAGAGAACCATTTTTTATCAATGTACCT
>JAOHKG010000054.1 GCA_028101095.1 Fidelibacterota bacterium | reverse complement strand
AATTTGAAAAGGAGCAAAACTTCCTCAAGATTTGTTCTAATGGACCTTACATCTTCATCATCAGTGAAAGAAGGCTTTTCTAAAATTAAGGATTTATTTGAAAGTCTTGATGTACTGATAAATAATGCAGGCATACTTATTCCTGGTCTAAAGTATAATATTTCTTCAATCGATACAGATGAAGATGAAATATTGAAAACGTTTAATACAAATACATTGGGCGCTCTTAGAGTAGTACGGGAAAGTGACTCTTTATTGAAAGAAGGTAGTCGAATTGTAAATGTTTCTAGTGGAATGGGACAATTGGAAGATATGGGAAGCGGTTCAACATCTTACAGGCTATCAAAAACTGCTTTAAATGGATTAACCGCTATATTAAGTAAAGAATATCTGGAAAGAAAAATATCTGTTAATTCCATTTGTCCTGGTTGGGTTCAGACGGATATGGGGGGAGAAAATGCAGATCTCACTATTGATGAATCTGTTAAAAAGATATGTAACTTTATTTTTTCGAAAAACTTTCCAACGGGTAAATTTCTTAGGCATGGAGTGGAAATAGCTTGGTAATGTATTTTGCTGATGCGATACTTCATTGAAAAAAGTTTTTTTATTGTCATTGAGAGCGTATCTCAATAAACTATTGTATCAATATATTTCATTTCAATTAAACTTTATTACCCTGGAGATTGTTTCATGAGTTATTTTAAATATTTTTTCGCATTAATTACCGCGTTAGCAAATATTCTTTTAATTGCGGATACAATTAATATTTCAACAACAGGAAGCGATGAAACTGGGGATGGAACATTAGAAAATCCCTATGCAACAATACAAAAGGGCGTTGATTTATCTAACGATTCTGATACTGTCTTCGTTTTTGATGGAATATATGAAGGTGGTGTAATTATAGATGCTAAAAGCATATCTCTTATAGGGGAATCAAGAGAAGAGTCTAAAATTAATATTATCAGATCGACTCCTCAAATTTCAGTTTTGAATGTAATAAATGATACAGTAAGAATTGAAAATTTTAGAATAAAACGCGGAAGTTCAAATCGTGGAGGCGGGTTATACTCAGAGAATTCAAATGTCATTATCTCAAATACTGATTTTTCACATAATATATCATCAGGGAATGGTGGTGCTATTTTTGCAATTAATTCAACAATGAAGGTCCATAACTCGTTGTTTTTCCTCAATAGTTCTGACTCTTTGGGTGGATCAATTTATTCTAAAGAAACTTTTCTAGAACTAGATGGATTAGAGGTACGGAATAATAGTTCTATAGCAGGTGGGGCAGTTGGTGTAGATACGCTAAGTAAATGTATTATCAATAATTCCCAAATTTTTAATAATGGTGCAAATGTTGGAGGCGGTATTGCTGTTTTTAACGGAGGGAAACTAACTATTCTAAATTCTGACATATATGGAAACAATGCTGCGGGGGGGATAATTCCGCAACACTCAGATCCAGATAATTTCCCCTTGTATGGAGGTGGAGGTGGATTATATCAACAGTTTTCAGATAGTTTAGTTATTCTAAATTCTAACTTTGAAGATAATACAACTCTTCCTGGTATAGGTGGCGGGCTTGCTATTTACTATAGTTCGGATATAGTATTAGAAAACGTTAATATAAATGGCAATGAATCTGGCGGAGCTGGAGGTGGAATTTGTTTTTTACGTTCAGATAACATTAATTACACCAGTGGTATGATCAGAGATAATAGATCAAACTCTAATAGCGGCGGTGGCATTATGATGGGAACGGAAACATTCGATGCCTCAATTATTATAAATGCTACTTTTAATAGATTAAATTTCATCAATAATTATGCCCAAGTTGGTGGAGGTGGTCTGATGCTTTGGTCTGCCAAAGTAAATGTCTATAATTCAACTTTTTCTCAAAATGAGGCAAACGATAATAATGGAGTTGATAATTGGAGTGGAGGAGGGCTATCCTCTCATTTCATGGCGGAACCTAATATAATTAATTCCATTTTTTATGATAATTATCCAAATTCACTTTACCATCCATCTACGACTTCTAGTATGAGTGTGAAATATTCCCTTCTTGAGGAGTTCCATACTGGTGTAGAAAATTTAGTTGAGATAGATCCACTTTTTAATGACCCTGAGAATGGTGATTTTACTCTACAGCCAAATAGTCCATGTATCGATGCTGGTATGTCTGATTTTGATTATGACGGTATTGATGACATCACCGACTTTTTGGGATCTGCTCCAGATTTAGGTGCTTCAGAATTCATGCTTGAACCTCCACTCGGGTTTAATGGATTTTTAGTTGATTCATCTGTTGTTTTGACATGGCTACACATTACAGATCCAGGATTACAATATTATAAAGTGGAGCAAGCTACAGATTCATTATTTACTGAAGATTATGTTGAGGTTTTTGTGACTGAAAACTCGCACACAGTCGAAAATATTAGTTTAAATACTCATCAATTTTTTAGATTATCAGCCTTTGTAGGATATTGGACTGATTATTCGCCCACTCTTTCTTTTATTTTAGAAGAATTAGATGTTTTAGCTAGCGATGTTAACCCTAGCCAATTTAAAGTCGGCCAAAACTATCCTAACCCATTCAACCCCTTAACAGCCATAGATTACTCAATTCCAAAAGACGGTTTGGTTGATATAACTGTATATGATATGAAAGGGCGGGTAGTTAAGAATCTGATAAATAGATATGAATCATCTGGCTATAAAACAGTGGAGTGGAATGGAACCAATAGTAATGGTAGTCCTGTATCTGCTGGAATGTACATTTATTCTATTAAGTTCGGATCAAATATTAGAAATAATAAAATGGTGCTGTTAAAGTAAGTATTTGATTTGTAGTTGAAAAGATCCATAATATGCATAAATGTTTAAAGAGATATAATGAACTACATATATAGAATTTATTTTATCATATGGTTGTCCGGACTATTATTTGGTCAATCTGACTATAGCTTACAGGATTTAAACTCTAATTCAGAATATTTTGGACAAAGTGTGGGTACTTCATTTTTTAATGAAGATGTTGTAGTTCATTATTTTGGTCATTTTTATTGAGGAACCTGTACGACTAGGTTTGGTCAATTAAATAATTTAGTAGATGAGCTTAAATCACAGAACCTAAATATTCAATTAGTGGGTATAGGTAAAGATAGTCATTTAAGCTCACTCAATAATTGGATAGGTAGTAATAGCTTCCCTGTATGTGCAGATGAGAGCCCCTTTAATGTTTGGAGTGATTGGGGTGCAGGTCAAAGGGACATGTTTGTTACTGATCTAAGCGGAAACGTAGTACTGCAGCAAAATATTACATCTGGAGTTCCAGACAATCTTGAATCGATCCTAGTGTCGTTAGCAACGTCTACTAATGGGCCAGAATTATGTGAACTTGGTGATGTTTATGTATCGGAAGCTCATAATTCTGGAGATCCTGAAGATTATATTGAAATTTATAATTCAGGTTCCGAAGAATGCTCTTTAGAAGGTTTTCAATTAGATGATTCGAGCGTATTAGATGATTTTACTTTTGGGGATGTAACTATCCCAGCTGGTGGATATTGGGTTGGGTATGAAGATGAGGATGGTAGTTTTACATCAGGACTGAACACTAGTGGCGATTCTATCGTATTTGCTGACCCAAATGATAATTCACTTTTCATAGAACTTCTTCCCTTACAAGAATTGGGTGATACCTTATTATCTCAGAGTTTTGAATCAGATGGGAATGGTTGCTATACCAACCCAACACCAGGTTTTATAAATAGTGATTGCATTACGCTATCTGCCGATGTCATTAAGAGTGTCCCCGCTAAATACGCACTCAATCAAAATTACCCAAATCCATTTAATCCGATTACAAGAATTACATATTCTATTTCCAATAATGAATATATAGATATATATATTACTGATCTTAATGGGTCTAATATCAAGTATTTATTTAAAGGAAATATTCTCTCTGGTTCGCATTCAATTATATGGGATGGTACAGATGACTCTTCAAATGATATGCCTTCGGGAGTATATTTTTTAACCTTGAAATCTTCTACATTTAATCAAACAATAAAAATGATGTATTTAAAGTAAGTTATTGGAAAGATAGACGGAGAATGACTTTGCGTATATTTATCATAACATTATTTATTCTGTTTTTAAGCTCTGCATGTGGTTCATTAAACAGGGCTCATGGAGAACTTCATTACAATATCAATATA
>JAOHKG010000053.1 GCA_028101095.1 Fidelibacterota bacterium | reverse complement strand
TATTTTATCTCTTCGCACATTTGATTTGAGAACTCTTTTAGTTACACTTATACTTCTATTCGGATTTCATTTTGCTTTCTAGGTATAAATTAATTATTCAATATGATGGAACAAAATTTTTTGGTTGGCAGTTACAAAAAAATAAAAGAACTATTCAAGGAGTATTAGAAGAGACAATAAAATTAATTTTAAAGTCAGATAGTAGAATACCAGTTTATGGTTCTGGTAGGACAGACACAGGTGTCCATGCATTGGGACAGGTAGCTCATGTTGATATGAATATTAAAATGAATTCAGAATCAATGATGAGAGCGCTCAATGGTAACCTTCCTAAAGATATTCAAATATTAAACTTTATCAGGGTAAATAATGATTTTCATTCTAGGTTTAATGCTACAAAAAGATGTTATATATACCAGCTTTACACAGGAAAATCTTTGCTATTTAATAATCAATCATGGCACATAAAATCATTAGATCTAAAGCTTCTAAATATACTTTCTACCTTTATAATCGGAGAGCATGATTTTTTGTCATTTAGTAAGTTTAATAAAGATAAGATTAATACTTCTTGTATTATATATACTTCATTTTGGGAAATTGAAAATGATATTGTCTATTTTAAAATTGAAGGTAATAGGTTTCTCCACCATATGGTCCGTTATTTAGTGGGGACGATGACAGCCGTGAATACTAAAAAAATAGCTATAGAAGAATTTAAAGTGCTTTTGAATGAACCTAAAAAAATATCGCGCGTATTTAAAGCACCATCAAGGGGTTTAATACTAAAAGAGGTTTTTTATGAGTAGAAGATTATTTGTAATAGTTTTATTCAGTGGCTCTATTTTTGGAAATGGAATCAGCAATTCAAGAGAGACCTCAATCACAAGGGCAATTAAGAAAACAGGACCATCTGTTGTAAGTATTAACGTAGAGCAAAGTACCTCCTCAGTCTCATTTGATCCATTCCTTGGTTTTATGTATCCTCGTGAAATTTTTCCTATGAAAAGCTCTGGAAGTGGTGTAATAATAAGTCCTGATGGGTTTATTTTGACAAATAGTCATGTAATAGAAAATGCAGCTGAAATATCAGTTGTTTTATCTGGTGGATATAAGCACAATGCTGAATTAGTAGGAGTGGATTTAACTTCTGATCTAGCCTTATTAAAAATAAGTGGCATTGATTTTCCTTACGCTTCTATATCTGATTCTGATGATTTAATTATTGGTGAATGGGTTGTAGCTTTAGGTAACCCATTTCAACTTTTTTCTATTAATAATAAACCTTCTGCAAGTATTGGAATAATAAGCGCTACAAATATGGACTTTGGAGTTCAAGAATCGGGTAAAGTATTGCAAAACATGATCCAGACAGATGCCGCAATAAACCCAGGTAACTCTGGCGGTCCATTAGTTAATTCTTTAGGTGAAGTTATAGGTATTAATACATTTATATTCAAAGATAGAGATTTAAGAGGAGCGGTGGGAATAGGTTTTGCTATTCCAATTAATTCAGCCATGAAAATAGCAAAAGAATTAAGAAAAACTGGACAAATAGACCGTGGCTATTCAACTGGTTTGGTAGTGCAAGCTGTGAATCGAACTATATCCAATTACCTCAACTTACCATTTATTAAAGGTTTGATAATAATTGAAATTGATAAAGATAGTCCTGCTCAAAAGAACAATTTAAACCTAGGTGATGTAATTATTTCAGTTAATACTATTGAAGTCAATAAGCCCGTAGACATTAGAAATATTATTTTGGAGAACGATCTAAGAGCCGGCGATGATCTTAGTCTAAAAGTATTTACTGGTAATGAATATAAAACTATAAAAATGAAATTAGAAAAATATAAATAAATTTTAAAAGAGCGCTTATTTTAATTATAATGATAAAAAATATATTTTCTAAAGTACTATAATTCTTTAATTTGATATACAGAAACTGAGAAAAAAATAACAATAGCTTTCATGCGTTGATTTTATTGATATTTGATATGAAAAAACAGCCAAAACACCTTATTCCAAACATTTTAACATTATTTAATATGTTTATCGGCTTTTTAGCGATTGGATTAATCATAAATGGTCAGCCAGTTCAAGCAGGAATTTTTATATTATTTTCAGGTATGTTTGATATTTTTGATGGAAAGATAGCAAGGCTCCTTGGGATTGAATCAAAGTTTGGAATAGAATTCGATTCAATGGCTGATACTGTTTCTTTTTGCGTTGTCCCTTCTATATTAATCTATTCTCTGTATGTTGAGGGCCTTCACCCTCTTCTGGGTGGCGCTATGTCTTTTATCCCTCTGATGTTCGGTTCTATACGGTTGGCCAAATTTAATATTGAACAAGAATTTGGTAATAAAAAATCCTATACAATTGGTTTAACAACGCCGATTGCTACCATCACTTTATTTTCTTATTTATTTTTTAATCATCACGTTTATGGTGATATTGGGGATCCAAGAACCGCACTCATGTTAGCTGCACTTTTAGGATATTTAATGATAAGTCCTGTTCATTTTGCAAAATTTCCGTTGCTGTCATTTAAGTATAGTAGATCTAACTCTATAATGTTAATAGTCTTTATTCTTTCTTTCATAGGAATGATTACTCTGAGAGGGTTGTTTCTTTTGCCACTCTGCATTGTTTTCATTAGTTGGAATAGCTTACATTGGTTTATCTTCGTCAATAGAAAAAATAGTCTAAGCTCAAAAGTACAGTAATGAAAAATAGAGATGCTTCGCTAATCATAATTGGTCTATTTTCTGGAGCCATGATTGGTGGTGTTTTAGGTAAAATACTGTCGTGGGCTCTTCCAAATGGTGTTGTGAAAGATTTTTTTTTAACAAGTCTAACTTACCATATTGGTGGGTTAACTCAAAATGAAGTTGGTGTGATCGTTATTGATTTAAGTATAATTGTAATAAAATTTGGTCTTTCAATGAGTTTTAATTTTACCAGTGTAATAGGACTTGCTACGGCTTATTATATTTTGAGATATTTTAGATGAGGAAAAATTGTTATGTTTAATCTTGGTTCGGGAGAAATTTTACTAATATTTTTGGGAATTTTACTTTTATTTGGGGCAAAAAAACTTCCTGAATTAGCTAGGGGTTTAGGGAAAGGAATAAATGAATTCAAAAGTGCGGTCGAGAATGGGAAAAAAGAAATTTTAGATGTCGAAGAACCCTCTAAAACAAATAAAGAAAAATTAAATACTGATTGATAACAATTAAAAGTTCTTAATAGTCTCTATATTTGATAAGTAATTGATGAGTCTCATCGTTTTTTTATATTCATAGCCTTATGGAATTCCAGCATCCCATTTTCTTGTTTTTATTATTAATTATTCCTATTTGGTACTTATGGTATTCTAAAAATGGAAAAAATAATGAGGGAACATTCCAGATTTCAGCGAAGTCTTTTATTAATTCAGAAATGCGAAAATCAGGGAAGAAAAAAAAAGTAATTAATATAATTATTAATATATCAATCTTGTTACTTATTATTATTGCACTTGCAAGGCCAAGATATACAGAAAATTTTGAAACAAAATCAATAGAAGTTATTGATATACTTTTAGTCCTTGATATTAGTTCAAGTATGCTTGCTGATGACTTCCCTCCCAATAGACTGGAATCGGTAAAAAAAACGGCTGATAGATTTATTAAAACTAGAGAAAAAGATAGAATTGGTATAGTTGTTTTTGCCGGTGAATCCTTTATCCAATGTCCTCTTACAGTTGATAAAACAGTCCTTGAATCACTAACCAAAGAGATTACTGTCGCACAAAAAGAGTATGATGGTACTGCAATAGGTATGGCTATAGCAAATGCGACAAATAGATTAAGAAAAACTACAGTAGGAAATAAAGTAATGATCTTACTATCTGATGGTAGTAATAATAAAGGTGAAATAGACCCTGAAACTGCGGCAGAGATAGCTGCTAGTTTTAATATAAAAATTTATACTATTGGCGCAGGCACGAATAAATCATTTACTAGAATTCCTGGTAGGGGTATGATTAAAAATGAAATTGATGAAGAAACTTTGAAAAGTATAGCTAAAATTACAAACGGTAAATATTTTAGAGCAATCGATGAAAATGCTCTTGAAAACATTTATAATGAGATAGATATGCTCGAACGATCAGTAATTGAAGTAAAGCAGCATACAACATATAAAGAGTTGTTTGGATGGCTATTAACTCCAGCTTTAATTTTGTCTTTAACTC
>JAOHKG010000052.1 GCA_028101095.1 Fidelibacterota bacterium | reverse complement strand
TACCTGGTTTCAGAGTTATTTCAATATACGCTCACCTTTCCCATATTGAAAAAAAAATTAAACCTGGGTACATTATGAAATCAGGTGAATTGATGGGTAAATCTGGTAATACTGGAATGAGGGAAAGTACATTGGGCTCAAAATCTGGTTCACATTTACACTGGGAAATGATTTTACAAAAAGATAAAGATGAGATCTATCTAGGCAGAAATCTTGAAAACCCAGAATTATTTAACATGTTAACAAGAATTTTTGAATAAAAAAAAGGGCAGCTTCCGCTACCCTTTTCCATAAAACAAGATTTCTACTAGTTTAGAAAACAAGTCCTAAACTTAGAACACTACTTGGATCAAAGGTATCTGTTCCTCTGTAAGTGTAATCAACAACCAAATTTACTCCATAAAGTGCATACTTTAAACCTGCACCAAAGTTAGTGCCAAACAATGTTTCACCATCATTAACTGAGTCTTCTTCTAGCATCGCACTTGTTAAGCCACCTCTTAGGTAAACCATATCCATTAACGTATACTCAGCACCAAAATTCAACTCATCATATGAGAAGTTATGACTAGTGTAAGTCACTCCAAGAATGGCTCCTGAAACGTTATATGACAGGGACATATTATATGTCGATGGTAGTTTGTCGTGTGAAGCTTCGGCATTATAAAAATCAGTTACTCCATCAGCACCAACAGCCTGGGAAGTTAAACCACTTCCTGTATAATGCATATCTGTTCCGATGTTTGTTAATGCTAATGCAAGACCTAAGCCATCAATGTTTGCAAAACCAGTGTATTGAACTCCAATATCTAGGGCCAATGCTGAAGCGCTGACACGTGGAATACTTTCATAGACCAATTTACCAGTTACTCCAAAAAAAGCTCTGTCTGAAAAAGCGTTGGCATAGGTTAAAGCAAATGTTGAAAGTGTTGGTTTAAAAGTACCACCACCAACGCCATCCATATCCTGAACAGTTGTCACGGGGATATCACCCATGTCAATAGACTTAACTGTTAACCCAAGGGCTCCCATTGTTCCAACTGGTGAGGCTACTCCAAAATAAGAGACGCCTACGTCGCCAAACATGTCCATGTTTGTGGCTAAAGCTGAAGTAGATGTACTTCTAGCTAGTCCAGCTGGATTCCAGAAAACAGATTCTAGTCCGCTTGAAAAAACTCGTTCGGATCCTGCCATAGCAATACCCCTTGCGCCTACAGGAACGAGTACTTGGTTACCACCACTTGTACCTATTCGAGACTCATCGCCACCGAATAATGTTCCTAGAGCTAATACCGATGGTAAAACTATTTTAAGTGTTTTAATCATTTTTATTTCTCCGTTATCGAATTTGTTTAATAGTACTGGACTACTTGATTACGCTGAACAATGTACAGCTTGACAATTTTTTCGCCATGATCTGTCGCTACATTAGCAACATATGGCCCACTTGCTATAGGTAATCCATTATTATTTCTCAAGTCCCATTTCGCATATTGGCTTGTAGCTGAATTATGCGATAGGGTCCTTACAAGTACACCGTCTATTGAATAAATCTTAATTGTAACATCTGTTGCATCATCGGGAAGATGAGTAAAGGTTACAAAGTTTTCAAATCTACCCGTTTCTTGCTCATTTGCAGCATAATAAGGATTTGGGAAAACATTAATTAATTCTAGATCTGTTTTCTGCTTTTCTTCAGATGCTAAAGGCGCACTAGAGGTGAATGTGAAAACATCGGCTTCTGTATTTCCTTTAGCAGTATTGAAACTAAAATAATGATTAACCTCTAATTGAGCACCTGTCTTATCATAGTTACCAGTTTGTGGAAGAGACGAGGCTCCACCAGCAGAGGAACCATCTACATAGCTTCCGGCTTCATTTGGACCATAGTATGCTCCAAATAGAGTTGCTGTAACAAAAGGATAAACAATGTCACCAGGAGAAGATCCCCAAGATGAATTTGAAGATAAAGCTAAACCATCATAAAAGTCACCTTCTACAGTCTGACCTGCTCCAGCTTCAAGGTACTTTGCAACTGAATCTGGGCTATAACTTATTTCTGTACCGTCTAAGTTATATCCTTGAACAGCATATATTGGCTCCCATGCTTCGCAACCAAATGTTGGGTTGACCCAATCAAAGATTACATCTCCGGGAACATCAGGATCTGGCTCTGAATTAACACTCCAGTGGCCATCATTATTTGAATCCCAGAAACCAGCAAACAATCTTAATGTATCTCCACCAAATGGCTTCACACGATACATAGCAAACGGCTGGTAAACAGGTTCACCATATGTTGCGCTAGAAGCATCAGAAGAGTCTGTATGCAACCAACCTGAGTAATATTCCCAACTTAGAGAAGAATCACCAAAATCAATAACTACATTATCAAAACCCCAATAATCAAAACGGTCATAATCTCTAGCATAAGATGGCTGGTTTATCGCTCCAGCTCTGTTATCTAAAATCATTCCTGTCTGTGATAAACTAGGAGCTAAATGTGATTCTGTAGTAGCATCCACTAGAGTAGCAGAACTCGGCCATGAAGCATATTCAGGAATCCCTATAATAGTTTGCGGTGCGGGACCACTGACTACTACCTGCAAACCTTCAGCAATTGGCTGATCTACGTCATTTTGGTCAGCTGCTTGTTTAAAAAATGGCACAAGTACTTCACCTGTCTCATCATTACTTAATCTCCATAGATCACCGCTCACCACGTTACCATCATAATGAGTGTAAGATGTGTCTGCAATAAAAGATACACGATATGTAGCGTCTTTTGTTTGAGCAGGATTTGTAACCGTGGCGGATACTGCTCCTTGACCGGGACCTGTGTGGGTTATTTCAAGTCCATCACCAACTGAAGATGTAAGAGTTTTACCAAATTCAGCAGGAGTTAATTTTACAGGAATTGGAGTAAGGGCCGTCTCAAGAGTTTTATCTTCAATCAGAGGTGGCTCAGCATTATAGTTATAAGCGCTGACCGCGAAAAAGTATTCTGAACCGACATAAAGCGGTCCACCTGTTAAGTAATCTTTCGAAATAACTAGCTGTCTTTTCACACCTTTATCTAAACCGTATTGAACTGGAATCTCAACTGTCTGACCATATTCAGGGATAAACACGTTACCCATGATAGTCTGAATACCGTCATTTAAGTCAAACGTTCCAATTCGGACCGCCTCACCAACTGTTGATGTAGCGCTAGGAAGCTGATAAACATTATACCCTTGAAAAACATATCCAGAAATATCAGAACTCTCTGTGGCTTGCACAGAAGCAGAACCAGACCAATCAAGAAGAACCTGATCTTCGAATGCTGTGGCTGAAACTACTGGGGCTGGGGGAGCAGCAGGCACAGATGAAAAGAGATCATCAAATAATGTCTGTGCTACCAAATCAGTGTTTTTTACATCAGTAACGGAAGTTAAATAAGTATCACCTATTCCACCAATAACTGCCGCGACAATATCTTGTGTATCTCCGACAGCCAAGGTAAATGGACCCGCATTAATTAACATTCGTCTATCAGCGGGACTAGAGTCAAGATCACCTTCTCCTAATACTGGATCTCCTGAAAGTGGAAACTTAGTGGGAAGGGTGTCTCCATCTGAATTAACATATGTCCACGGAGTTGGGTTATCTAAATCATCTGCGGGAACATAACCTCTCATAAGATTATAATATTTCCTAGCTGATGAAACATCTCCGTAGGGGCTTGGATCAGAATATTCACCACCAGCTACAAAATAACCAAAACTTGAAGCTGGTAAATTTTTATAACCTGGTCGTTTTTTCAAATTGAATATTGCTGTATCACCAGCACTTGGAACAATTGGACCTGCAAAAAAATCATATCCAACAGCAGCAGGAGGTAGACCAAAAGCTGCATAATCACCATCATCAGCAACACCATTATATCCAAACATTAAACTAGTTGATGTATCAACACCAACAAAATCATTAGTGAAATCACCAACATCAGGATCAGACCACATAGAAATATATGCCTCTAATAAATCTTTAGATCCCTTATTAATCAAACGTACATTTTTAAAAACAATTTGCCCGAGAGCTGCACCTGGCTGGTTATACCCCCATAGTGTATATTGTGCTTCCAAGCCTATAGGATCTGTACCGTATAAAGATGCTGTAGCTCCTACATCTGCATCTGTAGTTACATACCAAATAACTTGGTCTGCGTCTGCGATACCCGGTGTTTCACCGTCAGCAGGCTCATAAACACCATCATTATCAAGATCATAAAAAGGTGCACCTAAATGAGTAGGCCAGTTATTCCAGTCTTCTTCATATTGGTCAAGAATAGCTTGGATTTGGGCATCAGAAACACCAGAAACAGTTGTTTCATTCATTTCAGC
>JAOHKG010000051.1 GCA_028101095.1 Fidelibacterota bacterium | reverse complement strand
TATTATTAAATTAGATAAGATTTATAAATTGGTAAAAAAAGATAAATTCACTTTAGAAGAGGGTGTTACTGAAACAGTAAGATGGTTAAACAAAAAAGGAGTAAAATGAAAAAAGTATTGGTTTGTGGTGCAGGCGGATTTATTGGTGGACATTTAGTTAAAAGTTTAAAAAATAAAGGTAATGAAGTTATTGGTGTTGATATTAAAGAACATGAGTACACAAAATCAGTAGCGGATGAGTTCATAAAAGGAGATTTACGTGATCCTCATTTTACAAAAGAGTTAATAAGCTATCCCTTTGATGAGGTTTACCAATTAGCGGCTGATATGGGAGGAGCCGGATTTATTTTTTCTGGCGAAAATGATGCGGACATTATGCATAATTCTGCTATGATTAATTTGAATGTTGTTGAGGCCTCAGTAAAAGCAAAAGTAAAAAAAATATTTTATTCTTCATCCGCATGTATGTACCCAGAGAGAAATCAGGTCGATCCTAATAATCCTAACTGTGAGGAAGATTCAGCGTACCCCGCTGCACCAGATAGTGAATATGGCTGGGAAAAATTATTTAGTGAAAGATTTTATTTAGCTGCAAATAGAAATTATGGTATTGATATTAGAATTGCTCGTTTCCATAACATCTTTGGACCGGAGGGTTCTTGGAAAGATGGTAGAGAAAAAGCGCCTGCTGCATTTTGTCGAAAAGTTGCAGAAACTGAAAATTTAGGTGAAATAGAAATGTGGGGAGATGGAAATCAAACACGCTCTTTTTTGTTTATTGATGAGTGTATAGATGGTATTCTTCGTTTAATGAAATCTGATTTTATAGGTCCTGTCAACATTGGATCTAATGAAATGGTTTCTATTAATGATCTAGCTAAAATGGCAATGAAAATAGCCGGGAAAAATCTTAAAATTAAACATATCCCAGGTCCTTTAGGTGTAAGAGGCCGGAATTCAGATAATAATCTCATCTTAAAGAAATTAGGATGGGCGCCTAATTGGCCTCTTGAAAAAGGCTTAGCGGAGACATATAATTGGATTAAAAAACAAGTAGATTTAAATAGTTGAAAATAGTAATTATATCACAATGTTTCTGGCCAGATACCGCTTCAGTTGCTCAACATTTAAATGATTTAGCTTTGGAGCTATCTGCAAAAGGACATAAAGTAACTGTTTACACTAGTCAATTTTCTTATGAAGATAAATCTATTACATATCCTAAAAATGAGAATTACAATAATATAAAAATAACACGTCTTTATCACTCTTCTTTTGGTAAAAAGTCAATAATTGGACGTGCGATTGACTTTATTTCTTTTAATTTTTCGTGCATCGGACCCCTTTTATTCTTGAAAAAAGATACAGGGGCGATTATTGCTATGCCTCCTCCTCCATTCTTGTCTTTCCTCGCATTATTTTTTGCTAAAATAAAGAAAATTCCTTTTTTTTATTGGGCAATGGATTTGCAACCAGAGCTATCATATGCAACTGGATTACTGAAAGAAGGCTCCTTAATTGGTAAAATACTAAATAAATTAAACTTATATACTATAAAAAATTCTGAAAAAATAATCGCATTAGATGACCAAATGAAAAATTATCTAATTCAAAAAGGAGGGGATAAGAATAAGGTTTTTTCATCACCAGTATGGCAAGTTATGGAAAAATTTTACGATGGTGACCGTCTTTCAAATCCTTTTAGAATTAAAAATAATTTCAAAGATAAAATAGTTATAATGTATTCGGGTAATTATGGAAATGCACATCCAGTAGACACTCTATTAGAGGCAGCACATGACTTAAAATATGAGAATAAATTTTTGTTTGTTTTTATTGGTGGAGGTACCCAATATTCGAAAGTAATGCATTATAGAACTAATCTAGGATGTCAAAATATTATTCAACTACCATACCAACCCAGAGCCAATATTCACATATCGCTTGCTTCTGCAGATTTTCATGTTGTTGTTCTTAATAAAAAAACTGTTGGATTTACCCACCCAAACAAAATTTACGGAGCGATGTATGTTGCAAAACCAATAATATTTATAGGTCCTAAAAATAGTTATGCTGGGAAAATATTAAATGATAACCCCGGTAACTTATCATTTAATGAAACCCAAGGAAAAGAATTAGCGCTAGCATTAAAAAAAACCACGACTAAAATGGATAAATATATTTTGATAGGAAAGAAAAATAGAGCCTATCTTCAAAAATACTTTAATGCAGATTCATTAAAAAAGAAAATGATAAAAATTATACTAAGCGAGTAATATAGATCTATAATGTTATAGTAAATATTCATTTGAAATGATGTAATTTTTACCAAAATTTTATTAACATAAGTATAACTTTAGGAGATGTTAGATGAAAATTTTAATCACTGGCGGAGCAGGTTTTATTGGCTCTCATTTATCTCGAAAATTAGTAGCAGAAGGTAACAAAGTTACTGTCTTAGATAATCTATCTACTGGTAGTCTGAAAAATATTTCTGATATTCAAAAAAATAAAAATTTTAATTTAATTATTTCTGATATTTTAGATAATAAGTATGTCGATAAATTAGTTAAAGAAAATGATATTATCTATCACCTGGCGGCTGTAGTTGGGGTTAAACATGTAATGGAAAATCCAGTTGATACTATAAGAGTTAATACTCTTGGTTCTGAAAATGTTTTGCACAGTTGTTCTAAGTACAATAAAAAAGTGCTAATTGCCTCAACCTCCGAGGTATATGGTAAGGCTATGAAATATAATGATGATCCCAGTGGATTAAATGAAAAAAATGACTCCGTCTTTGGAAATTCATCTATTCGAAGATGGGCCTACGCCACTTCAAAATCACTCGATGAATTTTTAGCCCTCGCTTATTTTAAAGAAAAGAAATTACCAGTTATTATTGTAAGGTTTTTTAATACTGTTGGTCCGGGTCAATTAGGTGATTATGGAATGGTTATACCCATATTTATTCAAAAAGCACTTGCTGGAGACCCTCTTCCTATCTTTGGTGATGGTAAACAAAAAAGAAGTTTCGCGTACATGGGCGATGTAATAGAGGCAATAACTAAATTAATGGATACGGAGTCTGCAGTTGGAGAAGTATTTAATGTTGGCAATAAAAAAGAGATAACGATCAATGAATTAGCAGAATTGATTATAGCGAAATGTGACAGTTCATCCAAAATCGAATATATATCATACCGAAATGCTTATGGCAGTGGCTTTGAAGATATGAGTAGGCGTAAGCCAAATTTAGGAAAAATTGAAAAGTTTATTGGGTATAACCCCAAAGTAGAGTTAGATGAAATTATAGACCAAGTTATCGGGTATTACAAATCAAATTAAAATTTTTATTGATTGGATCTCTATTTCTATCTGTCCTATTTTGTTATTTAATAATTTATTTTACTCGTAAAAATAAATGGATAGATAAGCCTCGTAAAGATAGATGGAACAATAAAAAAGTACCCAAATTTGGAGGTTTAGGTTTATTTTTTGCGTTTATCATTACTACGTTGTCGACGGTTGAACTTAGTAATTATGTATTATTAATTATATCTATGACATCTATTACCTTTCTAATCGGTTTTATAGATGATTTATACAATATTAAGCCTGTAACTAAAATATTGTTCATTATATTACTATCAATATTTTGTTTTATTATTGATTTTAGATTTTTTCCTTCAGGTCCAATTTATCTTTCATTACCTTTAACTATCCTTTGGTTTTCTGGAATAATAAATGCGGTTAACATAATTGATAATATGGATGGATTGTCAGTTGGTACATCAATAATAACTTTATGCCTGATAATCTATTTTTCATCTAATAATGACCAGATGGAGATTTTGAATTTATCTACTATTTTATTGGGTGCTTGTTTGGGATTTCTATTTTTCAACTTTCATCCTGCTAAACTATTTATGGGAGATACAGGAAGTCTTTTTATTGGTTTTTTACTAGCAACTTTTTCTCTTGAAATTGCATCATCCGAAGGTAAAAACATTATATTTACTTTATTTTTTCCAGTTTTGGTAATGGCCTATCCAATTTTCGATACTTTTTTAGTAACAATTAATCGTATAAAAAATAATAGACCTGTATCAGAAGGAGGTAGTGACCATAGCTCGCATAGATTGGTACGTATCGGAATGTCTGAGCGAAAAGCTGTACTTTTTTTATACCTTATAAGTATAACCTTTGGGCTGATTGCGCTACAATTTGAAAAAGTAAATATTCGTTTATTTAGTAGTACTTTAATAATTTTTACTTTAGGCCTCATCGGCCTGGGTTTATTTATATCAAATTATAGAATTAATGCTGGCAAAGTAAATAAATCAATAGCAAAGACTAGTGTATTTATTAATAATATTTATATGTACAAAAAACAGATAATTGAGTTATTTTTTGATGCTTTATTAATTATTAGTTCATTTACTTTTTCACATTATCTAAGGTTTGAAGACAGTTCAAACTTAGATATATGGTCTCTTCATGATAGAATTTTACCTTTAGTTATTTCAATTAAGCTTATAACGTTTTATTCTTTTAAATTATACAGAGGTTTTTGGCAGTACGCAAGCATACAAGATCTAGTCAATGTTTTTAAAGCTTCAATAGTGAGTACGGTAGTTATTACTTTTTGTTTGTTTTTCACACAAATTGAACTCTACTCAAGAAGTATTTTTATGATTGATTTTATATTAACATTTATTTTAATATCTTCGCTAAGGTTTTTTTATCGTTTAATTATAAGTCTCTTGAGTTCAAAAGAGCTTAAAGAAGAAAACAAAACTCTACTTTTAGGTACGGGAGATCTTTTAGATATTTTAACTAGGTATACACTGATAGATAAAGAACTCGGATTTAGACCAACAGGAATAATTATAAAAGAGGAAGGGTATAAAGGACGAAGCTTACATAATATTCCAATATTGGGTGGATTGAATGATTTTAAAAGTGTGTTGGTAAAACAAAAGATTAGTAGGGTAATCTCTTCTTTCGATATCAACGATCCTTCAGTTCGGGTGTTGAAAGATCACTGTTTAGAATCAAATATTTCTTTCAAGACTATCAATATTTCTTTTAAATAAGATTTTGTATAGACTTAGATTAGTTCTAATCATCTTATTTTTTTTTGAAACTTCTTTTACACAAATAA
>JAOHKG010000050.1 GCA_028101095.1 Fidelibacterota bacterium | reverse complement strand
TAATGTTAAGTACCAGCTATTGAAAAGCATTGAATCAATAAATAAATTATCCATGGGCACTATTTTTTTTCCAATTTCTTACCTTATATTTTCATTGTTTTTTTGGAATTATACAGAGTTTTTTATTCTCAGCTTTCTTATTCTTTCCATAGCTGATCCTTTAGCATCTATTATTGGTGAAAATATAAATGAACCAAAGGTCTACCGAGTTTGGATTGATAAGAAATCAATTGAAGGTTCAATAACATTTTTTACAACTTCTTTTTTGATATTATATATTGGATCTTACCTCTTGTTACCATATTCATTATCCTATATTTTATGTTTCTCATTTTTCATCGCAAGCTCTGCTACTATTGCTGAGTTAATTAGTGCTAGAGGCTCTGATAATATATCAATTCCAGTAACGAGTATTCTTTTGATGATCGCTTTTGATTTTAGATTTTCAGGAACATTGCATTTAAATCAAATAATTGTATCTAGTTATTTTTTTATGCTAATTATTTTAATCTTTCTGCTTTACGTATTTTTAAGGTTCGATGCATTATCATTAAGCGGGTTCTTTGGTGCAGCCCTAATGGGAGTAGTTTTAATAATGCTCACAAATTTAAGTTACTTAGCTCTATTAGCTATTTTTTTTATTTTGTGTTCTATAATCAGCAAACTTATCAAGAAAAAAGATTTTATCTCGACTAAAGGATCAAAAAGAGATGTTGTACAGGTTTATGCGAATGGGGGAATAGCATTATTAATCTGTTTATACGATTATTTTCAACCCTCTTCCTTAAATATTTTATTGTTTAGCTCTTCAATTGCAGCCGCTATGTCCGATACATGGGCTACAGAATTTGGTAAATTATCTAAATCTAAGCCTAGATCAATTATTTCATTCAAAACTATCAAACATGGTGAGTCAGGGGGGATAACTTTAATAGGTACGTTTGGCTCATTTATAGGGTCAGCTATAATTGGATATTCAGCATTTCTTCTTTTTTCAATATCAGTTATAGATGTTTTAGGAATAATAATATCAGGCTTTTTTTCAGCTCTAATTGATTCAATTTTAGGAGCGACTCTTCAAGGAAAATATAAATTAATTGGTTCAGAAAGAATCATTGAGGTTGAGAATAAAAATTCCACTCATTTTTCAGGTTTTAAATGGATTACAAATGATATTGTTAATCTAATAAATACCTCTGTCTCACCATTATTGTTTCTGATTTTCTATTTAGCTATCCTATGATAAAAGAAAAAAAATACAAAATATTGATTAATGAGATTGTATCTATATTAAATTCAGAACCAGAACTATCTTTTAACGCAAAGCTGATACTAATTTCTGCTATTTTATATAATAAAAACTCAGAGTGGCTATTTTGTGGTTTTTACATGGTTAAAGAGATAGATCTTCTCGAAATTGGTCCATACCAGAGTAATATTATTCCATGCACCTATATCAAATTCAATCGAGGCGTTTGTGGTGAATCAGCTTCTAAAAAGAAGCCTATTATTATCGACAATGTCAACGAATATTCAAATTATATATCATGCGATGATCAAACAAAATCAGAAATAGTGATCCCACTGTTAAAGAATGATGTATTACTAGGTGTACTTGATATTGATTCAATAAAAGAATCTAGTTTTGATAGTATTGACTTAAAATATTTAATTAAAATTATAAATCTTATTTAAAAAAAAACCTTTCTGATTTCAGAAAGGTTTTTCAAAAATTATTTTTTATCTTTTAAATAACTTTGTAAACAAGTAGACCAACCATAACAATTAAAGATACAAAAATTAAAGAAACGCCCATGTTTCCTTTTTTTATTTCTTCCCATTCGTCAATATCTGTTGACAACATATCAAAAACTTTTAAAGCAATACCTATACCAAAAGCAAAACCTACTGCAGCGGCAACAGACCAACCAATAGCTCTTAAATATTGTGTTAATAACCCCATTATTGAATTTGGATCTTGAAGCATAATTTCTCCTTAAAGTATATCTATTTTTTTCATGATTTCTTGCATGAACTCAGATGAATCCATACTTCCGTCAGCAAGTGATATAGCCATGTCTGAAGAACAGTTAGCTATAAATGTATTATACTCGCCTTTTGAAACAGGTACGGCAACACTGACATTCACACTTGAGGGTAAATAAGCATTAGCCAAGCCCATTTCTTTTTGATGTGCTATTGCTTGTCCCGCGGATGCGAAACCAACAAGCATAAACATTTCAAAATTATTTCTCCCACTTTCCATATTTATAGAATACTCATCTCCATTGAGAGATAATTGTGAAGATTCAACTGATATTCTATAAGACTTACATACTGATTTAACTTTCTTTTTAAAAGCATAGTTACCAAACAAGCAACCAACGTTTAAGAAAATGGATATTGAAAGGATTGAGAATATGTTTTTATAATGCATTATTTGAATTGTATTTGTTATATTAAATTACATTCTAATTTTAAAGTTAATCAAGCTGTAAATAATAATTCTCCATTTTTCATAACTTTGCTAATAGGGTTATCAAGAAAATGAGATGGTATTTGGCTAGCATCTTTAATATTCCAGATAATTAAATCAGCTTTTTTTTCTTTTTCTATCGACCCAATTTCATTTTCTAGCCCCAAAGATTTTGCCGCTGTATACGTACTTGCTTTAATGGCTTCATAGATAGGCATCTTTAAATATATACAACACAAACTTATAATAAATGGCATTGATTTTATAAAACAACTTCCAGGGTTGAAGTCCGTTGCTATGGCAATATCTATTCCAGCACTTCTCAATGAATTGTAAGGTGCAAAACTTGTTTTACCCAATGAGAATGTTGTTCCTGGGAGTAATATGGCTATAATATTATTCTCAGCCATTTTTTTTATACCATTCTCACTTACGGCCATAAGATGATCAGCTGAAAAAGCCTTTACTTCAGCAGCTAATTCAGCCGCACCTGAAGATAAAAATTCATCTGCATGGAGTCTAGGACGAAGACCATATTTTTTACCAGTTTCTAGGATTCTACGTGCCTGTTCAGTAGAGAAATAACCTTCTTCACAAAAAACATCATTGAAAAGAGCAATGTTTTGCTTGGCAACGGCTGGAATCATTTGATCACAAATTAATTGCACGTAACCATCTGAGTCATTTTTAAATTCTTCTGGAAACGTATGCGCTCCCATAAATGTTGGGACAATATCAATTAAGTGATTATCTTGAACTTTTTTTAATACAGATAATGACTTTAGTTCATTTTCTGTATCCAGACCATAACCACTTTTTGCTTCTATAGTTGTGGTTCCTAATTTTAAAAAAGAATCCATTCTTTCTTTTACTCGTGAGATCAGGTCTGATTCTGTTGCATCTCTTACACTTTGAATACTACTTATTATACCTCCACCATCGGAAGCTATACTCTCATATGATTCACCAGCGAGCCTTCTTGAAAACTCTTCATCTCTTGAATTAACAAAAACTGGATGAGTGTGAGGATCAACAAAACCTGGAGTAACAAGTTTATTTCCACAATCAATTATTTTATCAGCACTAGCAAGCTTAATTCCAACTTCTACAATTAAATTATTTTCAATGATAATTTCAATATTACTTTTTGATACAACCTTATTTTCAACTGTATCGAAAGAGACAAGATTACTAATATTTTTAAGCTTAGTTGATTCCACTATGTTGTATTTATTTAAGCATTGGTATATCAACATTCATACTTTTAGCATTATGAATAGCATCTTCATATCCAGCATCAGCATGCCTGATTATACCCATTCCAGGATCATTCGTTAAAACAGATGAAATTCTATCATCCATTTCTTTAGTTCCATCGGCAACTATAACCTGGCCAGCATGTAACGAATATCCCATACCAACTCCCCCTCCATGATGATATGAAACCCAAGTAGCTCCACTAGCGGTACTTAATAATGCATTTAATATTGGCCAATCCGCAACAGCATCAGAACCATCTTTCATTGATTCAGTTTCTCGATTAGGAGATGCGACTGAACCACAATCTAGGTGATCACGTCCAATCACAATTGGTGCAGACAATTCACCATCTCTAACCATTTTATTCAAAATTAAACCAAATTTTGCTCTATCTCCGTAGCCAAGCCAACAAATTCTTGATGGTAATCCTTGAAATTTAACTTTTTCTTGGGCCATTTTTATCCAACTGCATAATGGCTTATCTTCACTAAAAACCTCTAAAATCTTTTTGTCTGTTTTATAAATATCATCTGGATTACCTGACAGTGCCACCCAACGAAATGGGCCCTTTCCCTCGCAAAATAAAGGTCTTATATACGCTGGAACAAACCCGGGATAATCGAAGGCATTTTTAATACCTGCTTTTACAGCTTGAGCCCTTATATTATTTCCATAGTCAAAAACAATTGATCCCTTTTCTTTAAGTTTTAGAATGGCTTTGACGTGCTCTCCCATAGACTTAATTGAATATTCAATATATTTTTTTGGGTCTGACATTCTTAATTCTTCGGCTTGCTTTAAAGTATAGTTTTTTGGTATATAGCCCACTAATTCATCGTGTGCAGAAGTCTGGTCTGTTACTAAATCAGGAACTAAATCTAATTTTGTAAATTCTTCTACTAATTCGGCTGCATTTCCAAGTAACCCGATAGACATTGGTTCTAATGATTCCATAGCTTTTAAAGCCCAATCAACAGCTACTAATAGGGAATCAGTACTTTTATCTAGATACCCTGTATCAATTCTTTTTTTTATTCTAGAACTATCAATTTCAATAGAAATTGAGACGCCTCCAGCCATTGATACTGCTAATGGTTGAGCTCCACCCATTCCACCAAGGCCAGCGGTAAGAACAAGCTTTCCTTTTAGCGAATCTAAGCCCCAGTGAGTTCTTGCTGCAGCAATAAAGGTTTCATATGTCCCTTGCAAAATTCCTTGGGTACCAATATATATCCAACTACCAGCTGTCATCTGACCATACATCATTAAACCTTCTTTCTCAAGCTTGTTAAAATGTTCCCAAGTAGCCCAATTTGGTACTAAATTAGAATTAGCAATCAAAACACGAGGTGAATGAGTATGTGTTTTCACAACTCCAACAGGTTTACCAGATTGTACTAGTAAAGTTTCATCAATATTAAGTCTTTTTAGAGTTTCTAGAATAGAATAATAGGCTTCCCAGTTTCTTGCAGCTTTTCCCTTACCACCATAAACAATTAAATCC
>JAOHKG010000005.1 GCA_028101095.1 Fidelibacterota bacterium | reverse complement strand
TTGCCTAATTGTATTGTAGTTTTAAGCTCCTCATCAGAACAAAACCTTGCTCAACAAAGAAAGGTTTTTATTAACTGTATGAAATTAAAAATAGAGAACCCAATAATTATTCGCAGAAATTATGGTAGTATGGGAAATAATAAATTTCTTCTCAAATCTGCAACGGATATTGGTGGGCTGCAAATTGATGGATTTGGAGATGGAATTTGGTTTGAACGATTGAATAATCTTAATTTCACAAATGAAACTGCTTTTGGTATTTTGCAAGCCAGCAGAACTAGAATATCTAAAACTGAATACATATCTTGTCCTTCTTGTGGTCGAACTCTATTTGATCTGCAAGAAACTACAGCCAAAATCCGATCAAAAACCTCTCATTTAAAAGGTCTTAAGATTGGTATCATGGGTTGTATTGTTAATGGACCGGGGGAGATGGCTGATGCTGATTATGGATATGTTGGTACTGGCACCGGTAAAATTTCTCTTTATAAAGGGCAAGAGGTAGTTAAAAAACATATTGATTCTGATAAAGCTGTTAATGCTCTAATAAAATTAATCAAAGACAATAGTGATTGGGTTGAACCATAGAATTTTTAGCATTGTTCAGTTGTGTTGTATCATTGTATCTTTAGGATAATAATATATACTTAGATTATTCGAGAGAGAACATTATGAAAAAAATTATATTACTATTCTTATTCTCCTTTTTAACAGCTCAAACCGATTCTGGCTCTCTATCTCCAGTTGTAACATATTGGAAGACCCTCACTCAGGAAGAAAAAGAAACATTTCTGTTTTCTTACATCACTCAAGTTTATGAAACACATACTGAACTAAAAAGTTCAGTTGGTTATGGTGGGATTACTGAATGGTACTATGAAAATAGAGCTGAAATGGTATATGGAATTTTTGACCAATTAGAGAAAGTTAGAATATCCAATATGGTACAATGGATAGATGAATTTTATTCTCATGGGGAGTACGCTAATAAGCCTTTCTATGAAGCCCTTGAGTTTTCATATCGTTTTGCAGAGGCTTCAGGCTCTAACATGTGGGAAAAATATGAAAATTTAAGGTTTGATAAAATACAACCAGGAAAAGATTGATTTTCTTGGAAACTATTTTTCAAATCAAATGTATCATTAACTAAGCAAAGATTGTCAAAAGTTGTAGAGAAAAATTCTGAAAGAACCATTTGTAATAGTCTTATCGAGTTTAGAAAAAAAACCGTAAATAACCTTCAAGCAGAATTTCTTACCTTTAATGTATAAAATTATAATAACTATCTTTATTTCACTAAGTATTATTTTTTCGCAACAAAATGAAAAACTCATAAATACATGTGGGAAATCATTATCTTATCAAAATCAAACGATAGGGGTCTCTACACTATCAGAAATGCAAGAAAAAATAGATATTTTTTATTATAATATTGATATATCAATTGATATTGAATTAGAACAAATTTCAGGGAATGTTCTTTTAAGTGGATCTGTAGGGTTAGATCAGCCAGACTCTATTGAGCTGAACCTTTCTAATTCAATGATAGTTGATTCTATTTTTGTTGATAATATTTTATCAGTATTCATGCACAACGATAATAAAATAAAAATTCCATCCCCTGAATCAACATCTCCTGAGGGGTATGATTTTAATGTTCAAATTTTTTATCATGGACAACCCACATCTACAGGTTTCGGTTCTTTTAATTTTGATACATACAATGGAATTCCACATTTATGGACACTTTCAGAGCCTTATGGAGCGAGAGACTGGTGGCCCTGTAAAGATGACCCTTCAGATAAAGCAGACTCTGTAGAAATTTCTATTACTTTACAAGAGGACCAAATTGTTGTTTCAAATGGATTGTTAATTCAAGAGGTATCAGTAGGGAATAACCTAAAAAAATATACTTGGTTTGAAAGTTATCCTATCTCAACTTATCTTGTTTCCATTACTTCTTATCCTTACACAGTATGGCATGACGAGTATATAGGTTTAAATGGTGATACGCTGCCCCTAGATTTTTATGTATACCCTGACCACTACGAAATGGTTCGGGATAATTATTTATTGACAAAAGATATGATGAAAGTATTTGCGGAAAAGTTTGGTGAATATCCTTTTATGAATGAAAAATATGGGCACGCTGAATTTGGTCGAGGTGGTGGTATGGAACATCAAACAATTTCAAGTATGGGTGGTTATTCAGAATGGTTAATCGCACATGAGCTAGGACATCAATGGTGGGGGGACTTAATCACATGCTCTGATTTTCATCATATCTGGTTAAATGAAGGTTTTGCACGCTTTTCTGAGGCTATTTGGATAGAAGCTTCAAATGGTCCTGACGCATATAAAAATTATTGGAGTAATCATACATATTATGGTTCCGGAACGATTTATGTTGAAGACCCATCGACTACAAGTCAGATCTTTAATGGTAACCTTACTTATAATAAAGCTGGTTGGGTAGTACATATGTTAAGAGGTATTCTAGGTGACTCTTTATTTTTTGAAGCCTTACAATCATATGCATATAATGATTCACTTGCATATGATGCAGCAACCACTGAGAACTTTAAGGTGGTTTGTGAGGATGTTTCAGGTTTAGAATTAGATTCATTTTTTGAACAGTGGATATATGGTGAATTTTATCCAAAATATTCTCTTGCATGGAATACCAACAACGAAAACCAATTGCAGATCAATATATCTCAAATTCAAAATTGGCAATTTTTTGACATGCCCATCGAAATAGCTGTCTTTACTGATTTGGATACTTTTCGATTGAAAGTAGATAATTATGGCTTATCTCAAGATTATTTCATTAACTCTGTAAATGGAGTTGTTCAAAGGGTAGAGTTAGACCCTGAAAATTGGATTCTTAAAGAAGTTCAATATTTAACTACGGATAATCAAATTCCTGTAAATAGTGATTTAATTATGTATCCAGCTTTTCCAAATCCTTTCAATCCTGTTGTTAATGTAAACTATTTTATACCTGAGGTGGTAGGACAGTTCCAATCAAGAATATTTATTTATAATTTAAATGGTGCATTAGTTAAAGAATTAGATCCAATACAATCTTACCCTGGATTAAATAAAATTTCATGGGATGCTAGTGGACAAGCTTCAGGGGTTTATTTTTTAAGAGTGAAAGCTAAAAGTAAATCTTACACCCAAAAAATACAATTAATTAAATAAATGGACATAGTACGAATTAAAAACTTGAAAATTCCTGCTCGCCACGGCGCATATGAATTTGAAAAAGAGAAGGAAGGTCTTTTTGAGTTAGATATTGAAATGTTTTTAGATTTAAAAAAACCTGCAGATACGGATAATTTAGAAGATACAGTAAATTATGATGAAGCTGTTTCAATCATTGTGGCAATTTTCACAGAAAAATCTTATAATTTAATAGAATCGGTTGGCGATAAAATTTGTACAAAATTGTTAAAATATTACCCAATAACAAAAGTAAAAATAAAAATTAGGAAACCGCATGCTCCAATTATGGCAAACCTTGATACTGTTGAAGTAGAATTGGAAAGAGAAAAATTATAAATGAATACAGTTGATCTTTATCTAAGTCTAGGTTCAAATTTAGGAGATCGTGAATCAAATATTGCTCAGGCAACGATGGCTTTATCTATAAATTTTGAAATATCGGATATTCAAAGCTCTTCTTATTATGATTCAGAGCCACTATACAACATAGATCAACCTCATTTTTTAAATTCAGTTGTTAAATGTAAAACATCTTTAAAACCTTTTGAGGTACTGGATGTGATAAAAAAAGTTGAAAGAATGCTTGGACGCAAAGATAGAAGAGAGAAAAATTCTCCGAGAATTATTGATATTGACATCCTTTTTCATGGTGATGCTGTAATCGAGACTGAAGAGTTAAGTATTCCGCATCCAATGTTGACAATGAGAAAATTTGTACTGGTACCTTTTGATGAATTAGCACCAAACTTTGAAATACCTCATTCTAAAATAAAAATAAAAGATTTAATTAATCATTGTCCTGATAAAACAAAAGTCTTTTTACATCATATGGATACACAAGCTTGAAAAACTTATATTATATTGCGATAGAGGGACCAATTGGGGTTGGTAAAACAAGTCTTTCAAAACTAATGGCGAAACGATTAGGAGCCAGATTAGTTCTTGAAGAATTTGAGGAAAACCCTTTTTTTACCTGATTTTTACAAAGACCCAGAAAGATATTCTTTTCAGACTCAATTATTTTTTCTACTTCAAAGGTACCGGCAACAGCAAGAGTTGCGTCAAGTTGACATGTTTCAAAAATTATTAATGACGGATTATATGTTTGTAAAAGACCGTCTTTTTGCCTCTCTAAACCTAAATGAAAAAGAAATGCAATTATATGATACGGTTGCAAACCTTTTAGAACGTAATGTGATTAAACCTGATTTAGTTATTTATTTACAAGCTGATACAGATACGCTGATGAAAAATATTTTTAAACGTGGCAGAGAAATGGAAACTAATATTACATATGAATATATTGATGCATTGAGCCAGGTTTATACGGAATATTTTTTCAGATACCAGGAGACACCACTTGTTATTATAAATACAAATAATATTGATTTTGTAAATAATGAAAATGATTTAGAAGAGGTTATTAAGTATATCAGGCAGCCTGTGTCGGGAACAAAATTTTTCAATCCAGTTTCAGGCTTAAAATGATAAAATGGATTTTTATAATTTTGTTATTTTATGTTTCTCAGAAAGTCATAGCTGTTCTTCTACCAATTTTAAAAATAAATAAAAAAATGAAGGATCAGGAAACTAAAAGGAAAGTACGTACCAAAATTAATAAAATGGATATACTTGATGCGGAGTTTGAAGAGGATGCTTAGTTCTTTTTTTAATAAGATATTATTCTCATCTAATCTTTTCAAAGGAAGTGTTGATTTAGGTCTTTTTTTTCTTCGTATTTTCCCTTCTTTTTTCCTGTTCTACAATCATGGATTAGGAAAGCTAAACAAAGGAGTTGAATCTTGGGCGTGGCTTGGAGAAGCAGCAATGCCTATCGTTGGAATCAATTTTGGGTTTGTTATATTTGGATTTTTAGCGGCACTTAGTGAAAGCATTTTTGCTTTATTTGTAATAGTTGGTTTCTGCACTCGAATAGCATCTTCTTTTATTTTTTTCACTATGTTTATGGCTGGTTCTTATCATGCTGTAGGTGGTGAGAGTGGTGAAGAAGCATACATTTATGCCACAATATATTTAACTCTTTTTTTACTGGGTCCCGGTAAATATAGTTTAGACTCTTTTTTATTCAACAAAAATGAAATATAAAAATACAATCATACTTATAGTTTGTTTTGTTCCAATATTGTTAAAAGGTCAATTTAACGATAGATATAGGGGGTTTGGCTTAGATATCGGTTCAAGTGGATCAGGCTTGTTTGTTACTTTCTCATCTTTACATAGTTCTGAAAAGATGTCGTTGAATGGTGAGTTTAGGTTTTATGATATTAAAGCGCCAGATGAGACACTTGTCTATGACTATTATTCGGGACAAACACGAAATGCAGGTGGTATCAGCCTCGTGATGTTTCCTCTCTTTTTTGGTGTGAATTTTTATCCATTTGTTGGGAAAATTGAGAATAATTTCTCTCCTTTTATTACTACGAGAGGTGGAATAGTATTTACAATCGATGGCAAGGAATCTGGCACCTTTAAAAATAGATGGACAGAAGCAAATACACAGTTTTCACCAGGCGGTTTTATTGGTACTGGCATCGACTTTAAAATGGTAGGACAAACATCAGTCTCTACAATGTTTGGAATAGAAATTATAAAATTAAATGAAAAAGCAGATTCTGTTAAAGATTATTCTGGTTTTTTAATACATATATCATTTAATAGACGTTTAAAATGATACCGGATAAGTCATTTTATGTTAATCCTCAAAAAATAAATGATAAAAACTTTTCTTTAGACCCCATTGAGTCAAACCATTTAGCTAATGTTCTGAGATTAAATATTGGTGATAAAATATTTCTTTTAGATGGGATTGGAAATGGTTACGTGTCAGTAATAGGTTATTTATCTAAATATGAAGTTCATGGTAGAATAGAAAAGCAGTATAATCAATATGGTGAAAATAAATCACGCATAAATCTTGCTCCAGCAATAATAAAGAGAGATAGGTTTGAAAATTTGATTGAAAAAGCTGTTGAATTAGGCGTTTGTGAAATACAGCCATTAGCTTTAGATCATTGTCAGAAAAAAACAATAAATATAGATCGTTGTAAAAAGATTATTATCTCATCAGCTAAGCAATGCAGACGTAGTTTTTTTCCAGTTATAAAGGAGCCTGTAAACTTAGAAACTTTTCTAAAGTATAAGAAAAAGAACTGTTTAGTAGGAATACAAAACTCAGCAAATACTTTAAACAAGTTTATGACTAATGCCATGCGAGATGTTGAACTTATTATTGGTCCTGAGGGTGACTTTAGTAAAAAAGAATACGAACTCCTAAACAAAAACAAAGTTCAATCTTTTAACTTAGGGCAAAGAAGATTAAGGTCTGAAACAGCGAGCTTAGCTTCTTTATCAATTTTAAACTCATATATGGAGTAATATGAAGCAAGATTGCTTATTTTGTAAAATTGTATTAAAAGAAGTTTCTTCTAAAATAATTTATGAAAATAAATACGTTATGGCTTTTAACGATATCAATCCTCAAGCTCCAACTCATATTTTAATTATACCAAAAATTCATATTTCAACTTTAAATGATATAAATAAGTCTCACAATCAATTAATAGGAGAGTTGGTCGAAGCTTCTTCTTTATTAGCAAAAAAAATTGGAGTACACCATGATGGTTATAGGACAGTTTTTAATTGTAACAAAGATGCCGGTCAAACGGTCTTTCATATCCATTTACATTTATTAGCTGGTCGAAAACTTAATTGGCCTCCAGGATAGAATTAAAAGTATGGAATCAAATTTTAATTGGGGGATTATTGGAACAGGCGGTATTGCAAATGCCTTCGCAAATGATCTTAAATATTTAGATAATCATAATGTTAAAGCTGTTGTTTCAAGAACAAAAAAAAATGCAATAAAATTTTCTTCTAATTTTAATGATTGTAAAGCTTATCATAATTATGATCAATTTGTCCATGATTCAACAATAGATGGGGTCTATGTAGCTACTCCAAACAATTTGCACTTAGAGCATACTTTAGTAGCCTTAAATGCAAGTAAGCCTGTGCTATGTGAAAAACCTTTTGCTTTAAATGAGAATGAAGTGAAAGTAATGATTGATACAGCAAAAGAAAATAATGTTTTACTTGTTGAAGCTATGTGGACTCGTTTTTTACCGCATATTAAAGCGATTAAAAATATTGTTGACAATGGAGATTTAGGAAAAATTAATACTGTAATAGCGGATCATGGTCAAGATTTAACAGGTATTAAAAATCCCAGATTATGGAACCTAAAATATGGAGGCGGTGCTCTTCTTGATCTTGGGGTATATGTTGTCTCTTTTGCTCATCTTATTTTGGGGACGCCTTGGAAAATAATAGCTCATTCTACATTTAATCAAAATAAGATTGATTTACAAACATCTGCTATTTTTAAATACAAACATGGTGCACAAGCAATATTAAACACAACAATGATTAATTCAACACCATGCAGAGCAATTATTTCAGGAGATAAAGGTAGGCTTGAAATAAACCCAACATTTTATACCCCTTCTTCATTTACTGTTGTGTCAAATGATGGGAAAAGTAAAGACTATCTTCATCAATATCAAGGACATGGACTTAGAGAGCAGGCTAAAGAGTTTGCAAAGTGTGTAAGATTAGGACTAAAAGAAAGTTCTCTGAATTCATATGCTGAAAGTCTCGAAGTTATGAAGATTATGGACCATATTAGACAAATTGTCGGTTTGAGATTCATTAATGAGAAATAACTATTAATTATTCCTCGAAATTTTATTAATTTTTAATTCTAAAAAATTTTTAAAATAAAGATATCAGCTTTTTAAAACTAGATTCTTTCTTTAATCATAAAAACTTAAACCCGTATGTTTAAAATTATTAAAAACAATTTTTTCCCACTCACTTTAGTAATATTTTCATTATGCTTTTCAAGTACTCCAAAAACTCTAAAAAATCAAAAAAATAAACCTTCATCGGAATTCTATCGTGACTTTAAAGAAGTCGAGAATTGTAAAATTGAATATATGTATGATTTTAAAGGTAGCACGACTTTTTCTAAAAATTATGGTAAGAATAATAAACTTATTTCTAAGACTTCGTATAGGAATTATCAAAAAGAAGATTCATTTATTTTTTATGAGGAGTGCTTTAATGAGGATTGCTACCCTAAAAAATAATTAGAATATAAATATTATATTTTTTCTTTATTTTATTATAGAAATAGAATTAAATATTTAAGTAAAAATATTTTCTTTAAGTTTTGGTGATCAAGTAAAAATCAAGAGTGGATATCTTATACTAGACCTAGTAAATTACTCAATTATAACAAAAAGGCTTTTGTGTATATATCAGAAATAAAGATGCATGGTTTCAAATCTTTTGCTAACAAAGAGGTTATGAAACTAGGTCAAGGAATAACTACCGTCGTGGGACCAAATGGTTGTGGAAAGACAAATATTGTTGACGCAATAAGGTGGGTGCTTGGGGAGCAGAAGTATAGTGTTCTTCGAAGCGGTAAAATGGAAGATGTTATTTTTAATGGAGCTGAAGGCGTTAAACCGTTAGGTGTTTGTGAAGTCTCAATGACAGTACATAACAATTCAGGCAAACTTCCAATCGAATATAATGATGTAGAAATTGCTAGAAGAGTCTATAGAAATGGAGAGTCAGAATATTTCTTAAATAAGACCAAATGTCGTTTAAAAGACATTATGGATTTATTTTTAGACACCGGAATGGGGGCTGATGCCTATTCAGTAATTGAACTTAAAATGATAGAACAAATTTTATCTGATACAGCCGAAGATAGAAGAAATATGTTTGAAGAGGCAGCTGGAATACACAAATATAGGTCACAGAGAAAATCTACAATACGAAAGTTTGATGCAACCAGAATAGATCTTGAAAGAATTAATGATATTATACTAGAAATAGAACAAAAAGTTAATGCTTTGAGTCTTCAACTTAAACGTTTTAAACGTCATTCGACTTTAACAGAAGAACTAGAGAATAGCGATATAAATTTAGCTTTTTTACAGATCTATAGGCTTAATGAATTAATGTATCCATTAAAAGAAAAGATAAAAAAATATAAAGCTCTAAGGGAATCAAAATCAACTCAAAATTCGGTATATGAAAAAAAGTTGGTAAACTTGAGAACTGCATATAAGAACCAAGAAAATGAATTAAACAAGATGCAAAGCTTAATGAACGATTTAAGTAAAAATAGGGAAGAACAAAAAAATAGCATTCTGGTGCTATCCGAAAAAGGTAGAGGTGCCTTATTGACAATTGATAGGTTAGAAAGAGAGAAACTAGAAAATACTAAAAAAGTTGATATTCTAAAACAGCTTAGGTTAGAGTTTGATAATGAGATCACTAACCTTGAACCATCGATTGATGAATTATTGAATAAATATAAAATTGATAAAATACATTTTGATGAAGTTGAAATATTATTCCAAAAAAGAGTTAATCAACTAGATAGTCTTCAAAATAATAGATGGGAGCTACAACGTAAATTAGCAAATGAAAAGTCTTTTTTTGATAGAACTGCAGCGAGTATTGAAGAAAAGAAGATCAGTTGCTCGAAAATGGAAAGTACAATAAATAAAATACTGCAGGAGATAAAAACACGTAAGTCCTCTATGTCTCTAATTAAAAAAAGTCATTATTTATTACAAAAAAATCTTGAGAAAATTACTTTAGTTTGCGACGAATTTGAAAAAAAAGAAATATCGCTTGTAGAAAAAAAGCAAAAGATTTCAAAAGAAAAATATTCTGTTTCTGCCTTGGTCGATTCATTAAAAGGACAGCATATTTTCTATGAAGATTTAGTTGAATCAAAAGAAGGTTTTCCAGAAGGAACTCGCTATGTATTAGAGAACTCAAAGATGTTTGATGGGATTCTAGGTACAGTTGCTGACATGTTTGAAATAGAAGAAGAATATAGAGACGCTTTAGAATCTGGCTTAGGGGACTTATCGCACTGTTTAATCTCAGACAATAAAGAAAATGCTCTTAAAACTATTAAAATTGCTTCAGAAAAAAAAATAGGTGATTTGACCATTATCCCTTTAAAAGAATCTTCTACTATAAAAACTAACTTATCAAGCATTCCAAATCTTAATATCAAAATATTAAGAGCATCTGATATTGTAAAAACTGGAGAGAATCTTAGATCTTTAGCCGAATATCTACTAGGTACACTTTTGATTGTTGACAACTTAAATGAAGCAATAAAAATAAAAGAGTTGAATGGATGGAGTCTTGTTGATAAAAGCGGAGCATATTCAGGGAAAGATTTAATCTTGAAAAGCAGGCAATTTAGTGAATATGGAAATTTGATAGGAAGAGAAGCGAAACTGAAAAAAATTCTTTCAGATTTAAAGGTTTTGAAAAATAGAGATAATTATTTAATCAGTGAAAATAAAAAGAATGATACAAAATTAAATAAGAACAAAATAAGGCTAAAAGAAACTCTTGATAAAAAGAAAGACTATTTAGATAAAATAACAGAAATTAATACAAATTTATTGCGGGAAGACCTAATCTCCGATCAATTAGAAAAATCTCTTAGATCTTCTAGAGCAGAGAATGAAAGTTTAAAAAAAGATTTAAAAAGTTTAATGTCTTCAATAAAAATTTTAGAGCCTAAACTTAAAAAAATCGAGGATGATATTGATTCATTTCAAGAAGAAATTGATTTAGCAGATGGAAAAATGATAAAGCAAAGGTCTGAAAAAGAAAATCTTCAAAATAATTTACAAGATATACGTATCCAGCTTATAGAGTTAGAATCACGTAGAGATCAAATCACATACAAAAAAAAATCAGGCGAAGAAACAAAAGAGGAAATAGAAGCGAGACAGGATAAAGTAAATAGAGAGGTTGTCGAACTTAATTATAAAAAAAATGAGATTACTGATAATGTACAAAATATAGAAAAAGACCTTAACCTTTCAAACGCAGAAATTCAAAAGCAAAAATCATTACTAAATCTTAAAAAAGAGGTTTTTCGTGAAACATATGAAGAGTTAGAACAAATACAAACAAAGATTGCTTCCGACCAAAAAAATAAAGAAGGTATCTTAGAAGAATTGAAAAATCTAGAAATAGAGTCTTCTAAAACAGAACAACAAATTTTATCAGTTAAAGAAAGAATATCTGAAAAATATAATGTGAAAATCCCAAGCAACCTTATTGTAGATGAATCTGAAGAACAACTAGAGATACTCATTAATAAGATACAACGTAGTCTAGAAAATATTGGCCCTGTTAATATGGCCGTACAAGATGAATATAATGAAGAGAATAATAGATTAAAGGAATTATCCATTCAAAGAGATGATTTAATAGAAGCCGAAGGAAATCTAAGAGAAACAATTCGTCAAATTGATAAGGTTGCGAGAAAGCGATTTCAGAAAACCTTTGATCTGATAAAATCTAATTTTGAAAAACTCTTTAATCTTTTTTTTGAAGGAGGAAATGCTTCATTGAAGCTTGTCGGTGATCCAGACCCATTAGAAGCAGATATTGGTATTGATGCTCAACCTCCGGGTAAAAGAAATTCATCACTCAGATTACTCTCCAGTGGAGAAAAAGCGTTAACAGCTATATCCCTTCTTTTTGCAATATATCAAGTAAAGCCTAGTCCTTATTGTATCTTAGACGAAGTTGATGCTCCATTGGATGATATTAACATACGTAAATTCACTAAAGTTTTAAGTAAGTTTTGTGATGATACTCAATTTATTATTGTTACACATAATAAATTGACAATGGAAAAAGCCGATTATATGTACGGCGTAACTCAAGAAAGAAAAGGAATATCAAAATTAGTATCAGTAAAATTTGATTAAAGTATATTATATGAATCAACTATTTAATAGAGAGCAATTTTTAGAACTTTGGCTATCCCCAATTTTGATAGTAACATGTGCAATTATTTTTGGTTATTTTTTTAAAAGATTTTTTCATTCAAAACTAAAAAAAATTACTAAAATGTCAAAATGGGAAGGTGATGATATATTACTTAATTCTCTAGAATCTCAGGTAGTGCTATGGTCTTTTTTGTTCTCATTATTTTTAGTTTTTAGAGATATCCCTATCAAGGATGAGTACTCAACTTTTATACTAATAGTTATAAAGATTCTATTGATTGCGTCCGTTACACACGCATTAGCTAAATTAATTTTAGGACTTTTTGAATTATGGTCTAAAAAGCAAGAAGGAGGGTTCCCCTCAACAACTATTTTTACAAACATTGTTAAAATTACAATTTATGTAATTGGTCTACTTATTATTTTAGATTCTGTAAATATTTCAATTGCTCCTATGCTAACGGCATTAGGGGTAGGAGGCCTTGCAGTTTCATTAGCTTTAAAAGATACTTTGTCTGATGTTTTTGCAGGCTTACATATTCTTCTAAGTAAAAAAGTTCAGCCAGGAGATTTTGTGAGCTTAGATTCAGGGGAAATGGGTTACATTCAAAACATTACCTGGCGAAATACTAAAATGCTGGAAAGAACTAATAATATTTTACATATACCAAATACAAAGCTCTCATCAGCTATAGTCAAAAATTATGATAGTGGTGACCCAAGTTTTTCCGTTAAAGTTTTTATGGGTGTTGATTATAATTCAGATTTAGAACAGGTTGAAAGAGTTGCTCTTGAAGAAGCAAATAAACTTCATTCTGATATGGAAGAGACAAATAAATTATCTCAACCAAGTTTTAAATTTAGAGGTTTTGGTGAATCTAGTATTGATTTTGCAATTTATTTTAGAGGGAATAAGTATGGAGATCAAAATCCAATTATTCACCAATTTATTAAAAACATTCACAAAAGATTTAAAAAAGAAAAAATACAGATACCATTTCCAATTAGAACCATCATTAAAAAATAATAATGTTTGTATGAAATTTTTTATAATTCTAGGTTCTATTTTAACTGGAGTTGCAATAATAATCGGTGCTTTTGGTGCGCACGCAATTAAAACGAAGGTTTCTATTGAAGACTTAGCAATCTTCGAGACAGGTATTAAATATCATTTTTATCATTCTATTGGATTAATCATTATTGGTATATTAGGTTTTTATTATCCCCATACAGCTCTTAAAATTTCTGGAATATCATTTGTCATCGGGATTTTGGTATTTTCTGGAAGTTTATATTTATTAGTTTTGACTAATTTAAGGTGGTTTGGTGCGATTACACCAATAGGTGGTTTTTTCTATATTATTGGTTGGTTCCTTCTAGCATATAATATTTATAAAATATAGAATAAGTGAGTAAAAAAGTTCCTAAACCGCATTTATCAATGTGGACTTCTGCATCTTTTATTGTTGCCTCAATGATTGGAACAGGAGTTTTTACAAGTTTAGGATATCAGCTTCTAGAGATTAATACAATATTTCCTTTACTACTATTATGGTTAATAGGGGGAATAATTGCTTTTTGCGGTGCTCTGACATATGGTGAATTAGCTACAACTTATCCACGATCGGGTGGTGAATACTCTTTGTTAAGTACAATATTACACCCCTCATTAGGATTTGGCGCAGGTTTAGTCTCTGCAACTATTGGATTTGCTGCACCTGGAGTACTTGCAGCAATTGCGTTGGGAAGTTATTTATCAATTTTTTTTCAAAATATTGAGCCTTCACTTTTTGCAATATTAATAATCTCCCTTATTCATATAATTCATGTGAAAAGTATTAAGTTGGGAACTTCCTTTCAAAATATATCAACTTTAATAAAGATTATATTCATTCTTGTTTTTATAGCTTTTGGATTAAATATTGAAAATCCTCAAAGTTTAACATTATTACCAGTTGAGGGTGACATGGATGTGATATTTGGTGCACCATTTGCAGTAAGCTTAGTATGGGTCTCTTATGCTTATACTGGCTGGAATACGGTTATTTATGTAGCGGGAGAAGTTAAAAATCCAATTCAAAATATTACAAAATCAATGTTGGTTTCAACAAGTATAGTTATGATTCTATACCTACTTTTAAATTTTACTTTTTTATTTACAACGCCATTAATGACTTTACAGGGAGAGGTGGAAGTTGCATTAATATCGGGTATTGAGATATTCGGTGTAAATGGGGGTAAGGTTATAAGTCTTAGTATTTCTTTATTATTGCTTTCTACTATTTCTAGTTACATTTATATAGGACCAAGAGTTTTAGCTATTATGGGAGAGGATTATAAAGAGTTAAATTTTTTTAATAAAAAAAATATAAAGGGAATACCTGTTAACGCATTTGCTCTTCAATTTTTTCTATCAATAATATTTATTTTAACTTCATCTTTTGAACAAGTTTTGATTTATACTAGTATCTGTTTAATTATAATTTCAAGCCTAACAGTTTTCTCTTTATTTTTTTCAAGGTTTAAAGAAAAAAACTTATCTAGGCCATACAAAGCTTTTGGCTATCCTTTGACTCCACTAATATATTTAATGCTAAATTTTTGGATACTTTTTTATTCATTTATTCATTCCAGATTTGAATCATTCATAGGTGTTTGTATATTTTTATTCAGTATAATTATTTATTTTTTCTTTAAAAAAGTAGAGCATAATGGATGACTTTTTAATTTTAGATGGTGCAGTTGGGACTCAATTAGAGGCCTATAATGTTCCACTAGTATTACCTATCTGGTCTGCAGATGCAAATTTAAATTTTCAAGAAGTTGTTATAAAAATTCATAAAGCTTACATTTTAGCTGGAGCAGATATAATTACAGCAAATACGTTTAGATCAACTCCTTGGGCATATCGGAAAGCAGGTTTTTCGAATAAAAAGGCTCTAAATAGATCAAAAGATAGTTTCTTCTATGGTATTGATTGCGCATTTAAAGCGGCGGCAACTACAACTCAAATTGCGGCATCGGTAACTACTGTTGATGACTGTTATTTACCTGAGAATTTCCCTGGTAAAACTGCAGCAGAAGATAATTATGGACAATTATTGGATTGGATTTCTCAGACTGACGTTAACATAGTTCTTTTTGAAACAATGGGAAATTTCGAAGAATTAAAAATAGCAATTGAGATGTCAAGTAATACGACAAAGTTAATTTGGATAAGTCTAATCATGAAAGATAAGGATTCATTATTAGATGGAACACCAATACCAACTGTAATGAATATGATTCAGTCTAACAATATAGATATGCTACTATTGAATTGCAATAATTTGAACTTAACAGGCCAAGCATTAGAGGAAATAGTTGAATTTAGACATTATAATATTGGAGCATATCCAAACCTGGGGTTGAAAGAATACGAAAATAATTTCTCTGAGATATTAAATGAATTTAAATTTAAAACATATATGGATTCTATTTTAGATTATAAACTATCCATTTTAGGAACCTGCTGTGGATCATCTCCTCAGCATACAAAAATATTAAAAACTTTAAAACAAGGAATTTAAATGAAACTCCTGATTAAGCCTTTTAGTCCATTAATAAAATCTATTTATTCAGAGCATGGACACTTTCACTCTGGGGATGCTGGAATTGATCTCTACACACTAGAAGATCAATTAATAGAACATGGCCAAACAAAAAAGATACATTTTGGCATAGCATGTGAAAACCTCGATTCTAATCCATATTTATTGATTCCTAGATCAAGTATCTCAAAAACACCATTAAGAATGTCAAACTCAATTGGCTTGATCGATGCGGGGTATAGAGGCGAAATAATGGCATCTGTAGATAATATTAAAAAAGAAAACTATCTTATAAAAAAGCATCAAAGACTTTTTCAATTAGTCTCAATGGTTGGAAGTCCTATAGAGATTTCATTAGTTGACAATTTGTCTGAAACAGAAAGAGGTGAAGGCGGATTTGGTTCAACTGGAAACTAGCTTTTCTTGCCAAGATGGCGTATTTAATTTTATTATGATACAAAATGAAATATAAAATAGAATGGTATAACCTTTGTATCTGTTGAATGTGAGGTGATTGTTTTTATGAAATACAATTTATTTCTTTAAGAGCAATCATTTTAATATTTATTAAAAATTTATTTAATAATTAATGTACAGAAGGAGTTATATAATATGGGTTTAAAACTAAAACCATTATCTGATCGTGTAGTAGTAGAGCCTTCCCCAGCTGAAGACAAATCTGCTGGTGGAATCATTCTTCCTGATACCGCGCAAGAAAAGCCACAGCAAGGGCTAGTAGTTGCAGTAGGATCTGGAAAAGTAAGCGATTCAGGTAGTTTAATTGAAATGACTGTCAAAGAAGGCGACAAAGTACTATACGGAAAATATTCTGGTAGTGAAGTTGCTTTTGATGGTTCAGATTACGTAATCATGCGCGAAAGCGACATACTAGCAGTATTATAAGGAGTTAGACATGGCAAAAGAAGTTGCATATTCACTAGAAGCTCGTTCCGCGCTGAAAGCCGGTGTAGATAAATTAGCCAATGCGGTTAAAGTTACTCTCGGACCAAAAGGTCGAAACGTAGTTATTGAAAAGAAATTCGGTGCACCTACAGTTACAAAAGATGGTGTTACGGTTGCAAAAGAAATAGAATTGGAGAATAAATTAGAAAATGTTGGTGCGCAGATGGTTCGCGAAGTTGCTTCCAAGACCTCAGATGTTGCTGGTGATGGAACAACAACGGCGACTGTTCTAGCACAAGCTATTGTTACTGAAGGGTTGAAAAACGTCACGGCAGGTGCTAACCCAATGGCGATAAAAAAAGGTATTGATGAAGCTAAAGATGCTGTAGTCAAAGCTATCAAAGCTCAAGCAAAAGATCTCCCTGATAGTCAGCAAATTGCTCAAGTTGCAACTATTTCAGCTAACGATGATAAAGAAGTTGGTGACAAAATTGCTGAAGCAATGGAGAAAGTAGGGAAAGATGGAGTAATAACAGTTGAAGAATCAAAAACTGCTGAAACCTTCCTTGAAACTGTTGAAGGTATGCAGTTTGATAGAGGTTATTTATCTCCTTATTTTGTTACTAATTCAGAATCAATGGATGCAGAAATGGATGATCCATATATACTGATCCATGATAAAAAAGTTAGTAACATGAAAGATCTTCTTCCGCTTCTTGAAAAAGTTGTTCAAACAGGCAAGCCAATTGTTATTATAGCAGAAGATATTGAGGGTGAGGCTTTAGCAACTCTTGTAGTCAATAAGTTAAGAGGTACTTTTAAAGTTCTTGCAGTTAAAGCTCCAGGTTTTGGAGATAGACGCAAAGCAATGTTAGAAGATATTGCAGTCCTCACAGGTGCTACAGTAATATCTGAAGATGCTGGATACAAGTTAGACAACGCAACTTTAGACTATTTGGGAACATCCAAAAGAATTGTATCTGATAAAGATAATACTACTATTGTTGATGGTGGTGGAAATGTTGATGCAATTAAAGCAAGAATCAATGAAATTAAAGTTCAAGTTGAAAAAACTACTTCAGACTACGATCGTGAAAAGTTACAAGAACGTTTAGCTAAACTTTCAGGTGGTGTCGCTGTTATAAATGTTGGTGCTGCTACTGAAGTTGAAATGAAAGAAAAGAAAGCTCGTGTTGAAGATGCTCTGCATGCAACAAGAGCTGCAGTTGAAGAAGGTATTGTTCCTGGTGGTGGAGTTGCTTTACTTCGTGCAGTTTCTTCATTAGATAAAGTTAAACTAGGTGATGAACAACAAGTTGGGGTTGATATAATGCGAAGAGCACTAGAAGCGCCTCTTCGTCAAATTGTTGAAAATGCAGGTGTTGAAGCCGCTATTGTTGTTCAAAATATCCGTGATAAGAAAGCTGATTATGGTTATGATGCTAGAAACGACAAGTATGTACAAATGTTTGAAGCCGGTATTATCGATCCAGCTAAAGTATCTAGAGTAGCAGTAGAGAATGCTGCTTCTATTGCTGGGATGGTACTAACTACAGAAGCTGCAATCACTGACCTACCTGAGGACGACAAGATGCCTCCAATGCCAGATCCTGGTATGGGCGGTATGGGTGGTATGGGCGGTATGATGTAAAACTCAAAACGATCAAATTGATTGTTTTAAAAAGCCCCTATTTCCAGGGGCTTTTTTTTATTCAAATGTATCTAGTCGGTTTGTCTTCATTATTGTAATTTTTCATATGGAAATAAGTGATTCTAAAAGAAAACGTCTTTTTATTGTTGATGGGTATGCAATTTTATACCGGGCACACTTTGCCCTTATAAGAAACCCCTTGGTTACTTCTTATGGGCTACACACAAGTGCTTTATATGGTTTTATAAATCAAATATTAAAACTAATTAAATCAGAGTCACCAGAATACCTTGTGTGTGCTTTTGACTCAAAGGAAAAAACATTTCGTCATGATATGTATGATGATTATAAAGCTAATCGTCCGCCTATGCCGGAAGAATTACAAACCCAGTTACCGCACTTATGGGAAATTCTTGAAATTATGAATATTCCAGTATTAAAAAAGCCTGGGGTTGAAGCTGATGATATAATTGGAACAATCGCGGTAGACGCTGATAAACAAGGCCTAAAAACATTTATTGTTAGTGGTGACAAAGATTTTATGCAATTGATAAATAATCATATATCTATGTATTCACCGGGAACTCGTAAATCACCAACCCCAATAATTTATACTCCTGAGAAAGTAGAAGAAAAGTGGGGAATTCCTCCAAATAAAATTATTGATTTACTAGGTCTTATGGGTGATTCAGCTGATAATATTCCTGGCGTAGCTGGTGTAGGTGAAAAAACAGCTGTTAAACTGCTAAAGAAATATGGTTCGCTTGAATCTGCACTTGAAAATGCAGATAATATTACGAATAAAAGAGTTCATAATGGTTTAAAAGAAGGTGTTGAAAATGCTAAGCTGAGTAAGGAATTAGCAACAATTTTAACAGATGTTAAACTTGGTTTAGAGATAAAAGATTTAAAAATAAAAAAAATGGATGTTGATTTAACCGTTAGGAAATTTACGAGTTTAGAATTTCATGCATTTGTAAAACAAATTAATTCAAATACAGTAAAGGTTGCAGCAGAGAGAAAAACCGAAACAAATTATTTAATAGTTAATACCAAAGAAGATTTGAGTCGATTAATTAAAGAGATATTAACTAAAAAAGAAGTTTCATTTTCACTTATAACTAATAACATATCTCCAATGAATGCAGAAATAATTGGTATTAGTTTTTGCTTTGATTCAAATAAAAGTTTTTACATTCCTATTTTTCACAAAGATAAAAATAGTTTTTCTGATAATGACTTATTATACATATTAAATGAATTAAAAGTTGTTTTTGAGAGTACAAAAATTTTAAAAAATAGCCATAATATTAAGTACAATATTTCCGTTTTAAAAAATAAAGGCATTAATGTATCTGGTTTAGGTTTTGACACTATGATAGCCTCCCACTTAATAAACCCTTCTTCCAGATCAAATACACTTGATTCTTTAAGTTTAGAGTATCTAAATATTGAGTTAGAATCAATGGATGATTTATTAGGAAGAGGAAGGAATAAAATTAAAACTGAAGATGTTGATGTCCAAAAACTCATGCAACAGGCTTGTGATGATTCATATTCTATTTTTAAACTAAAAAAGTTACTTCAAGGAAAGCTTGTAGAAATAGGTCTTAGCGATTATCTAGAAACCATTGAAACACCTCTTATCAATGTACTTTTAAAAATGGAGCATAATGGTGCTTATGTTGATTCTAAATTTTTAAAGCAAATGTCTGAAAAGATTCAAATCATTTTAGATGATTTGACAAAAAAAATATATTCTTTTTCAAAAGAAAATTTTAATATCAATTCAACCCAGCAAATGGCAAACCTTTTATTTGATGAGCTCAACTTGCCACAAATTAAAAAGCGCAGTACCGCGGAAGAGGTACTTAATCACTTAAGCCTCCAACATGAGTTACCTCAACTAGTGTTGGCTTATAGAAAATATAATAAATTAAAAAATACATATATTGACTCGCTCCCTGAATTAATAAATAAGAACACTGGTCGCATTCACTCTACTTTTAATCAGACAATAGCGGCGACTGGTCGCTTATCTAGTACTAATCCAAATTTTCAAAATATCCCAATCCGATCTGAAGAAGGGAAAGAAATAAGAAAAGCCTTTTCAACACAAACAAAAGGATGGAAAATCTTATCGGCAGATTATTCTCAAATAGAGTTAAGAATAATGGCTCATTTTAGTAATGATGCTGAATTGATTTCTTCATTTAACCAAAAGGAAGATATTCACACAAGAACAGCTAGTAAAGTTTTTAATGTTTCTATAGAAGATGTAATACCTGAGATGCGCCGCACTGCTAAAATTGTTAATTTTGGAATTATGTATGGTGCAGGACCTTTTCGATTGAGTCAAGAACTTGGAATACCAAGAAAAGAATCAGTTGCTCTTATTGATTCTTATTTTAATGAATATCCTCGTATTCAAGATTATATAGATTCAACAATTGAGATGGCAAAAAAACAAAAATTTGTATCCACTATTAAAGGTAGAAAAAGACCTGTCTGGGATGCTGATTCTGATAATGGTTTAAGAAGAAAAGCAGCAGAAAGGATGGCTATTAATATGCCTATTCAAGGAACTGCAGCCGAAATGATAAAAATCGCGATGATTCAAATACATAGTAAATTAGAAAAGAATCAAATGAAGGCTAAAATGATTTTACAAATCCATGATGAATTACTATTTGAATATCCAATTGAAGAGGAACAAGAACTAATAAATATTGTTATTTCAAAAATGGAAAATGCAATGGAATTACAAGTTCCACTGATAGTCGATTATGGTGTTGGAAATAATTGGTATAAGGCACACTAGAAGGTGATTTGATGGAAGCGAGTATTAGTTTAAAAAAAGTAGGAAAAATAGTAAGAGATAAAACAGTTTTAGCTGGTCTTTCCTTTGGTGTAGAGCGTGGTAGTCTTGTTGCGATTGTTGGTGAAAATGATTCTGGAAAATCAATTCTCCTTAAACTATTATCTGGATATGAAAATCCTAATTATGGACAGGTGTTTATTCATGGTTTAGACATGGAAAAGCGTAGAAAAGAGACTCGAAAGCTGATTGGGTACGTTCCATATGAGAGTAACCTAGATCCTTGGCTTACATTAAAACAAAATATCCTTTTCAATGCACATTTATATGGGATTGATCCTGTTAAATCAACAGAAAAAATACACTATTACTCTGCATTACTAAATTTAAATAAAAGTCTAAACGAGTTTTCTCACAGAGTCTCAGGCGGAGAGCAAAAAAAAACAATGCTTATCCGTGCTCTTATTCACAACCCGGATGTATTAATTATGGATGAGCCAACAGCTTTTATGGATGCAGAGTCTATTAGACTCACATGGGATTTAATAAAAGAACTGAGAGGTGATAAGTCAATTATTTATGTAAGTAATTCTTTAAGCGAGATTGAGCAAGCTCATGATCGTATTTTAGTATTTAATGAAGGACGTATTCTAATGGATGGGCATCTAGATAAACTCTTGGAAAGCACAATGGATTATCATCAGTTTCAAATTGAATTTGACGAATTGTCTGATGATTTATACAAAAAATTGAAAAAAATTGTCACTGTTGTTTCACCAAATAAGTTAGATAATACTTTTCATTTTTATGGAAGAAATAGAAGTGTTTTTTTTGATGTTGTCCGAGAAGCATCAGATAATATGATGATTAACCTTGAAGTTAAAAATTTAGGATTAAGAGATTTATTAGACTCAGAGTTTGCAGGGAAAGGGCTAAATTGATAAAAGCTCTATTGATAAGAAGATTTTGGCTTTTCAAAAACAGACTCATTCCCAGCGTATTCTTATATTTAATACTACCATTCATTATTTTTGCTATGATTGGTTCACCACTCAAAAATATTATTAGATATAGTATTTCAGGTGTTCCTTATGATGTATGGGCTTTTCCTGGCTTAATTTTTATCCTAGGCTCAATTGTCATTTTCCCACCTTTATTCAGGGAGTTTTTTGACTTACGTATGCATGGGAAGAGTTTAATTAATATTGCACTTACCCCTCATAGTAAAACTAAAATTGTTTTTTCTAACCTAGTTGTTGCAATTGTAGAAACTATAATAGTCTCTATTCTAACAGGTTTTATATACACTAGCTTTATTGAAATATCGTTTAGCTTTCTAAACGCATTCTTTTTTTTTATCAACTCTTATTTTATATTTATTTTTAATTGGAAATCTTTTCATCACCTTTTTACTAATAATAGATACTTTGAGTTCAGTATTATTATCAATGAGTATAATTTTCTTAATCAATATATTTGGTAATGGTTTTATTATCGAAACTTCATTCTTTCCAAATGGGTTAGGTGAGTTATTAACCCTTCATCCGTTATCGTTGCCTTTCCAACTTTATCGCACATTTAATTCGATTGGAATAATAAACCTCAAGATTCTTTTATCTCTTTTTCCAATTATTTATTTATGGGTATTACTCAATAGTTTTCTGTTAAAAAGAAAAATGTTACAGTAAATAATATAAATATGATTGGTCCTAAGGCGTATATACATATTGATAGATTAAAAAATAATTTATCAAATATAAAAAAAGAGATTGGTGATAAAAGTCTAATGGTTGTAGTCAAGGCCGATGGATATGGTCATGGAGCTTTAACTATCGCACGTGCTCTTAGAAATGAAAATAAGATTATATTTTGTGTTTTTACTATAGAGGAGGCTTTAGAACTACGAGATGGTGGTATAACTAATAATGTTCTTATATTTTCTAAAATGCAACCATCATGGCTTAAAATTGCATATCAAAAAGATTTTTGGATAAATTTAACAAGTTTTAAAGACTTAAATGAAGTTCTAAAGTTCTATGAGAAATATAAAGCTTGTCCAAAAATCCATATAAAATTTGATACTGGAATGACTCGATTGGGATTTGATCTAAATGAAGCAGAACCTCTTTTTGAACTTCTAAAGTTAAATAAGCATATTCCAATCGAAGGTATATATTCCCACCTATCAACAGCTGATGAAGGTGATCTGTCATTTGCTTTAAATCAGTTAAATAAATTTAATAAAGTCATAGAATCTGGAAAAAAAAATAAAATCAACTTCAAATATATTCATTGTTCAAATAGTGGTGCAATTATTAATCTCCCAAATTCTTGGTTTAATACAGTGAGAGTAGGTATGCTATTGTATGGAGTGTCTCCGTCAAGTGATGTCCAAATTAAAAAAGAATATAAACCAGTAATGAGCTTCTGTGGTCCTATTATTTTCATTCGAAGAGTTTCTGCTGGAACACCAGTCAGTTATGGCGGTAAGTATATAACATCAAAAAGGACTAATATAGCGGTAGTTCAAACTGGTTTTGCTGATGGCTTTCCAAGGCAATGGTTTAAACATGGCTATATAAGCTACAAGGGAAGTTATTACAAAATTGCGGGAAGAGTATGTATGGATCAGCTAATGATCGATTTTGAAGACGTAAATCCAAAAATTGGAGAGGAAGTTTTATTTTTTGGGGAAAAAGACAATGATACTATTCCAATAGAAAAACTTGCTAAAGAAATTTCATCAACAACTTACGTATTATTAGTGGGCATTCAAGGGAGAACAGAAAAGATTAAAATCTAAGCTCTGTGATATTTACTACCATTCTGAATTGACATAGCTCTATAGATTTGCTCTATCAGAACTAAATAAGCTAACTCATGTGGTAAAGTAAATTTTGACATCGACAAAATGAAGTCAGTTGACTCTTTTAATTTTTCGCTTAATCCGTCCGGTGGTCCTAGTATAAATATTAAATCTTTATTGATGCTATAAATAAAATTTGAGAATTCTTTTGATGAAAACCCTTTACCTTCTTCAGACAGACTAATAGAAAAATAGGTAGGATCTAAACTGTGAATTTGTTTATCTGATAATTTTTTTAAATCATTATCTTTCAAAAATACTAGGTCTAGTGATACTTGACTTGAGATCCATTTCAGGTATTCTTTGGCTTTAGAAGCATACCTTGTTTCTTTGATCTTCCCTGATACTAATATTTTAATTTTCAATTACTATTTCAGAAGGGAAAGGGGAAGTTTTTAAACTGTTATTTGTCTGGTGTAGCTCTGACCCAAGAACGTCTATTTTGGAATGCTTCAATTTTTAAATTAGCCCAGTCTTCTATTATTTCTTTAAGCTGATTTGATTCGTCGGGGTGATCTTTCAAATTATCATCTATAACAGAAAAAAGTTGTTTCTTTCTTTCTTGCACCTGACCATAAGTAGTGATCTCTTCATCTGAAAGTTTATCTTTTTCATTGAGAGCTATTTCTCTTTCTTTTTCAACCAAAGATTTTTTCCCACTTCCATGATTAAACATCGCATATACTATAATCAAAATTATAACAACTAAAACAATTGTATTTATATCCATTTTTTTCTCCCTAGAAACCAATTCCGTTAGGGTCTATACCCAGAACTCCAACCCACCATAGAACTATTATCGCAGAAAGTGCAATAAGGGCAGCAGGCCATCCAAGAGTTGCCATACGAATAAAATCTTTTGATTCGAGCTGACCACTTGCATAAACGATAGAACTAGCGGGTGTTCCTATCACGAGCCAATATGCCATCGATGTTGAAATAGCAAGTCCTACACCTACTAAAACAGGATTAGTTCCAGAACTTTGTGCCATGTCAAGGACTACGGGTCCAATAACAGCTACTGTCGCACCTGCACTCATAAGGTTAGTAAGAACAGCTCCAATGAAGCACATTAAAATAACTAATCCAACACCAGAATTTAACCCCAATGGTGCAACTATCATCATGATCTGGTCAGCAAACCAACTAGATGCTCCAGTAACTTTAAATACTGTACCCAAACTTATACAACCAGCATATAGGACTATTACGCCCCAACTAATTTTATCTTCATAGTCTTTCCATGATGTAAGACCAAATAACATGTATAATACTCCACCTGATACAGCAATTCCTCCAAGGCCTAATGAGAAACCAAGGACATCTTTAACTAAAGATTTGTCTGTAATCCATAATAAGACAACTAAAGCCATTATTCCGGCAACTAGCTTTTGTTGGGTAGTCATTGCACCATGTTTTTGAAGATCTTTTTTAAGGAGGCCAACCGCCTCACTTAGATCATCAACCTCAGGTTTAAAAAGCATAGGTAAAAGGAAAGACATAACAACTGACATAATTATGGTATACATTATCCCCATCGATATCCATTGCATGAAAGAAACATCGATATTCATATTTCCAAGAAAACCAATCATGAGCGCATTTCGTGCTCCACCCGTCGGGCTCATTGGACCACCAATCATACATCCAACTGCAATCGTCACCATTAAAAGTGTACCAAGTTTCGGAGCTGGGATGGATTTATTTGTTAGTGTATATAAAGCTAGTGCAATTGGCACATACATTGCAGCAACAGCATGTTCTCCTACAAAGGCGGTTGGAATTGCGGTACCAAGCAAAATCCCAATAACAATTGACCTAGTTTTTGTACCAGCTAGGTTTACAACCAACATTCCTACTCGCTTATCCAGACCATATTTCACTAAAGTTGCACCAAGTGCAAGCGACCCTCCAATAAACCATACTGCATCATGAGCATAAGTGAGAGCGATTTCCTTAGGTGCAGTTATACCAAAAAATAGTTGAACAAGTCCTATTATCAGCGCTACTGCTGGCATTGGTACAGCTTCAGTAGCAAAGAATACAACGCACGTTGCAAGTAGGGCAATGGTAAGTTGGATATGTTTTGCTTTTAATGCTACATCGATTGATGAGTCTGCACCAAAAAGAAAACTTGCTTTTTCTAGCATCGATTCTGGCGTAGGCATCATGAAACCAATTAAAATAAATACTGCTACACCAATTCCAAGCCATTTGAAATCAGTTGTTTTGGCGAATCCGCCACTATTATTATCGTTTGTTTTACTCATATGTAATCTAAATCTGCCACATAAAAAAATTAAAATCAACCTTTTGAATCAAAATAAATATAGTTTACAATACAAAATAGTTTTGCTTTCTATTAATTAAATTTGATTGAAAAAAATGTTTACAAAAAAAATATTTATAATAATTCTGTCATCATTATTATATGGATCTGATATTCCAAAAGTAAAATTTGAAAATTCAATAATTCTTCCCATACCAGATCTTTCTTTTTTTGAAAACACATATACTGGATTAGATATAATTGAGCAGATGGATTTTGAGCCGTTTGAAAATAAAAAAATTGCAATTTTAACAAATCATACAGCAGTGAACAGAAATGGGAAGCATCTTTTAGATCTAATTCATAAAGCTAATAATTCTAATGTTTTATTTATCTTAACATTTGAAAATGGTTTGTGGGGCGTTGATGATAAAAGATCAACTTTAATTGGCAGAGAAGGTGTAGAACCTCTCCATGAAGCTCCTATAATAGATCTATTTGATACTTACGTTTATCCTCCTCATTGGGTAATGGATGAGGTTGATTTTTTACTTGTTGATTTTCAAGATACAGGCAGTAGGTATGCAACATATATAGCAACAATGTCAAAAGTATTTGAAGCCGCATCAAATCATAAAGTACCCGTTATTCTATTAGATAGACCTAATCCTATTAGAGGAGATATTTTAGAAGGGCCTATACCTAGAACAGAATATCAATCCTATGAATCATATCATCTTTTACCCATTAGACATGGTTTAACATATGGAGAGATTTCTATAATGATTAATGAAATGGGATGGATTGATAAATCTAAAAAAGTAGATTTAACAGTTGTTCCTATGGCGAATTGGAATCGTAATCATTGGTTTTCTGAAACAGCGTTAGTTTGGAAGAACCCTAAACCATCTATTCAAAACGAAGAAACATTATTAGCTTATAGTGGTATGGATATATTTAGAGGTACTAATATGAATATTGGTTTTGGTACAGAGACTCCCTATCTAATTGTAGGCGCCCCTTGGCTATCAACTACTTTTTTATTGGAAAAGCTAAGATCAAAACTATTTGAAGGAGTTGAATTTAGTGAGATTTCTTACAGGCCACATGGTTCAAGTTATCATAAAAGAGTACCTAAATATGATGGTCAATCCTGTAGTGGAATAAAAATTTTCATAAAGAATAAAGATACTTTTGAACCTTTAAAAGTTGCGACATCTATTCTTTTCTTAATAAATCAATTACATCCAAGAGAATTTCAATGGGAAGCAAATGATTATATAGACAAACTTTTTGGTACAAATGAGTTGAGAGTAATGGCTGCGCAAAAAAAGCCAGCTTCGCACCTTACTGCAATTTGGTCACAAGATATATATAAGTTCAGTGAGTTTCGCCAAAAGTTTTTAATCTATAAATGATATCGTTACTAATATATTTTTTTTTACTAATTCCGTTGGTATCTCAAATATTACCAACTGTACCAAAAAATGTTTTTAGAATATCAATCGGAACAATCCATTCAGAGGGAAATTGGAATATTAAAAATCAAAATTTTAATATGAATGGAATTGGTAAAAGATATTTTAATAATGGATTAAATGGAGAAAAAAATGATTTTCTTTCGAACTATGACCTATATCACCTTGGATCAACTCAAATTGATACTTCCAATACATTCGATTTGAATTATTTAGGATCTGATATTTTAGATACCGCTAACTCTGTAGAAGACTGGCTTATAAAGTTCAATACTTATTATGGTAAAAATTTACCAACCCTCGGAAAAGAAGGATTTGATACTAATAAAACTGTATCTATATTGGGATTATTTAATGAAAGAAGAGAAAAGGTTTTTTTTGGTAAAAAAATTAAAATTGATTATGGCATGTCCGATGAAATCACTATTTCACTTTCTTCTTCAATTTATGATAAATATTTGATAAATCAGAACTTCTCAAATTACAGTATTGGAAAGGCCTCCAATGTAGAATCATTGATTGAATATCATAATTACGCAAAAACTGAATTCAAAAATTTTATAAGCTCTAATAACTTTGATAATTTGCATAGAGATATCCGTTCAACCATTAAGATGATATATGATTATTATTACAGTGATGGTAGTCCTTATTCTGTCAATTGGGTATTCCATTCTAAAGATGATCCATTAAATAATTTAATTGTAGATGATGGATTTAAACCTTCTGCGTTAGCTGGAGTTGATTCACTCTCATTGGATTCGCTTGTAGCTTTTTATTATCCTGAAGAAAAAATATCATCTGGCATTGACGATATCACTATCACAGCAACTGTTCTATTAAATGGTGAACCCGCTTGGAAAACCAGAAAAAATGGAAATACTTTTTATGGGATGTTTAAATTAATTATTCCTTATGGAACCACAATTTCACCTTTTATAAATGAAAAAAAACCAAAACAATTTAGTGAACTGAATATAGGTAGTGGTACTCTTAGAGGGTCTATAGGATTTATGGGAGATTGGAAACTTAAATATAAAAAAGATTCTAGGTTTTTTTTATTTAGTGAATTTGAATTTGGAGCAGATGCTATATTAAATACACCAGCACATTTATTTTCAGGTGGTCATACTAACCCTGACTCCATACTAAAATACGTAGGTAATACTTATAAATATAATCAAGGAGTAAAATTAATAGTAAAAACAGGTGGTGAAATAGAACTAGGTAAAAACCGGTTTTTTGATGAAATATAATCTGAATTATACAGCAAAAAGTAAAGACAGGTATTTATCAAAAAGTAATGATTGGGATAATTGGATGGAGTCACATAAAAGTTATACCTCTGCATTAGAATTCTCAGAAGTAGGTTCAGAATTTTGGATACTAAATTCAGTTTCTAATAATAGAATTGGACCAATCTCTTTTGATATATATATTGGATTTAATAAAAGTTTAATTTCAAATAATACCTATGAATATCTTAATCTTTTTAGTGGAATAACAACATATTTCCAAGGTTGGTAAATGTTAATTAAAAAAAAGAAAGTTTTGAGCTGGGCATTATATGATTGGGCAAATTCAACATTCTCTACAACTGTTGCAGCTGGATTTTTCCCAATCTTTTTTGAAAAATATTGGTCTAATCCATCTGATGTTGTGCAGAGTACGTACCATCTTGGTTTAGCGAATTCAGTGGCCTCAATTATAGTGGCATGTATTTCACCTTTTTTGGGAGCAGTAGCAGATAGAGGGTCAGCAAAGAAAAAATTTCTTATCATTTTTGCATTTTTTGGAGCAATAATGACAAGTGGTTTATTCATGGTTGAACAGGGCGATTGGCAGTTAGCTTCAATAATCTATGTATTGGCTACAATAGGATTTATGTCAGGAAATATATTTTATGATTCGCTTTTAACTGATGTATCTACAAAAAAAGACTGGAACTATGTTTCATCCTTAGGATATGCGTTTGGATATTTGGGAGGTGGACTTTTATTTTCGATAAATGTACTGATGTATTTACATCCACAAATATTTGGCATACCTAATCCTGAAACAGCAATTAGAATTTCTTTTATAACCGTTGCTTTATGGTGGATTGTTTTCACTATTCCAATAATACTTTTTGTTCCTGAACCAATAATTGAAAACTCAGTCCCTCTAAGGAAAGCATTTCGTGAAGGGTATAAACAATTACTCTCTACTTTTCACCAAATTAAAAAAATGAAAGTTGTTGGAACATTTCTCTTAGCATATTGGCTCTATATAGATGGAGTAGATACAATAATAAAAATGACTGTAAAAATGGCTTCATCACTTGGTTTTGAAACATCAGATCTAATCATCGCATTACTTATGGTGCAGTTTATTGCTTTTCCAGCTGCTATACTTTATAACTTTTTTGCAAATAAAATTGGTGGTAAAAATGCTATATTTGTTGCAATAGCAGGATACTCAATAGTTACTTTTTTAGCATATTTTATGACGACGAAGCTACATCTTTACTTATTAGCTGCAATAATTGGGTTATTTCAAGGTGGCATACAGGCTTTAAGTCGTAGTATGTATGCAAAACTAATACCTAAAAATAAAGAAACAGAATTTTTTGGCTTTTTTAATATGCTAGGTAAGTTTGCTTCTATTTTTGGACCATTATTAATGGGTTGGGTAACACTGCAGACTGGAAATGTACGTTTTGGAATATTATCAATATTAATATTATTCTTACTTGGCGCAGTTTTTTTGCATAAAGTTGATTTTGTCCAAGGAGAAAAAGATGCAATGGATTTTTCTTAATTTTTTTCTAGTTTAAATATAAAATAAAAAAAATTATATTTTCAATATGATTCAAAAAGGAATTTAAATGGTAATAACAAGATATTCTCAACTCGTAATGCCACAAGATGCAAATGTTGTTGGTACGTTATTTGGTGGACAAATGGTCTCTTGGATGGATATTGCTGCCTCAAAATCTGTTCATAGATTTTTAAAAGATACAGAAGCAGAACTTGCTCTCACTAGAGCAATTGATGCCATAGAGTTTAAAGAACCTGTTTACGTAGGGAATTGGGTAAACTTTGAAGCAAAAGTAACAAAAGCGGGAAGCTCATCAATTATTATTCAAATAAATGCATATAAAGAATCTCATAAAATAGATAAGATTTTAGCTTGCACGGCGATATTTACATTTGTTTCAGTTAAGAAAAAAAAAGATGGAACTTTTGAGAAAATTCGTCACAATAAATTAATAATTTAAAAATTTAGGAGTTAAGAGATGAAGATTAATGATAATATTGATAGTTTAGAAAAATATAAAATATCTTATAAAAAATCTATCCAATCCTCTGAAAATTTTTGGGATGAAAAAGCTGAACGCTTAAACTGGTATAAGAAGTGGAATAAAACTAAGAGTTCTGATTTTGTTAAAGGTGAAATAGAATGGTTTATCGGCGGTGAGATCAATGCTTCATATAATTGCTTAGATCGGCATATAGAAAATGGTTTTGGTAACGAAATTGCAATTATCTGGGAAGGGAATGACCCTGACCACTCTAGATCCTTTACTTATAATGAACTTCTAAAAAAGGTTTCTGAGTTTGCGAATGCTCTAAAAGATTTAAATGTTAAAAAAGGTGATAGAGTATGTCTTTACATGCAAATGATACCTGAATTAGCAATAGCGGTTTTAGCTTGTGCTAGGATTGGTGCGGTTCATTCAGTTGTTTTTGGAGCTTTCTCTAGTGACTCACTAAGAGACCGAATAAATGATTCTAAATGTAAAGTATTAGTAACTCAAGATACAGGAGTAAGAGGCGAAAAACAGAATATTTTCATGAAAAAAAATGCAGATAATGCTGTGAAAGAAACTCCTTCAATTAACCATGTTATTGTTGTGCGCCGGACGGGAGAACCTGTACATATGGATAATAAAAAAGATATTTGGTGGCATGAAGCGATTTCAAATGTCTCTTCAAAATGTAAACCTGAAAAAATGAGTTCAGAGGATCCTTTATTCATCTTGTATACATCAGGATCAACAGGAAAACCAAAAGGTGTAATGCATACAACTGGAGGCTATTTAGTATATGCTTCGTATACTCATGAAATTGTTTTTGATTACAAGCCAGGTGATATTTATTGGTGTACTGCTGACCTTGGTTGGATAACAGGGCACTCTTATATAGTTTACGGACCATTATCAAACCGCGCCACAACGTTAATGTTTGAAGGAGTTCCAAATTATCCAGATTATGGTCGGTTTTGGGAAATCGTTGATAAACACAAAGTAAATCAATTTTATACTGCTCCAACAGCTTTAAGAGCATTGATGAAAGAAGGGAATAAATGGGTTAATAATAAAGATTTAAGATCTTTAAGATTATTGGGTACAGTTGGCGAACCCATAAAAGAACCAGAATGGAATTGGTATAGCAGAATAATAGGAAAAAATAATTGTCCAATTGTAGATACTTGGTGGCAAACAGAAACTGGTGGAATCTTGATAACGCCAATACCCAACGTCACCCCAACAAAACCAGGGTCTGCAACCTTTCCATTTTTTGGAATTGAGCCAGTATTGTTAACGGATGAAGGTGAAGAGATTTTAGGTAATAATGTTTCAGGATTATTGGCAATCAAAAATTCGTGGCCAGGTCAAATGAGAACAATATATGGTGATCATAAACGTTTTATTGATGTGTACTTTTCAAAATTCCCTGGATACTATTTTACCGGAGATGGTGCAAAAAGAGACAGAGATGGATACTATTGGATAACTGGAAGAGTTGATGATATATTATGTGTTTCAGGTCATAATATTGGTACTGCAGAAGTAGAGGGAGCCATTGGCAAAGCTAATGGTGTAGCTGAAGCAGCAGTTGTTGGATATACTCATGATGTTAAGGGGCATGCTATATGTGCTTTTGTGACCTTAATGACTGGTTTAGAGCCAGATGACATGATTTATAATCAAATTTTAGATTCAGTAACAAAAGAGATTGGCCCACATGCGAAACCAGATAAAATTCACTTTACTCCATCATTGCCCAAAACAAGATCTGGTAAAATCATGAGGAGAATATTAAGAAAAATTTCGGAAGGTGACTTTGAAAATCTTGGAGATATTACAACCTTGGCAGACCCAGGAATAGTTAAAGATATTATTTCAAGCCTACGGTAAGCTTTTTATTTGTTTCTCTTAGTCTTTTTGTAAGTATTCTTATGATTTGTTTCATTATCACATCATTGCTTGCCATCAATTCGTAGAAACCTAACTGATCGATTTCTAATAATATAGAATCTTTGATACAAATAGCATCTGCAGACCTAGGTTCTTGGTCGAGAAGAGCCATCTCGCCAATACAATTACCATGTCCAAGCAATGCAATTTCTTTTTTTTCTTTTATAATACTTACCCCGCCATCAATTATTATGTATAAGGAATCCCCATGATCTCCCTCCATAAAGATACTTTGTCCTGCCTCTAAATTTAGCTCTTTAGAAATTTGAGCAATATTTGAAAGTACTTCACCAGGGATCTCTTGGAAAAGTTCAACTGATTTTAATATCAAAGTTTTTTCAAGAATTGAATACATATTATTTTTCCTATTTATGGCTATTTCTTTGTAAGTAAAGTTTCTTTTCAAATAATTAATTTGATTAGAATTAAAAAAAGTATAATCAAAATTATAAATCTTTTTCCACTTTATATTTTTTAAAATTGAAACTTTTTCCTCTTTCAAAAGGTATTCTAATGAGATTACTATTTTCCATTGATGTGAACTTTGTATCCAATTAATTAAAAAATTCTCCTCATTCAACTCTATTCCTTCTATGAATTTTTGACTAAAAAGATTGATATTTGAATCTGGGTCTATCAATGGAAGAAGTACTCTTCTTGCTTCATTCGAAAATGTACTTTCAACTAATTCAAGAACTGATGGTAAAATTTTTTTATCATTAGTTTTAATATATCGTATATAATTTTCGACAGGCACTTTTGGATTATTTAAAGTGCCGAGTTTTATCATAATTACAATAAGATTTTGGATATCACTATTTATATGATTGGTTAGTAGTTCTGAATTACTCTGAGTTTCTATTATTTTTTTAAAGTGCAACAACTTTAGAGTCCTCAATGCTAAAGTATCTATATTTTTATTAATTTTTAAAAAAGTCGATTTATTAAAGTCAGTTATTTTAGATAGCTTCAATAAGGTATCAGAAGATTCTTCGACCATTATTAAATCCATATTTTCTAAAAATGAAATAATTTTATCAATAAATATTATTGATGTTTCTAAATGGTCAATGATTCTAAGTATTTGAATTTTTGAATTTTTATTTGCAGTCGGATTCATTAAAATTGATAAAAGATGTTTTTTATATGGGTTGTTATTGCTAACAGTCAACGCTCTTTTTGCATTCTTCCGAGTCGCTGGAATTAATAAAGCTTCAAATATAATTTCAAAAAATAAAATATCAGGTCTTTCAATTAATATTTTTAAAACATTATTTTTTATTAAATAATCTCCGTTGATATAAATATTTATTAGATCATCACTTTTAATGCAAATTGGATGGTCTTGGATATTTAATAAAAGACTCAAAAGATCTTGTTGATTTCCTTTTGATATAATATCATCGAGAATTGATCTACTTTTTCTATTTTTATTGCTCTTCTTTAACATTATAACAGCTACGGATGATGAAATAGAAGCTGAAGCATGATAAAGTAGAGGTTGAATAATTTCTTCTAAATTTTTAATATCTCTTTCGTATGCACATCTTATGGCACTTGGCGTTAACTCATTTTTATCTGAAATAAGTTTTACTATATAATTGTCAGGAATAATTTTTTTATTGATCCAGGTTAGTTCTAGTATTCCACGTTTAACAGCTAAAGTAGAATTCATAAACAGCGAACGAATTGTTCTTTGCCATGGATGTAAAGGGATCCTCCACAGTAAATCTATGGTAAATAATTGTTTTAACTCATTTTCTGTTTCAAGGCTGTTTTCTATAGTCTGTACAGTATGAGCATCTTTAATATCAATCTCAGTTTTATCTAAATTTAACTGTCTATTCTCAATTGATCTCACAAGAGATGAGATGTAACCTTCTTTTAATTTAAAGCTATTCCATATCCATATTATTGCACTAAAAATAGTAATAAAACTTAACAAGTGGATTTTTGATTCTGGTATAATATTAAAATAGATAATTGTAAAGATAAGTATTCCCGCTAAACCTTCAAAAATTGATTTTAAAGAACCATCAATAGTTGGTTTTATCTGTTTTTTATAATTTGAAGATAGTGGCAACCATAAAATTTCTTGCGTTGTACTATTTGTTGAAAACTTAATTACTTGATCGGAAAATTTAGTTATATAAACTGCGCCTAAAGTTCCGATTAACACAAAACCCATTGATCCAAATAGTACTGCAAACGGTAACAGAAGAAGGCCTGCTAGAATTCCAAAGCGATTGAGAAGTAATCCTGTCGCAAAAAATTGCATTATTAATGTGAAAAATCCTGTTGAAGCATAATAAGTACCGAAAAAATTTACCAGCTCAGCTTCTGAATGGTAGGTGTTCGCTGCAGTCATTTTAAACTGATAATCAATTATCTTTGAAATAAATGAGGATAGAGCAATTAGTAAGGCAATATGTTTAGTATATGAGGATATTCTATTTATTTTTATATTACCCTTAATTTGAATTTTCTCTTCTTCTAAATTAACAGTCCCTCTATATGGTTTTATTAATATGGACATTAGCATTGTTAGAATAATAAAAAATAAAGTTAGGTTAATTAGACTAGATGTTCCATAAAAAGCTGTAAAAGGCCTTATTCCATAACCCGCGATTATACCAGCAAATGATCCACCAGCTAAAATAAATGTAAATATTCTTTTTGCTTGACGTGAATCGAAAATTTCACCTGCAAGCACCCAGAATTGCATAATCGATATAATTGAGATAATATCAATGAAAACATAAAAAAAAGGAATATACCATCCCATTAGGTTATCTTTGAAAAATGAAATCAATACTAAGGATATTAAGCTAGTAGATAGAATTACATTAGTTTGATCTTTTTGAAAAGAGAGCTTTTTATAAAAATAGATTACAGCTGTCATTGTTATTGCAATAATAACATACATAATGGGAAGATAAGATTTTTCAAAGTAAGTAAGGAAAGTAGAATCCTTTATAGTAGAACCCGTAATACTTGCTGCTACAATACTAAAAAACATTACAAATAGTATTAATGTCGGAAATCTTTCTTTTGATTTAATATTTATAAAATTCATAATGTATTATTATTTTCAAAACTAGAACAATGTTCAAATAATTCTGAGATTATCTTAACTTTAGTTATACAATATTTGCCATAAATATAAAATTTAAATACATAAGGAATAATATGAATCATATTACAAATATCAACTTGTCTAATAGTGATTGGAATACAACATCTGAAGATCTTATTGTTACAGGTGTATATGAAGAAAAAACATTGTCACCACAAGCTAAACTCATTGACTCTTCCACCAAACATATTTTCACAAAAGCTATTGAATCAGGAGATGTTAATGGTAAAGTTGGAACAAGTCATACCTTTTATTATGATAGTAAAATATTAGTACTTATTGGCTTGGGAAGTAAAAAAAACTATGATGGTAATGTCGCAAGAATTGTATCAGGAAATGCCTCAAGATTAGCTATTACTAAAGGTAAAAACTCTTTTGCTATGGAGTGTCTATGTAGCGGGAATGTTAAGCATTGCCAGTCTATTGGTGAAGGTTTAGTATTGGGTAGTTATGAGTTTCTTGGCTACAAAACTAAAAACCAAAAGAGTTCTAAATTAAAATCGGTTACAATTGTTGGCTGTGATAGTGATCTTATCAAAAAAGGTTTTGAAATAGGAAAATCTGTTTGCCTTGCTCGTGATCTAGGAAACCACCCAGGTAATATTTCTACTCCAAGTAAATTAGCAGAAGTAGCAAAAGAGATAGCAACTGAAGGTGGTATGAAATTGACTGTTTTTGATAGAAAAGAATTTACAGAGATGGGAATGGGCGGACTTGCAGGAGTTTCTCAAGGAACAGATGAGCCTCCAAAATTTATTATTATGGAGTATATGGGGGGAGAACAAGAAAAACCTAAAGTGCTTGTTGGGAAAGGTCTAACTTTTGATGCTGGAGGGATATCTATAAAATCAGCTGGAAAAATGGATGAAATGAAATATGATATGTGTGGATCAACTGTTGTTTTAGGTGTTTTTAAAGCAATTGCAGCTCTGAAGCCTAAAATGAATATTGTCGGTATAATACCTTCTACGGAAAATTTATTAGGTGGGAAAGCATATAAACCGGGTGATATTCTTAAAGCATATAATGGAAAAACAATCGAAATTCTAAATACCGATGCTGAAGGGAGAGTAATCCTTTCAGATGCACTATCTTATGCCTCAAAACACTATGATCCTGAATATATTTTAGACTTTGCAACTCTGACCGGAGCCGTGCTTGCGGCACTTGGTCATATTGCCACGGGAATAATGGGCACAGATGATAATTTAATTAATGAAGTTAAAAAATCATCTAAATCTACAGGAGAAAAAGTTTGGGAGTTACCATTATGGCCTGAATTTTGTAAACAGGTAGAAAGTAATATTGCAGATGTGAAAAATACAGGTGCAGCAGGCCAAGCTGGAACTATTGCTGGAGCAGCTTTTTTAAAGGAATTTGTTGGCAACGAAATACCATGGGTACATTTTGATATTGCAGGAACGGCATGGGGTGTTAAACCAGATAGTATTAATCCTAAAAATAGTGCAACTGGTTGGGGAGTAAGGTTAGTTCTGGATTTACTTGAAATCTGACACTCTAAAAATACAATAAAAATTTGTAATTATGTGATTACCATAACTTTGGTTATCCTTTTTTAATTTATTGTGCTAAGTATTATTTCTTAAAATAGCTTAAATCTGAGTTTTATCTCAAATAATACAATTTGATAGATCTACATAAGTATAATTTAAATTATACTTTCTGACCAGCGGCCCATCCAGATGACCACGCCCATTGAAAATTATAACCTCCGAGCCAACCCGTAACATCAACTGTTTCTCCGATAAAATATAAACCAGGTTGTTTTTTTGATTCCATTGTTTTTGAGGATAACTCATCAGTTGAAACACCTCCGATACATACTTCTGCTGTTCGCATACCTTCTGTCCCAATAGGGGTAAGAATCCAATTGTTTATTTTAAAGCCAAAATCTTTTAGATTTTGTTTCTTTATCTCAGTAAGTGCTTTACCTGATAGTTCTTTAATTCCAAATATCTCTATGAAACGTTCGGCTAATCGCCTGGGAAATAAATCATTCAATATATTTCGAAGTATTAAACTTCCTTGTTTCTGTTGCAATTGAATCAAGGAATCATCCAGCTTTAAATCTGGTAAAAGATTGATACTAATAAATTGATCTTTCTCCCAATAAGATGATATTTGAAGAATTGCTGGACCGCTCAAACCTTTATGAGTGATGAGCATTCCTTCTCTAAAAGTGATTCCTTTGCATGTCACTAAGACTTCTAGTGATATTCCTGGTAGATTTTTAAAATATTTATTTATATCTTTTTGATGAAAAGTAAAAGGCACTAAACCTGCTTTGAAAGGAATTGACTTTAGTCCAAATTGTTTCGCTATCTTAAGCCCAAAATCACTAGCACCCATTTTAGGAATACTTGGACCACCTGTGGCGATGACTAATGAATTTGTTTGATATTCATGCTTGCTGGTTTTTACTATATACGATTGTTCTTTACTAATTGTAATGTGTTGAATATTTAGCTCGATATGTGCATCCTGACATAGCTTAAGCAATGCACTTAAAATTGCTCCTGATTTTTGATCACAGAATAATTGACCAAGCTTTTTTTCATTCCAGGATAGATTGAAAGACTCAAATAATTCAATAATATCCCACTGTGAGAAACGTGATAAAGCTGATTTACAAAAATGAATATTTTTTGATATATATACTTCAGGGTTGATGTTTAAGTTTGTGAAATTACACCTCCCGCCTCCTGAAATAAGAATTTTTTTCCCCGCTTTATTAGCTTTTTCAATGATTAGAACACTCTTATTACGTTTTAAAGCTTCGCTTGCGCACAATAGGCCCGCGGCACCAGCTCCAATAATAATTACATCAAAATTTTTCAAATTAGGTTACCAATTTATTTTTTATCATTGGTTTCTATTTGATATTCTAAGGAAACATTGGAAAAAAAATTATCATACACTGGTACCATTATATCCCAACTAAATTTAGATGCAATTGATGATAATTTAGTTTTTCTAATATTTTCTATATTAACAATAGCATTAATAATTTTTTTATACAGATCTTTTTCATCCTGATATATATTCTCTTTATGATTCACCTCAGGTAAAAGTTCAGGATAGGTAAGCCGGTTTGGTAAAATGGGCCAATTCCCACAGTATATTGCTTCCATAACACTTATTCCAAAAAACTCTTGGTTTGAGGTTACAGGTAATATATCTGCTCTCCATAGTAATTCTGCATATAATTCAAATGTTTTAGCATAACCCCAATGAATTAATTCATCTTTGAAATCTTTTTTAGCTCTATCAAATATCTTTGGAGATTGGCTAAAGTTCTCACCTATGACAATGAGGTTAAATTTATACCCTTCATTTTTCACTTTTTCTAAGATTGAAAAAAAGAGTTCTGGGTTTTTGTCATACTCCCACCGATGATTCCACAAAATTGAGGGTTTTTCTTTTTTTTTAATTTTCTTTAAATCAAATCTTTTTAAATCTAAACCCAAATGCAGAGTTTTAGATTTTCTTTTAATTATATTTATAGAATCAAGTTCGTTATGATCCGGAAAGTTTTTTAAAAAGGGATTAAGTTCATTCATAAATGTATTCATATGATAGTTAGAGTTGAATAGTATATGATCTGAAGATAAAGCAGAAGAGTAATTGATAAATCCATAATGTGAGTCGCGATTTTTTTTAACATCAATATCATTTGGTGACCAAGGGTAGGAAATTTGGTTTTCATGAAAATAGATGATCGCTGGTATGTTATAGGTCTTTTTTCTAGTAAGCGATAAAAATGTTGTAAAGTCCAACATATCTGTGGCTATAATTAAGTTTGGTTTCCAATTTATTTTATTAAATTTATCGGCTAGTGTAACTGCGCCTCCATGCATTCTCCATTTCCAAAATTGACCTTTAAGAGATAATATTTTAACGTTATGATTGCTTAGTCTTCTGTAATCGTTAGCCCATTTTTTATGCGATCCAGTATAATATGGTTCTATCAATAAAATTTTTAACATAATTATATGATTTTGTAAAACTTTTTCATTTATTAGTCAGGGTTTTCTGTAAATGCATATAAAAGTTTTTTTAGGTATTTAAAAACCATGGTTTCGCAACTATCATTCTTGTATTTTTTGTTATTAAAAATAAATGAAAAATACCGTCGTTGCCAATAACAAGAAAGCTTTTCATGAATATCATATACTTGAAACCTATGAAGCTGGGGTTCAGCTGAGAGGGAGTGAGGTTAAAAGTATTCGTGAAGGTAAAGCAAGCTTGAAAGAATCCTATGTACTTGTAAGAAAAGGTGAGGCGTGGCTTAGAGGTGCACATATATCTAGCTATAGCCATACAGGATTTGAAGGTCATACTGCCGTCAGAAATAGAAAATTACTTCTTCACAAAAAAGAAATTCAAAAAATTAGTTCTAAGTTAGCTGAAAAAGGACTGACAGCTGTTCCCACAAAACTCTATTTAAAAAATGGTTTAATCAAACTTGAATTTGGTCTAGCTAAAGGGAAGAAACTCCATGATAAACGTGAAAGTAAGAAAAAAAGAGATGTTGAAAGAGATATCCAGAGGGCTTTAAGAGCGTAATGAACTTTTTACCAGTATCAAAGCAGATGGAACTAATTAGAAGGGGTGTAGAAGAAATTCTACCTGAAGATGAGTTAGAAAAAAAATTACAAAAATCTATTACCACGAATAAACCTTTGAAAATAAAATTAGGTTGTGATCCAAGTAGGCCTGATTTACATATTGGGCATGGAGTGGTTCTTAGAAAATTAAGGCATTTTCAAGATTTAGGGCACCAGGCAATACTTGTCATTGGTGATTTTACAGCTATGATCGGAGATCCCTCAGGTCGAAATAAAACAAGACCACAACTAAGCTTAAATGAAGCTAGATTAAATGCCGAAAGTTATGTGAAACAATCTAATAAAATACTTGATACTAAAACTCTTAAAGTAGTTTATAATTCAAGTTGGTTGAATAAAATGAATTTTAATGATGTCGTCTCTCTAGCTAGTTCATATACTGTAGCAAGGATGTTAGAGCGTGATGATTTTACAAGAAGATTTCAACAAGAAATTCCAATTCTAATCCATGAATTTTTATATCCACTAGCGCAAGGTAAAGACTCTGTAGAATTACAATCAGATGTTGAATTAGGAGGGACAGATCAAAAATTTAATCTTCTAGTAGGCCGAGATTTACAAAAAAGTAATGGTCAAGCTCCACAATGTATTATCACCACACCGTTGCTTGAAGGAACAGATGGTGTAGAAAAAATGTCTAAGTCTTATGGTAACCATATAGGTCTTCATGATAAGCCCGAAGATATGTACGGTAAAACGCTATCGATTTCTGACGATATGATCTTAAAATGGTTAGTTCTTGCTGCAGATGTAGATAATGAGGTTTTAGAAAAAGCAAAAAAACAATTAAAAAGTCCATCTAATAATCCGATGGAGATTAAAAGAGATTTAGCAAGAAGAATTATTACTCTTTTCTACAATCAAAAAGCTGCTTTAAAAGCAGAAGAGTATTTCAATAGCATTGTTGTTGGAAAAGGTATTCCTAAAGATATTAAAGAATATCGTTGTAAAAGTGATGAATTAATTGTCAATGTTATGTTTAACTCAGGGTTATTAAAAAGTAAAGGTGAAGCGAGACGAATGATAAAGCAAGGAGCTGTAAGGCTTGACGGTCAACTAGTGTCTGATATCAATTTTGAAATTAAATTCAAAATTAAAGGAGAAGTTATCTTAAAAATTGGCAAACGTAGATTCTTGAAGGTTCTTATTTGAAGCTTAAAAATATAGGCCTTTTACTTTTTTTATACTTTTTTAATATTTCCTGTAACTCCGGAAATCAAAAGCCTGCTAAACTAATTATTACTATTGTAGTTGACCAAATGAGACCTGATCTTTTGACTAGGTACGAAAAAATTTATAATGGAGGATTTAAATGGTTGATTGATAATGGCGCTTGGTACTCCAATACTCATCATGAACACAGCTATACAGCTACGGGACCTGGACACGCGGCTATTGGTTTTGGTCAGTACCCTGGAAAGATTGGAGTCCTTGGAAATAGTTTTTATGATAGAGATTTAAAGAAAAAAATAAATTGTGTTGAAGATCCAAATTCTGTTGTAGTTGGTTCTTCCAAAGGAAAGGCTAGGTCTTTTTCCCGATATAATGCTTATGGTTTAGGAGATTGGCTGCAAGAAAGTTCTCCAAGTTCTAAGGTAATTTCGATTGGGGGTAAGGATAGAACAGCATGTATTTTAGGAGGTAAGAACCCTACCTTGCCGCTATATTATAACCAAGCTGGACATTTTATCACTTCAAGTTTTTATAGAGATAAACTTCCTGAATGGGTTAGCGAATATAATAGTCAATTAGATTTTACCACATACAAAGATTCACTTTGGATTAGATCTTTAGATGAAAAAATTTACACAGAATACTCTAGGGCTGATTTTTACTATGGTGAAAGTGATGAATATAATAGCGATACTTACTCTCCAGTATTTCCAATAGGAATTGACTTATTAACTGACCCTAATTCAGTAATCATGGGTCGACCTTGGTTTGAGAAAGAGGTTCTAAAACTTAGTTTAAAAGCGATCATTCAAGAAAACTTAGGTCAAAAAGATAAAACTGACTTATTGTTCGTTGGGCTATCCGCCATGGATTGGATTATTCATGATTACGGACCATACTCACAAGAAGCTATGGATGCATTTATCAAGTTAGATATTTACCTTGGAGAGTTTATCCAAAATGTTGAGAAAGTTATAGGGTTAGATAATGTTCTTTTTATTTTAACGGCTGATCATGGTGGTTTACCGTTGCCAGAATATTTAGTTGAAAAAGGCAAGGAAGCTGGTCGTATAAATAAAGCTCATTTGAATGAAGCTTTGAGTTGGGTTGATGAAGAGTGTATTGAAAAATACGGTCGTAAGTTTTATTATAGAGATGGTTCAAATTTTTATCTGCATATGAACGATTTAAAAAGAGAAAATGTTTTACCAAATGAGATTTTTTTAATTGTCAAAAAGCATCTTTTAAACGTAAAAGGTATCGGTGCTGTTATTGATAAAGCTCAAATTCTTGAAAGTAAAAAACAAGATAAGATAACACGAAGAATAAAAAATATGTTGCATGAGACAAAAAGTCCAGAAATTTTTGTTATTCAAAAAGAAAATTTTCTTTATAGGTCTCCTTATGGTACTTCTCATGGGTCTCCCTATGATTATGACACCCACGTTCCTTTAATATTCTCACATAAAAATTACGAAAAACATAAAAATCATAAAAAAGTAGAAACAGTAGATATTGCACCAACAATAGCTAAATATTTAGGTATAGGCATTCCTGAATATTGTGACGGAAAAGCTCTGGACATTTAAAATGCTAATTCTTAACAATCTTGTAAAGCAATATGGAAATATTAAAGCTGTAGCAGGTATATCACTTAAAATAGATGAAGGTGATATCTATGGATTTCTAGGGCCAAATGGTGCAGGGAAAACAACCACTATTAGAATGATAATGGGGATTATAAAACCTGATACCGGTTTTATAAAATTGAATGGAAAAGATATCAATTCAAAAGATCGTACCCGGATAGGTTATCTACCAGAAGATAGAGGGCTTTATCAGAAACAAAGGTTGTTAGAAACTATTTGTTATTTTGGAATGCTTAAGGGCTTCAATAAATTTGAAGCTCACGAAAATACAAAAACTTGGCTAAATCGGTTTAGCCTTGAAAATCAAGAGAATAGAAAGATTGAAGAACTTTCTAAAGGTAATCAGCAAAAAGTTCAATTTATAATTGCCCTATTAAATGATCCAGACCTTTTAATTCTTGATGAACCATTTACGGGCTTAGATCCGATAAATCAATTACTTCTTAAGGAAATTATTCAAGAAAAAGCTCAAGCAGGTAAAACAATTATCTTTTCAACGCACCAAATGGAACAGGTTGAAAGGCTTTGCTCTAACATATCGCTTATAAATAAAGGAAAAATAATCTTAGAGGGGGAATTGAGAGCTGTAAAAGATTCAAAAAAGACAAAAGCTATAGAGGTTGTATTCGATGGGAAGGTTGATATTGAAAAAGTTGAAAATTATTTAGAAAATGTTATAGTGAAAGAAAATTTTGTTTCTGGTATTGTAAAAAAAGATCATCGATCATTTCTTAATTGGATAAATAAAATTGTTGATGTTGAATCCTTCCAAGTTAAAATCCCAACTCTTGAGCAAATATTTATTGATGAAGTAAGGGAGTCTCGGTAATGCAAATTTGGAAAATCATGAAATGGGAATTTGTAAATCGAGTTAAAACAAAGCTTTTTATTTTAACAACATTTATACTTCCTTTTTTTATGGGTGGAGTAATGTATTTACCATCATTACTAATGGACCTTGAGCCAGATGAAAATAAAATAATTGGCTTAAGGTATAATGATGTAAACGAAGCGCTAGTCAAAAGGTTTCAAGACCAGGCTAGAGAATCTCTTAAGTTGAAAAATGGTCTGTCTGAATTTTCTTTTTTAAAGTTTTCTAGTGATCAATCTGCTTTAAGTGCTGTGGAAGAAAAAAAAATCACAGGCTATCTAGATATTCCTCTCGGCGTATTAGATACCACAAGAGTGAAATACTTCAGTAATTCATTAAGTAATATTAAAATATATACAAGTTTAAGAAGGTTGCTAAATACGGTTGTGATCGAACAGAGGATGATTGATCAAAAAATAGATGCTTCATTAGTCGGGGAATTGAGTCGAAGGATCAATTTTGAAATATTCGAACTTGATGAACTTGGAGAAGCTTCAAAAGTTGATACCTTATCAAGTTTTTTAGTACCTTATTTATTTTTAATGATTTTATTCATGACTATTTTTATGAGTGGTCAACTACTCCTTAGATCGGTGATGGAAGAACGTACAAGTAGAACTATCGAAATCTTATTATCATCTGTCACTCCCGATGAATTAATGCGAGGAAAAATTTTTGGTTTGGGAGCCCTAGGACTAACTCAAATGCTTTTTTATCTATTAATTGCTCTATCCGTCACTTATTTTAGGGGTATGGCGGTCATTGAACTCTCGCAAATTCCTCTGTTTCTTATTTTTTTTGTAACTGGCTATTTTTTTTATGCATCTATTTTCGCCGCAATGGGAACATTTTTCACTTCCGAACAAGAAGCTCAGCAATCTAGTGGCATGATAAGCCTTGTTGCTGTCTTGCCAATCGCATTTGCATCTTATTTTATTACAAACCCTGAATCTGCATTCACAGTTGGAATCTCTTATATCCCACCTTTAACACCGTTCATGATGATTATACGAATTGGTACTGATTCTGTTAGCTTAATGGAAGTGTTTTACACAAGTGTACTAATGATTTTTTCTTGTTTATTTATGTTAAAAGCTTCAGGAAAAGTTTTCAGGACTGCGATTTTACTGTATGGTAAAAAAATCACATTTAATGAAGTGCGTAAGTGGATCATGTCATGATATTTTGCAATAATATTTTTTTCTGTAAAATAAATAAAAAATGACAGGACTTATCATATATTTTTTGACCGCTCTTTTAATTTCATTCTTATGTTCATTATTAGAAGCAGTGCTACTAAGTCTTTCGATCGCTCAAGTATCCGTTATGGAAAAAGAAGGTCTTAACTCTGGTTTAATAATGGCAGAATTAAAACAGAATATAAATAGACCTTTAGCTGCGATTTTGACAGTTAATACAATTGCAAATACCATTGGAGCGGTGGGTGTTGGAGCTAAAACTCAACTTATTTATGGAAATGAATGGGTAGCAATAGCTTCTGGGGGATTAACGTTATCAATTCTTATTTTTTCTGAAATTATTCCAAAAACAATTGGTGCAGTTTATAATAAGTCTTTGGCTGCATTTGCTGCAGTTTCAATTAAAGTTTTAATGTTTATTGCTTGGCCATTTGTAATTATATCTGAAACTATTTCAAAATATATTCACAATGATAAAACTAACCCTACCATGAAAGCTTCGCGCGAAGAATTACTGGCAATGGCAGAAATAAGTGAAGTCGAAGGCTCTATTGATGAGCAAGAGGGTGATATAATTGAAAATTTGATGAAACTGGATGATATGAAAGTTGAGGAAATAATGACACCTAGATCCGTTATGTTTGCTCTTCAAGAAGAAGAGACTGTTGGAAGTGTTATCGAAGAACACTCACCAATAGCTTTTTCTCGTATTCCAGTTTTTAATAAAGATTTAGATAACATTACTGGCATAGTTAATAGATATACACTTGTTGATAAACAGGGACAAGATGATTTTAATGTTAAGATGAATCAAATGATGAAATCCATTCATTCTATTAATGAAACAACTTCTGTTGCGGATGCTTTAGACCTTTTTGTGAAAAGAAGACAGCAAATGTTTATAGTTACAGAAGAGTTTGGAACAACAACAGGTCTTATAACCTTAGAAGATGCCATTGAAACTTTGCTCGGTGTTGAAATTGTTGATGAACATGATAATGTTGTAGATATGCGAAAACTTGCTAAGGCAAAAATGAAACTCAAAAATAAGGCATAATTTCCTTACCTTTTATTTTCTTAGGTATTGAGTTTGCAGAAATTGATTAATAAATTTGCCGGCTAATCCTATGGAGTATTAAAAATTATGGCAAAAAAACAAAAAAGTTTTGCAGATAAAGCCTCTGGAAATAAAAATGCTGATGCAGTATATGTTAAGTATGTTAAGAGTGTGAAATCTGATAAAAGTGGTCAGTGGAGATTTAATGAACAAATAGTTCGCACTGCTAAAGGTGAGCAGCTAGATACGGCTTTAAAGAGAATGGATGAGGTTGCCAATTTAGTTGATATAGACTTAAGTCAGTTCACAGAAAGCTCTGAAGCTCCGAAAGAAGAAAAATCTGTATCAGAAGAAAAATCCATTTCAGAAGAAAAACCTGCATCAGAAGAAAAATCTACAGAAGAAGAAAAAACTAGCCAGTAGCTAAATTTACTTTTGGAGAGGTGGCCGAGTGGCTGAAGGCGCACGCTTGGAAAGCGTGTTTACGTTTGTAGCGTAACGTGGGTTCGAATCCCACTCTCTCCGCAGAATTTTCTTTTTTAAAATGCACTTTTTGACCGTTCGTTAAGCCTATCTAACAGCATCCCATATGAATATGTTTTTAATTTGGATTTTAGCATCTTAGGTTATTTATATATATCGTTAAGTGCGGTTTTATTCTGTTTAATGACAATATTTGTTAAGCTTTCAGGCCAAAATATTGGAACCTTCCAAATTATTTTCTTCAGAGGTCTTTTTACGCTTCTAATCACCTTTTTAATTATTAAAAAGAAAAAAAAATATTTATGGGGTTATAATAAAAAAGTACTGATTTTAAGAGGTGTTGTAGGTACTCTCGCACTATTATTTGTGTATGAATCGATTCAAAGATTTTCATTGTCAGAAGCTACGGTTATTCAATATCTATATCCTATTTTCACTGTAATATTTGCTTCAATTTTCTTAAATGAAAGATCCTCATTTAAAAGTTATATTGCAGTTGCTTTTGGTTTTTTGGGTGTATATTCTGTTTTGAACTATCCATTTATGTCTTATGATGAATCATTGCAATATTTAGATGTTCTTTTTGCTTTATTGGGAGCTATTTTTTACAGCTTTAGCCTATGTCCTTGTTCGCCTCTGTTTAAAGTTAAAAGAATCACCATATGTTATAATGATTTATTTTCCTTTATTTACAGTCCCTTTAAGTCTTCCATTTACACTTTTAAGTTGGTCCACACCTACATTTACTAATTGGATATATTTATTTATGATAGGTCTTTTTACCCAATTAGGACAGACTTTTTTAACATTTGGATATAGGGTTCTTCCAGCTGGTAAGGCTGCAACTATGAGCTACATTCAAGTTCCATTAGCAGCTCTGGGTGGGCTTTTTATTTTTCATGAGAATATTTCATTTAATTTTATACTCGGATCCCTTTTAATTTTTATAGCTATTCTTTTTGTGATTAAAAAATCATAAAAAGAATTTAAGATTCACGCATCTTGATGTGACTTCTTTATTACTTTATTACTAATTTAGTAAGTTGTTTTTTAAATAATCATGTTGGTAAAAAAATGAAACTTAATTTTATTGTGATATATTTATTGTTTTTTTTAATCGGATGCACGCACAATTACGAACCTGTTATAAGTTCTATCAAGGCTGATCCAAATCCTGTTGATTTAAATGGTACTGTCAATTTAACATGTAATGCAAAAGATGATGACACATCAAGCTCGATGAAAGATGAAGAAATCTCTTATGAATGGTTCGCTTCAATAGGTGAAATTCAATACGGAGAGAGCCCTGAATTAGCAATCTGGACAGCACCATCTGAAGCCGGTTATTATTCTATAACATGTAAAGTTACAGATCAGTACAATGGAACTGATATAGAAACAATTAGTGTAACAGTTCAGTGATAAAATCAATTTTATTAGTTTTTTTAACTTTTCTTTTCATTTGTGGTTGTGAAATTAAAAATAGTCCCATCGAAATATTATCCATTGATTCAAGTGATTCAGTAGCCTTTTCTAATGAAATTATAAAACTATACGTGGATGTAGAAGATGGAGATGGTGATAAAATTTCTTATAGCTGGGGATCCTCAGGCGGTGATTTTACCGTAAAAAAAGATACTGCATTTTGGACTGCACCAAATCAAAGCGGTTACTACAATATCTCATGTAAAGTTTCTGATGGTGTTGGTTCCTCAGATGCAATGCACACAACAATTAGAGTTCACCCACTTACCCCGGTGCCAGTCAATGGTTTAGATTGGAATTTAAATGATACTGGTCTTATGAGTGGTCCAAATTCATCAAATGAAAGTAAAAATGGAACAACAGATTACTGGGATGGACTCACTGAAAACTCGGATTTTGGTTGGAATATTTCTTTACCAGATCAGTCTAATGGAGAAGTTTCACAATCTTTACTTTTTAAAGTTGAAGATAGTGCAAATTGTGGAGGAAACAATCCAAATGAACAGAAGGGGAAAGCTACTGCAAATATCCAAATAAATGGAGATACACCCATTACGCTAGATATTCAGTTCTCTGGGATTGGGGAAGCTCAATCGGCAGGATACGACTTGATTGAATTTAGTTTGAACGGTGTAATTATTGGAAGTGGGGAAGCTCCAGGTGGAGGCTTAGGCTGTACTTCAGACTCTGTGACAGTTAATCCAGCTGAACCGCAGATTTTAAACCCAGGCGCACATAGCCTCGTGATTGATTTTACAACGAATGATGGTTTGTATCATCTTGATGCTTTTTATGAAGTTAACTTAAAACTTATAGTACCTTGACAAATTAAAGATATCAGTAATACTACCTTTTTAAATAGATTTATTCAAGGTCTAAATTGCTGATGAAAAAAGAGAAATTATGATGAAATTAAATTTATGTTTTTTTGTGTTTATATTTGGATTTTTTATATTCACGTCTTGTGAAATTAAAAACAATCCTATAGAGATTTTATCTATGGGAATAAGTGACTCTGTCGCAATATCAGGTGACACCTTGAAACTATATTGTCAAGCAAAAGATGGTGATGATGATGATATCTCTTATAGTTGGGCTTCTTCTGGCGGAACTTTTATGGTTAATAAAGATACTGCTTTATGGATAGCTCCTAACCGAAGTGGTTTTTATAATATAACCTGCAAAGTTTCTGATGGTGTTGGATCTTCTGATGCTAAATCAGTAACTGTAAGAATTGCAGGAAAAGTTATAAAAGGACAGGTTTTGAATGCTCTTGATGGAACAACTCTTGCGAATGCTGATGTAAATATTGGTGATAGTTATGCAATTACAGATTCAGAAGGAAACTATACTGTTTATTTGATATATGAAGCTGGAGAACAATTCAGCTCATTTGCTTCAAAAGATCTTTTCTGCCCATTTGAGGGATCATTTAAAATTCCAGATAATTATAGTTCAAACAGATATACTTACAACCTTTCAATTAGCCCTGTCCCTCAAGACGGTGAAATTAGATTAGTATTGAATTGGGGAGAGAAACCAAGTGACCTTGATTCTCATATAAAAACTCCAGAAATAGAAGGGCAATCTTACCATATATTGTACAGTAATAAAGGTAGCTCTGACCAGATTCCATTTGTAAAGTTAGACATAGATGATACATCGGGTTTTGGTCCTGAGACATTTACTATCTCACAGACATTTGAAGGGATATATTCTTATTATATTTACCAATATTCTTCAGATGAAACATTATCAAATTCTAATGCAACCGTAAATATTTATAATTCGCCTGAATGTGAAGGCGAGACAATAATTGTACCAGATACTGGAGATGGTAGGTATTGGTACGTTTGTGATATCAATGGACTTGATGGTGCGATTATTGTTAAAAATATAATTCAAGCAATGGAACCTGAATAAATACCTCTTTGATTTTTAATGAATAATTAATTAATTATTCAGGTTTTATTAAGCTGAAATATAATTCTTGCAAAAAGGTATAGTTTTTGTACATTCAGACCCATTTAAGATTGTAGATAGTATTTTTTATCTATAATTAATGGAATTAACAAATAATAACAACAATAGGAATATAGTTCAATGAGTGATACTAGAAAAGGAACGGTTAAGTGGTTCAATGATTCAAAAGGATATGGATTTCTTACGCCGTCTGAAGGTGGTAAAGACCTTTTTGTTCACATGAGTGAAATAAAAATGGAAGGTTTTAAGACGTTAAAGGAAGGACAAGAAGTTGAATATGAAGAGGGTGAAAGTGATAAAGGCCCTTGTGCAACCAACGTTAACCCACAGTAGAATATTAATCAAAAGTAAGAAATATTTTATTCAAGAGTTTTAAGGATATAATACATGTTTTACGAAGATATTAATATTACAAAAAGAAAGACCATCACTAACGGAGCCAAGTACGATTTTTTTATTTATGATATGTTATCCCTTGAAAAAAAAGTTTCCAAAGGAAAATTTGGAAAGGGAGATACAACAATAAGTAGATTCAAAAATTATAAAATGCTTGACGATGAAACTGGTGAAATGCTTGATGTTAAAATTCGATGCTCAAAAAGAATTGATGATGCATTGGATGGGATTGACCCTACTGAGAGCAAAAAAGTATTTGACGAATGTCTAAAAGAGTTAGAAAATAGAGGTCTAGTTAAACAATAATTAAGATTTTAAGTTCTACCGAAATACTTTAACAAAGCCCCTGGTTAAACAGGGGTTTTGTTTTTTATAAATAATCAAATTATTTTTTTGTTTTTTTAATATTTTATAATAATTTTTATTCAAAGAGTGTAATTTATTATGCAAATAACGCAAGATTTTATCTTAGTAAGTAAACACTTTATCTAATTTTAAAATCTTAAATTCTTACTTTATTATTTAAATAAAATATTTTAGGAGGGGTGGCAGAGCCTGGCTGATTGCACTAGTCTTGAAAACTAGCAAGGGTTTATACCCTTCGGGGGTTCGAATCCCTCCCCCTCCGCAAAACTTATACCCTCATAAAACCTTCTTTCACGAGAAGGTTTTTGCTTTTATAGACCCTTGTATGGATTTCTACATTCTATCATATTCTACGAGAATCTATATTATTCGGGGGTACTCAGGGAGTACTCAGGGGGTACTCTGACTCCCGACGAAATTACTTGAAATTATGATTTTCAGAAATGTGTTTATGATTTTAATGTGAAACCTGAAGTAAGTTTAGTATGCTTTTTAATTCAATCGAATTTTTATTCTTTCTCCCAACCGTATTTTGTTTCTATTGGTTTGTATTTCAGAAAAACCTTAGAGCCCAAAATTTATTATTACTCATAAGTAGTTATGTATTTTATGGTTGGTGGGATTGGCGGTTCTTATCTCTCATTTTTCTGTCTACTATAGTCGATTATTTTGTAGGGCTAAAGATATATGATAGCAGTAATAAAAAAACAAAGAAGTCTTATCTATGGATAAGTATTTTATTCAATCTTGGACTATTAGGGTTTTTTAAGTATTTCAATTTCTTTATTGATTCGTGGATTGATTTCCTTAGTGCTTTCGGATATCAACATCAAAGCACATGGACGCTTAAAGTTATCCTTCCTGTTGGAATATCATTTTATACTTTCCAAACGATGTCCTATTCTCTTGATATTTATTTTAAAAAACTAAAACCTACTAAAGATTTTATTTCATTCGCTTCTTTTGTGAGTTTCTTTCCTCAATTAGTAGCAGGACCAATTGAAAGAGCTTCAAACTTATTACCTCAAATATTAAATAATAGAGTCTTTAAATATGAACAGGGAGTCCAAGGTCTAAGGCTTATTCTTTGGGGAATGTTCAAAAAAGTAGTAATTGCTGACTCTTTAGGTTGGAGAGTTGATTATGTTTTTGATAACTATCAGACTTTAGATGGTGGAACTCTTTTATTAGGACTCATTTATTTCTCATTTCAAATCTATTGTGATTTTAGTGGGTATTCTGATGTTGCTATTGGTACATCCAAACTTTTTGGATTTGAATTAATGTCTAATTTTAAATTTCCATATTTTTCAAGAGATATAGGAGAATTTTGGAGAAGATGGCACATCTCGTTATCTACATGGTTCAGAGATTATCTCTACATTCCATTAGGCGGCTCAAAGAGAGGCAAATGGTTTTCAATAAGAAATATATTTATAATATTTATTGTAAGTGGGTTTTGGCATGGTGCTAATTGGACTTTCATTGCATGGGGCATGATACATGCTGTGTTCTATATCCCATTATTTTTACAAGAAAAAAATAGAAAATACACTACATCTACAGTTGCAGAGGATAGATGGTTACCAAATTTGAAAGAACTATTTCAAATGGGAGTTACATTTCTTTTAGTAATGATAGCTTGGGTGTTTTTTAGAAGTGAGAGTCTAGAAAGTGCGTTTAATTATTTATTTAGAATGATTTTAGAAATTGGAATACCTTCAACAAATCGTGGTGGAGTTATTTTTATTTTATTATTTGTGTTAGTTGAATGGTTTAATCGAAAAGATGAAAGAGACCTATTTAGATTA